>NZ_JBAKFQ010000003.1:0-293289 GCF_053484255.1 Martelella sp. FLE1502
AAATCGCACCAAAACGGAATCCCATACGATTCATTCATCACGCCTGATGCTCTAGTGGGCGTTGCAGGCGAGCCGTGTGTCCGGTTCGTTCAGGACCGGCTGCAGCGTGGTGAGCTGCGCCTTGCCGCCATTGCGCAGATCCGGCTGGATGATCATCGGCGAATTCTTCGGCCACCATTCGCCGCTTGCCCAATATGCCCATCCGATCCAGGCCTTGGGATTTTGCTCGATGATGTCGACCATCTGCTTCAACCCCTTGAGGCAGGAAAGTTGGTCGGTTGTGCCGAATTCGCCGAGGAAGCCCTGGTAATCATTGGCGTTCAGCCAGTTGGTGAAGCTCTGGATGGCGCTCACGGCGCCATCGATCTTGTTGCAGTTGTCGGCTTTGCCCGAAAAATCGTCATCGGCATATTGGTGCACCTCGAAGGCGAAATTGTCGACGGGGTCCTGCACGCCGGTCATCACCGATGCATTGGAGTTGCCGTAGAAACTCTGGCTCCAGCTATGCGCGCCGGACCAGGCGGTGCCGGGCACGAGCACGAGATTGCCGGCGCCGATATCGCGGATCGATTTCAGCGCCGCGTTTGCCGCCGTCAGCCAGTCCACGGCTTCGATGTCATGCGGCTCGTTCATCAGGCCGAAGATCACATCCTCGTCATTGGCGAACACGGCGCCAAGGCGCTTCCAGAAATCGGCGAAGGCTTCGACCGGCACGTTTGGGCTGCCGATCACCTCGCCGCGATAACGCGCGTAATTATGGGGATCGAGGATCACCACCATGTTGTTGGCATGGGCGTCGTCCACCGTTTGCTGAATGCGCGACAGTTCCGTGGAATCCAGTATGCCGTTCAACTGCGGCTGTAGACGCTCCCACAGAAAGGGCAGGCGGATGGCGTTGAATTTGTCATTGGCAAGCGAATCGATGGTTTCCTTGGAGGGATAGATATAACCCTCGCCATAGGGATCGCCCGGCTTGCCGAATTCCGCGCCGGCGACATTGATGCCGCGCAGGCTCATCTCACAATCGGCGGCCATGCCGGCCTGCGCCGAGACCGAAAGGGCGGTCAGCGAAACAGCCGCCGTAAAAAACAGCTTTCTGATGCTGGCAGAGGCGCTGGGGCACGGCAAAAACCCTTTCAGACTTGGCATTCACAAAACTCCGGACATGGCTCCATCAAATGGCGCCTCTATGGTAGCAGCGATGAATTAACAGGAATATAGCGCACACCTTTGTCAATGATACGGCGACATATCTTATTTGGTTTCCCGGCCGTCGTTTTTCCAGTTATGACCGACCTCAGCCTGCTTGCGTGGCGGCAATCGACCTTTATGCGTCGCCAATGCAAAAGCGCGATCGGCCCGCCCATAGTCTGATGCGCTGGACACGGCAGCGGTTGAAAGCGCTGCCGCAAGCTTTTATGACCGATCGGCCGCCGCGACAGGTTGGCCCTCAAGGAATGGGAGACGGCTATGAATGATTATGTGCTTACGGTGACCTGCCCGTCCACGCGCGGCATTGTTGCCGCGATCTCCGGCTATCTCGCCACCGAGGGCTGCAACATCATCGACAGTTCGCAATATGACGACCTGGACACCGGCCGGTTTTTCATCCGCATCAGTTTCATTTCAGAAACCGGCGCCAGCCTCGACAGACTGAAAGACGGTTTCGAGGCGATCGCGGCCCCGTTTTCGATGGATTACAAGTTCCATGACGGCTCCTACAGGATGAAGACGCTGATCATGGTCTCGCGCTTCGGCCATTGCCTCAACGACCTGCTCTATCGCTGGCGGATCGGCGCGCTGCCGATCGATATCGTCGGCGTCGTCTCGAACCATCTCGATTACCAGAAGCTGGTGGTCAATCATGATATTCCGTTCTTCCATATTCCGGTGAACAAGGAGAACAAGGCGGCGGCAGAGGCGCGGCTGATGGAGCTGATCGACCAGACCGATACCGAACTCGTGGTGCTGGCGCGCTACATGCAGGTTCTTTCCGATGCGCTGTGCCGGAAGATGGAGGGGCAGGTGATCAATATCCACCATTCCTTCCTGCCGTCCTTCAAGGGCGCCAATCCCTACAAGCAGGCCTATCAGCGCGGCGTGAAGCTGATCGGCGCCACCGCGCATTACGTGACGCCGGATCTCGACGAGGGGCCGATCATCGAGCAGGAGACAGTGCGCATCACCCATGCCCAGAGCCCGGACGACTATGTGGCGCTCGGGCGCGATGTCGAGGCGCTGGTTCTGGCCCGCGCCATCCACGCCCATATCCATCATCGGGTGTTCATCAACGGCAACCGCACGGTGATTTTTGCGCCGTCTGCGGGCTCCTACGCCTCCGAGCGGATGGGCTGAGGCCCCGGCCTGCAACGCGGTCATAATTCAGGCTGCATCCAGGGATTGTATTTGTTGACGGACGGTCAATTTTATCGGCCGGGCCCTTGTTCGTCGTTTGCCTCGCGCTATCTATGGGAAGGCGGAGGATTACGGACCCATCGGTGCTTTCGCCCGGAAAATAAATTTCAATTTTTCGAGCGATTGTGTCATGAATTTGAAGAATATCCTCATTATCGGTAAAATATAACTCTGGTATTCGTGGCCGGTTTTGGCTATCAGGATAACCGGAATGCGGCCCTGTGCCGTTTCAGGGAGAGGAGGCGTTCGATGCCCGTCGAGATGGATACTTTAGAAATCAATCAACGCCGATATCTCAATTATGTCCTGTTTTGCGTCTGTCCTTCGAAAGGCAGTGCGGCATGACCCATCAACCGGAGCCCGGCTTTGGCTTTGTCCTGAGAAGCGCCCGGTTTCATATGCGTCGGACTGCACACGCAGGTTGAAAACATACGTCTAAAACATAAGAGGCCGGCCGCTTTTCAAGGGTCGGAGGTGCATTTCATGAAAAAGCAGATGGTTGAATTCGCCGGCCAGCCGGTCGGCATCGTCATCCCCGAAAACGGTCGCTTGAAGTTCGTGGCGGTGAAGTTTCACGTGCATGGTCTCGACGGCCGGTTCTACGAGACGATGGAAGAACTGCGCCTTGCCATCCGCTCCCATGTGGAGACCTTTTATCGTGAGGGGCCTGATCAGGCTCTGGCGGGCTGATTTTCGCGTTCCCTGTTGCTTTGATCTGGAACAAGGATCATGCTCGGGCGTTATCGTAAGGAAGTAGCCTAATTTCAGGAGTTCACAATGGTAGCCAATAAATCGACGGAAGCCCAGGCGGGCAAGACGACGGAAGCCGACATTCAGGCGCAGATCGATCAGCTGCGCGGCGATATCGCCGAACTGACGAAGATGATCGGCGCGCTTGGCAATCAGAAGGCCAGTGACGCTCGCGTCAAGGCCGAGAAGTTCCGCGACGATGCGATCAAGAGCGGTCAGGATGCCTATGACCGCGCTCGCGACGAGGCGCTTTCCTTCGAGGAAGATGTTGAGGATCATATCCGCAGCCGTCCGCTTCAGTCGATCCTGATGGCTGCAGGGTTCGGATTTCTGATGGCGCTCCTGACGCGGCGCTAGATGATGGATCGGCTCATATCACTCGTGGCGGCCGCCATGGCAGTGGATGGCCGCATCATTGCGCGTTCAGCCAAGCGGAACGCGGTTGTCGCCGTTATTCTGTTCTTCCTGTTTCTCGCCGCCTTTGTCAGCGGCGTTGCAGCGCTTGCCATCTATCTTGCGGAAAAATTCGGCCCCCTCGGCGCCACCTTGACGATCGCCATCGCTTCGCTCGCGCTGGCGCTGTTCGTCCTTGCCTATGCGATGATGATGAACCGCATGGAGCGGCGGCGTTTCCACGCCGCGAAATATGCGACCGAGGAGATGCTTCAAAGCGTGGTCGGCGTCGTGCCGACCATGATCAACCAGAAGCCGATCACGGGCGTCGCCTCCATCGCCGCGCTGGCCTTCGTGCTGATGCGCGCCTACCAGAAAAAGAATTGACGACGGCAACGGAAAACGGTCGGCGGGCTTGCCCGCCGCCTTTCCGTTCGCGCGTCGTAGGGAATGATACATGACAATGAAGACCGTCAACGGCATACCGCAGATGGGATTCGGAACCTGGAAGCGGAATGACAGCGAAGCCTACGATACGGTGATCGCCGCTCTCGAAGCCGGCTACCGCCACATCGATACCGCCCAGGCCTATGACAACGAAACCGAAGTCGGCAATGCGATTTCCGATTCCGGCTTCACGCCTGCGGATATCTTCGTCACTACCAAGGTCTGGATCGACAATTACGGCCCGGCTTCCTTCCGTCCGAGCGTGGAGGAGAGTATGGCGCGGCTGCGGCTCGACAAGCTCGATCTGCTCTTGCTGCACTGGCCCGGCCGCCCGGACGGACCCGCGTTCGAGGACTATATCGGCGAACTCGCCGCTGTCTATGACGACGGCCTGACCAAACGTATCGGCGTGTCCAATTTCAACACGACCCTGCTGGCGGAAGCTGCGCGTCTTCTCGGCGACCGCAAGATTTCCACCAATCAGGTCGAGTGCCACGTGTTCAACCAGAACAGGGTCGTGGCCGATTACTGCCGGGCGCACGATATCGCGCTCACGGCCTACTCGCCGCTCGCCCAGGGCATGGTTGTCGGCAATCCGATCCTGAAGGAAGTGGCGGACGCGCACGAGACCGGCGAAGGCGTCATCGCGCTCGCCTTCCTGATGGCGGAAGGCCATGTGGTGATCCCGACCTCAAGCCGGCCCGAACGGGTGAAGTCCAATCTGGACGCGGCGTCGATCCGGCTCTCCGGCGAGGAGGTCATGCGCATCCGCGAGCTCGATGCGGGCATGCGATTGATCGATCCGGAATGGGCGCCCGATTGGGACTGAGCCTTTCGGATTTCTTGGCAGCACTCAAGGCGAAGCGCTGCCAAGATATCGAATTTGTTTATTAAAACGAAATTTTCAGATTGAAGCCGCCGGCAAAATACGTCAGCCTCTGATATTGTCAACGATAATGAGGTGGACCATGAAACTTGCATCGGACTTCGAGTTGCAGCTTGCCGGCTACGGGCTCACGACAGCGCATATCCTCTACCGCCTGCCGGATTTCGAAAGCCTGCTTCAGACCTATGTCTGGCAGGACTACGATCTTGCCCCCGACTTTCCCGAGATGCACAAGTTCCTCGATTTCTGGCGGGAAAAGCTCGACGGGCCGCTGCATTCCGTCCGCTACGCCCACAGGCGGCTGATCGGCCCCAATGAATGGCGACAGGTGTCGGGGGAATTTACGATCCACTGAGTTGATATCCGCATTTGTCGGAGAGCCGGCTCGCTCACTCCTCGGTATCGATCACGGCCTGCAACTGCTCCTTGGCCGAGATTGCGATGCCGTCGGGATTGGTCGCCAGAATATCGTCGATGCGGGCAACGCCGTCTTCCTCCACGAGGGTAAAACGCGCGGTCGAAAAGATCTGGTATTCATCGGCTTCGCCCATGCAGGCGAATGACTGGAACTCCACGGTGACATGGGTTGCTGCACCGTCCCGGGTCGGCGGCGAGATCATCACGTTTTCGAGTGGGCAACCGTCCTGGGCATTGGTCACGACGTCATAGTCGAAGGGGGAGCCGGCTTCCGTAGCATAGGGCGTTTCCATCGCCTCGGCATAGAGCGTCTGGAAATCCGCGCTGAAGAGACGGGACAGGCGTTTGTCGGAGAACAGCGGCTCGTAGTCCGAGGCGCCTTCGGCCCAGTTTTTCTCCGTCACGGCCATCACCTCGCGCACCGGCTCTGTCGGCTCGGCGGCAAATGCCGGGGCGGAGAGAACGAGAATGGCGAGCAGGGTCTTGAAGGTCATCGGTGCGTCCTTCTGCTGATGCATGTGTTGCCGAGACTACAGGTCGTCGCCCCGCAGGTCGACCCGGTCAAGGATGAGTGGGCGTTCTACCGGTGGGCTGTCGGTGATGGTGATGGCCGCGCGCAGGCTGGCGGCGGCCTGCCGCCAATCGTCCTCGCCGGCGGCATGAAGCATGGCGAGCGGTTCGCCGGCCTCGATCCTGGACCCGAGCGGCTTCAGCCCGGAATAGCCGACGCTGTGGTCGATGCGGTCCTTTGGAAGCTGCCGCCCGCCGCCGAGCGATACCACGCTCAGACCGATCGCCCTGGCGTCGCAGGCGGAAAGATAGCCGGAGGTGGGGGCTTCGACCGCGCGGATAATCGCGGCCTTTGGAAGATAGCTCTCCCAACGCTCGACGAAGTCCGCCGGCCCGCCAAGACCCGACACCATCCGGCCGAAACTCTCAAGCGCTCTGCCGCTTGTTAGCGTCTCGAGCGCCATTTCGCGCGCGCGGTCATGGTCTTCGGCAAGGCCGGCATTGGCGATCATCTCGGCGGCGAAGGCGAGCACCACCGCTTCAAGCCGCGTCCCGGTCTTGTCGCCCTTTAGAAACGACAGCGCGTT
Source organism: Martelella sp. FLE1502 (assembly GCF_053484255.1). NCBI lineage: Bacteria > Pseudomonadati > Pseudomonadota > Alphaproteobacteria > Hyphomicrobiales > Aurantimonadaceae > Martelella > Martelella sp. FLE1502. The sequence continues at coordinate 6,406 of NZ_JBAKFQ010000003.1, forward strand.
TTCGATCTCCACCGCATTGCCGACGGCATCGGCGAGCGGCTCGTTCATGTCGGTGACGAGCGCCGTGGTGGCGAGCCCGGCGCCGCTTGCGACCCGCACCAGAAGGCGGGCGAGAGCCTTGGCGTCCTCGGGATCGGTCATGAACGCGCCATTGCCGAACTTCACATCCAGCACCAGCGTTTGCAGCCCGGCCGCGAGCTTTTTCGACAGGATCGACGAGACGATCAGCGGCATGGATTCGACGGTGGCCGTGACATCGCGTATCGCATAGAGCCGCTTGTCGGCCGGCGCGAGTTCCGCCGTCTGGCCGATGATCGCTGAGCCGGTCTCATTGATGACCCGCCGGAGCGTCGTTTCATCGGGACTGATATTGTAGCCGGGTATCGATTCCAGCTTGTCGAGCGTGCCGCCAGAGGGGCCGAGCCCGCGGCCCGAGATCATCGGCACGGCCAGGCCCGCGGCGGCCGCGATCGGGGCAAGCATCAGCGAGACATTGTCGCCGATGCCGCCGGTGGAATGCTTGTCGGCGATCGGACGCTCGATGCCGGGCCAGGACAGCACATGGCCGGAATCGCGCATGGCAAGCGTCAGCGCCACGGTTTCCGCTTCGTCCATGCCGCGGAAGAACACGGCCATGGCGAAAGCGGCGGCCTGTGCCTCCGAAAGCGTCTCGTCGCTGAGCGCGCGCACGAAGCTGGCGATCTCCTCGCCCGAGAGCGTCAACCCGTCGCGTTTCCTGCGGATGATCTCCTGGGCGAGCATGGCTCAGTAACCGCCGGACGCCGCGCTCGACTGCTTGCCGTCAAGCACGGCCTGGATGTCGTTCAGAAGGCCGGATGCGCCGAAGCGGAAGGTCGTGGGCATCACCCAGCCTTCGCCCATCACGGTTTCGGCGAGGCTCAGATAGAGCTGGGCGTCGCGCACCGAAGAGATGCCGCCGGCGGGCTTGATGCCGACCTTGCGGTCGGTCTGGCGGATGACGCCTAGCATGATGTCGGCGGCTTCCAGCGTGGCGTTGATCTTGACCTTGCCGGTTGAGGTCTTGATGAAGTCCGCGCCCTCGGCAATCGCGAGCTCCGCGGCCTTGCGGATCAGGCCGGCATCGGCCAGTTCGCCGGTCTCCAGAATGACCTTCAGCAGCACCGGTTCGCGGCAGAGAAAACGCACGGCGCGGATCATCTCACTGACAGCCCATTCATTGCCGGCCTTCAGCTTGGCATAGGGGATCACCAGGTCAATTTCGTCGGCGCCGTCGCGGATCGCCTGTTCGGTCTCTTCCTCCACGGCCGAGATCGACATGTCGCCCGCGGGAAAATTCACCACGGTCGCGATCTTGATCAGATGGTCGGGGCCGAGCATCTGCCGGGCAAGGCTGACGAAGCGCGGCCAGATGCAGATCGCCGCCGGCGTGCCGTAGGGCGTATGGGCGCGCTCCAGCAGCGTCTCGATATCCTTGTCGGTGCAGTCGTCGTTCAGATTGGTCAGGTCAAGCAGCGAAAGCGAGACCGACGCGGCCTCCTGAAGCGTGTGGTGTTTCATGGCTTACCCCTTGCCGATCGCGCGCTTGACGATGGCGGCCAGTTTCCGGCCGCCGATCGGCGCCATTTTCTTGGTTTCGTCATGGTCAAGCTCCCCCTGGCTCATACCCGCCCCGAAATTGGTGATGACGGAGGCCGCGGCGACCTTCAGACCCAGAAAGCGCGCCAGTATAACCTCGGGCACCGTCGACATGCCGACTGCGTCGGCGCCGAGCACCCGGGCCATGCGGATCTCCGCCGGCGTTTCGAAGCTCGGTCCTGAAAACCACATATATGTGCCTTCCGCAAGTATTATGTCGAGATCGGCCGCCGCCGCCCGCATGGCGTCGGCGAGTTCGCGGTCATAGGCACGGCTCATTCCGGTGAACCGTCGGTCGGATGTTTCACCGATCAGCGGGTTCATGCCGGAATAGTTGATATGGTCGGTGATCAGCATCACCGAGCCGGGCGGCATGTCCTCATGCAGCGATCCGGCGGCATTGCTGAGGATAAGATTTTCCACTCCGAGTGCGGTCAGCGTTTCCAGCGGCAGGCGCATCGCCGCGGCATCGCCCTGCTCGTAATAATGTACGCGTCCGGAAAGCACGACAACCGGTGTGCCGGCAAGAAGGCCGGCAACGAGACTGCCGTGATGGCCGCTGACGCCGCCTACGGGAAAACCGGGAAGCTCGGAAAAGGCAAAGCGTGTCGGGTTTTCGATCTCGTCCGCCAGCCCGCCAAGGCCGGAGCCGAGCACGATCGCATGGCGCGGCGAAAGGTCGCCGAGCGCCTCCTTCAGCAGAAGCGCTGCCTCGGTCATCCGATGTCCTCGGTATCGAAGGCGTGGGGCAGTAGGCCGCCGACGGTCACGGTTTCGCGTACGCCGGCATCGTCGCAGAGATAGACTTCAGCCCCGGCATCGGAAAATTCGGCAAGCTTCTGGCGGCAGCCGCCGCAGGGCGAGCACAGCGCCAGACGCGGCGCATAGACGGCAACGGCCTTGATCTTCGTCGCGCCGCCCATGATCATGTGGCCGATCGCGACGCCCTCGGCGCAGATGCCTTCCGGATAGGCGAGGTTTTCGACATTGGCGCCGGCATAGATCGCGCCGTCCTCGGCAAGGATGGCCGCGCCCACCGGAAACTTGGAATAGGGCGAATAGGATTTGGCGCTTGCCGCGCGCGCGGTCTCGAAAAGATCTGCGGGTGTCGCCATGTTAGCGCTCCTTGGTATAGGGCACGCCGCCGGCCTTGGGCGGGCGGGCGGTGCCGATGAAGCCCGCCAGGAGGACGCAGGTGAGGATATAGGGCATGGCCTGGAACACCTGCACCGGCACCTCGCCGATCAGCGGCATGGATTTGCCCTGCATGAAATTGGAAAGTGCCTCGAGGAAGCCGAACAGCAGGCAGGCAAACATCACCGGAACCGGCTTCCACTTGGCGAAGATCAGCGCCGCGAGCGCGATATAGCCCTTGCCGGCCGACATGTTGTTGATGAACGACGCCGACTGCGCGATCGCGAGATAGGTGCCGGAAAAACCGCAGAGCAGGCCGGCAAGGATCACCGCCCGGTAGCGAAGCCACGTCACCGAAATGCCCGCCGTATCCACCGCGCCTGGATTTTCGCCGACAGCGCGCAGGCGCAGGCCGAAGCGGGTCTTGTAGACCACCCACCATACGATCGGCACGGTGATGAAGGCGATATAGACGAGGATGTTGTTGCCGGAAATGACGTCGGAATAGAGCTTGCCGAAGAAGCCCATCTGGCTCGCCGCCTCCGCGCCCGGAAAATCGATGCCGGTAAAGCGGGCGCTGTTTTCAAGCTGCGGGGTGCGTCCGCCCTGGCGGAACCAGGCATTGCCGAGCACCACGGTCAGCCCCGCCGCTACGAAATTGAGGGCGACGCCCGAGACGATCTGGTTGCCGCGCGCGGTGATCGAGGCATAGCCGTGGACAAGGCTGAAGACGATCGAGATCAGAATGCCGCCGAGCAGCCCGAGCCAGGGCGAGCCGGTGTAATAGGCAACGACGGCGGCCGCGAAGGCCGAGGCCAGCATCTTGCCTTCCAGCCCGATGTCGAAAATGCCGGAGCGCTCCGAAAACAGGCCGGCAAGTGCCGTGAAGATCAGCGGAATCGAAAGGCGGATGGTCGAGCCCAGCATGCCGATGATGATGTCGATGCTCTGCATGGCTCAGGCCTCCGCCGTCATCTGTCGTCTGGAAAACACCCTGACCAGCGCCGGCCGGTAGAGGAATTCCAGCGCGCCGGCGAACAGGATGACCAGACCCTGGATCATCACGATCATGTCGCGGGTGATCTGCGGCATCATGAAGGAAAGCTGCGCGCCGCCCTGGTAGAGAATGCCGAACAGGATCGCGGCGAGCACGATGCCCAGCGGATGGTTGCGGCCCATCAGCGACACGGCGATGCCGACAAAGCCCGCCCCGCCGACGAATTCCACCTGCAACCGGTCCGCCGAGCCCATCACCACATTGAGCGCCATCATGCCGGCAAGCCCGCCGGACAGCAGCATGGTGACGATCACCGTGCGGGCATAGGGAATGCCGGCATAGGTGGCGGCCGACTTGCTCATGCCGAGCGCGCGCACCGAATAGCCGAACTTGGTGCGCCAGATCAGGAACCAGACGGCAACGCCCATGACCAGCGCGATGAGGAAGGAGACGTTGAGGGGCGCGGGACCAAGCCTGGACCCGAACATCGCCATCAGCCAGTCGAGGTTCGGAAGCTGGCCGCCGGGCGCGAAGCCACGCGTTTCCGGCGACATCGCGCCGGCGGGTTTGAGCACATGCACCAGCAGATAGACCATCAGCGCCGCGCCGATGAAATTGAACATGATCGTGGTGATCACGATGTGGCTGCCGCGCTTGGCCTGCAGCCAGGCCGGAATGAAGGCCCAGGCCGCGCCGAATATGCCCGCGCCCAGAACGGCGAAAGGCATGGTCACATACCAGGGCACGTAATTGCCGAGCGACAGCGCCACCAGCGCGCAGCCGAGCCCGCCGACATAGGCCTGGCCCTCCGAGCCGATATTGAACAGCCCGGCGTGATAGGCCATCGCCACCGAAAGCCCGGTGAAGATGAAGTTGGTCGCATAAAACAGCGTGAAGCCGATTCCCATCCCGCTGCCAAGCGCGCCGTTGATGAGAATGCCAAGCGCCTCGAACGGGCTCTGGCCGATCATCCAGATCACAAGGCCGGAAATCACCAGCGCCGTGACGAGGTTGAGCAGCGGCATCAGCAGGAAGGTGACCCAGGAGGGCAGGGGCGTATTGGCGGCGCTCATGAGGTCCTCAAGATGCTATCCCGGCCATCATCAGGCCGAGTTTCTGTTCGTCCGCCGTTGGCGTGGTTTCGCCGACGACCTCGCCGACGAACATCACCAGAATGCGGTCGGCAAGGGCGCGGATCTCGTCAAGCTCGACGGATACGAGCAGCACCGCCTTGCCGCCGTCGCGCATGTCGATGATGCGGCGGTGGATGAACTCGATCGCGCCGATATCGACGCCGCGGGTCGGCTGGCCGACAAGCAGGATGTCCGGATCGCGCTCGATCTCGCGGGCGACCACGATCTTCTGCTGATTGCCGCCGGAGAAATTGGCGGTCTTCAGCATGGGGTTGGGCGGGCGGATATCGTATTTCTCGATCTTCTCGCGGGCATCCTCCAGGATCGCCTGACGGTCGAGAACGCCTGCGCGGCCGTATTTCTCAAGATGATGATAGCCGAGAATATTGTTCTCGCGCTCCTCGAACGGCAGGATCAGCCCCATATGGTGGCGGTCCTCGGGAATATGGGCAACGCCTGCGTGCCGGATCTTCGCCGGATCGGCGTGAACGACCTTCTTGCCATCGATCCAGATTTCGCCGGAATGCGGCTTGCGAATGCCGGACAGCGCCTCCAGCAGTTCCGACTGGCCGTTGCCGGCAACCCCCGCAATGCCGACGATCTCGCCCTTGCGCACATCGAAGGAGACGTTCTTGACCATCGGCACGCCGCGGCTGTCGTGAACGGTGAGATTGCGCACCGAAAGCGCAACGTCGCCCGGCTTGGCCTCGCCCTTTTCCACGCGCAGCAGCACGCGGCGGCCGACCATGAGTTCGGCAAGCTCTTCCACCGTCGTCTCGGCGGTATCGCGGGTCGCCACCATCTCGCCGCGGCGCATGACGGAGACCTTGTCGGTGATCGCCATGATCTCGCGCAGCTTGTGGGTGATGAAAATGATGGTCTTGCCCTGGTCGCGCAGCATGCCGAGGATGCGGAACAGGTGATCGGCTTCCGACGGCGTCAGCACGCCGGTCGGCTCGTCGAGAATCAGGATTTCGGCGCCGCGAAACATCGCCTTCAGGATTTCGACGCGCTGTTGCAGCCCGACCGGCAGTTCCTCGATCACGGCGTCGGGATCGACCTCCAGGCCGTATTCCTCCTCAAGCCGCTTCAGTTCCTTGCGGGCAGCGCTCGCGCCCTTGGCAAGCAGCGCGCCGCCTTCCGCGCCGAGCATGATGTTTTCCAGAACGGTGAAATCCTCCACCAGCATGAAGTGCTGATGCACCATGCCGATGCCGGCATCGATCGCGACATCGGTGTCGGCGATCACCAGCTTCTCGCCATTCACCCGGATTTCGCCGTTATCGGCCTGGTAGAAGCCGTAGAGGATCGACATCAGCGTGGACTTGCCCGCCCCGTTTTCGCCGATAATGCCGTGGATCGTGCCCTTCTCAACCGTGAGATTGATGTCCTTGTTGGCATGGACCGGGCCAAAGCTTTTGTCGATGCCGATGAGTTCGATCGCGGGGCTCAAATGCTCTTACTCTCCAACAGGTCTTGCCGCAGCCATTGACAGGCGGGCAGGTTGACGCCGCCCGCTTGACGAAAATCGCGGGGCGGAAATCAAAAAGCGGGCGTCTGCGACACGCGCAGACGCCCGCCAGGGTTCACATCAATAGGGGCAGGTGTTGTCGACGGCGTAGTCGTGGACTTCGATCTCGCCGGAGATGATGCCTTCCTTCGCCTTTTCGACGGCGGCCATCATATCTTCGGTGATCAGCGCCTTGTTGTTGTCGTCATAGGCCCAGCCCACGCCGTCCTCGGCCACGCCAAGGCTGTTGACGCCGGCTTCGAAATTGCCGTCCTGGCTGGCCTTGAAGGCATCGTAGACGGCGTTGTCGACGCGCTTGACCATTGAGGTCAGAACCGAGCCGGGATGAACGTAGTTCTGGTTGGAATCGACGCCGATCGAATATTTCTCGGCGTCAGCCGCGGCCTGCAGCACGCCGAGACCGGAGGCGCCGGCTGCCGCGTAGATCACGTCGGCACCCTGGTCCATCTGGTTCTTGGTAAGCTCGCCGGCCTTGACCGGGTCGTTCCAGGCAGCGCCCGTGGTGCCGACGAAATTGCGCAGCACCTTGACGTTTTCATTGGCCGCATGGGCGCCCTGGGCATAGCCGCAGCCGAATTTGTGGATCAGCGGAATATCCATGCCGCCGACAAAGCCGACCGTGCCGGTTTCCGATTTCATCGCGCCGAGAAGGCCAACGAGATAGGAGCCCTGCTCTTCCTTGAAGACGACGGACTGGACGTTCGGCGCGTCGATCACGTCATCGACGATGTAGAACTCGGTATCGGGAAACTGCGGCGCGATCTTTTCGACAGCCGACTTCCAGGCGAACGACAGCGCCACGACCGGGTTGAAGCCCATCGATGCGAAGTTCAGGATCGCCTGTTCGCCCTGTGCATCGCCGGTGGGTTCGAAATCGCGGTATTCAACGCCGGTGTCGGCCTTGAATTTTTCGGCGCCGTTATAGGCGGATTCATTGAAGGATTTGTCGAACTTGCCGCCCGTGCCGTAGACCAGCGCCGGTTTGAAATCGGCGGCCAGCGCGGTGGTCGACATGGCGGCTACAGCCATAAGGCTCAAAATGGTCTTCTTCATATCGCAGCTCTGTTCCCTGTGCGTGAAACCCTGAGATCCCGGCCCCTGTCCGGGAAGGTCGCCGGCGCGCAATGGCCGACCCTGCCTTCATCGTTGCACGGCTCAGACAAAATTTCATCACAAAATTTGCCCGAAGGGTAAAAAACGGCGCGGGGTTATCAACAGGCAAGACAAACGAAAAGGGAGCGCGAACGCTCCCTTCGGCAAGATCGGTTTGCGGCAAGCCGATAAGCTCAGCCGATCGGGCAGGAGACGCCGGTGCCCCTGAGCCCGCAATAGCCGGCGGGGTTCTTCGCCAGGTATTGCTGGTGATAATCCTCGGCCGGGTAGAAAGCGCCGGCCTTCGCGATTTCCGTGGTGATCACATCGCCGCGGCCGTTTTCCTTCAGGGCAGCCTGGAAGCGATCGCGCACGCGTTCGGCAAGCTCAAGATCATCTTCGTTTTCAAGGTAGATCGCGGAGCGATAGGTGGTGCCGATATCATTGCCCTGGCGCATGCCCTGGGTCGGGTCATGGGCCTCGAAGAAGATCGCGAGCAATTGTTCGAGGCTCACCTGCTGCGGGTCATAGACCACGCGCACCACCTCGGTGTGGCCGGTCATCCCCGTGCAGGTTTCCTCATAGGTCGGGTTGGGGGTGATTCCGCCGGAATAGCCGGCGACGGTCACATAGACGCCGGGCGTCTGCCACAACAGCCGTTCCGCGCCCCAGAAGCAGCCCATGCCGAGCATCACTTCCTTCAGGTGGTCGGGATAGGGCGGGGCGAGCGGACGACCATTGACGAAGTGTTCGCGCGCCGTGGGGATCGGCTCGGCGCGGCCGGGCAGCGCGGTCTCGGCCGTCGGCAGCGTGGTCTTTTCCTTTTTCAGGGTCGAGAGAAACATCTGATTCTCCTTTGAACGGGTAGGCCGGCTCCGCTTTTCCTGCGCCGCGGAACGACGGCGATAGATGCATATTAGATAAGCATCGAAACGATCGGGCACAAGTTCCGGTTCCGCGGCCGGCCGCCAGAGCCGCGCAATTGCCGACCGGCCGCAATCATTTCAGGAAACTGACAAATTCGGGTTGATCATCGCGCCTTCATCGGTATATATCGCGCCGTTCCCGCCGCTCGGTTTCGCCGAAGCAGGCATTGAACGGACAGGTGGCCGAGTGGTCGAAGGCGCACGCCTGGAACGCGTGTATACGGGCAACCGTATCGAGGGTTCGAATCCCTCTCTGTCCGCCATTACCTCGGCCCAAGGTCATGATTTTATTCATGGTTTTCTTTCCAAGGTTGGTTGAGGTACATTTCAAGGTACATTCTGGCGCAAAAGTCGAGGCCGAGCTTTCTTGTTCTGGTTTTCCGACTCTGCCTTTCCTACCGTAGCCGATGAAGCCGGCGTTCGCTATCGTGGCTGGTTCGTTTCCTTGTCATTAGCCGTTTCTCTCGTACTGACTTCCAGGATGCCGGTATCCTGTGTGATGCTCTCGAGCATTTTCTCGAGACGTTTACCGACCAGTTCGCGTTCCTCCATCAGCCAGATTGTCGAGAATGAAGATGTCGCCTCTGGACAGCGTCGGCGCGAGCTGGGTCTCGATATAGCTATCGAAGGCGGCGCGGTTCATGACCTTGTCGATGATCCAGGGCGCGCTCAAGCCGTCGCAGCGCAGTGCGGCGATGAAGGTCGGCGTCCCCCAATGGCCAAACGGTGCATGTGCCCTGAGGCGGTCACCCTTTCGACTTCGCCCACGCAGGCGCGTCATTTTGGTGGTGACGGCGTTCGAGAGCCACTCGTCTCTCTCACCATCGATGAAGACAAGACGGCCCGGTTGTTCGCGCATGAGCGGCTGACGCGACTGCCGCCATATTCGCCGGGCTTCGGCGATGCCAGCAGCGTTTTTTTATAGGAGAAGCCGCAACGGCACAGAAACCGGGAGAGTTCGGCCGGATCAGCTTTCATCTGATGGGTTTCAAACAGATGCGGGCTGCCGCCAAGGCCGAACAGTTGCGGGTGTGGTGGCACAGTATCTAGTATTTCTTCCGACAGAAGATGTTGCCCGTCGATCTTCAATATGTCCATGCCGCCTGCGACCATCAGCCGGAATTTGCCGATATCGCGATCGTTGCGACGGCAAAAGCACGTGGATTGATAGTGCTGACCCGCAATGTCCGTCATATCGACTCCTCTCGGGGTGCCGATAATCGAACCGTTTCAGTTGCTCGTTCTCTTCCAGAGTGACACTGCCAGCCGAAGGAATAGGTTCTTTCTAAAGAGCCTCTCCCGATTTTGCATCGAAATAGTGGGTGGCACCGTGATCGAGCCGAACTTGCATCGAGGTGCCATATTCTATGTCGATGCGTTCGCGGAATACCGCGGAAACAGACTGCCCGTGGACAGTGAGCTGGGCAAAAATTTCCGAGCCCGTCGGTTCCACCACGCCGATCTCCGCCGTCACGCCCTTTTTTGTCGCCAGCAGGTCCTCTGGCCGTTTGCCGACAAGAATGGTGCGTCCCTCCTCAATGCCGGCAGGGGCTGAAAGACTACTCGGCGTACCGTTCTCGAAAACGAGCTGTCCGGCTCGGTTTGTCAGTGGCAGCAGGTTCATCGAAGGGGAGCCGATAAACTGTGCGACGAAGGCATTTTGGGGGGTATCGTAAAGCTCAAGCGGAGATCCTGCCTGTTCGATGCCGCCGCCATTGAGCACCACGATCTTATCCGCCATCGTCATCGCTTCGACCTGATCGTGGGTCACGTAGATGATGGTGGTCTTGAGCCGTTTGTGCAGCGCCTTGATCTCCGCACGCATCTGCACCCGCAGCTTGGCGTCTAGGTTGGACAGCGGCTCGTCGAACAGGAAGACTTTCGGATTGCGGACGATCGAACGGCCCATGGCAACACGCTGGCGCTGCCCACCAGACAATTGCCGCGGATAGCGTTTCAAAAGTGGCGTGAGGCCAAGGATCTCGGCCGCTTCCGACACCTTTTTTTCCTTCTCCTGAGCGGGGGCCCCAGCCAGGGTCAGCGAAAAGGCCATGTTCTCAAACACTGTCATGTGCGGATAGAGCGCGTAGTTCTGGAACACCATCGAGATGTCGCGCTGTTTCGGCGGCAGATCGTTGACCACTCTGCCATCGATCGCAATCTCGCCGCCACTGATGTTTTCAAGCCCGGCAATCATCCGCAAAAGCGTCGACTTCCCGCAGCCGGAAGGACCGACCAGAACGACGAACTCTCCATCTTCGATCTCAACGGAAATGTTTTCCAGCACGTTGACGCTACCATAGTCTTTTCTGATGTTTCTGATCGAAACCGGGGCCATGTTTTCCTCCCGAGGATGCGGATCACACCGCACTGCTCATGTAAAATTCAAATGCGAAGTGAGCCGCTTCAGACCGGCCCGATACTGATTCTGTCGGCGGAAACCGCACCTTCATGGACGATAAGGCCGATACCGCCATCGCAAATGGCTTCGGCACTGTCGTCGGTTGCCGAGATCGCGATGCCATCGACGACCGCTGTAATCTTCCGGCCTTTGGCCCTCGCAGCAATTGCGACCGGGCGTTCGAAGGCAAACGTGTAATCCTGTTCGGCAAGCACCGTGACCGTCTCGTCGCGTACACGCACGATCTCGATCTTGTCGGCGCGGGTGACGCGCACGGCGTAGTAACGTCGCAAACCCTGAACCCTCAGAGCAACCCCGGCATGGTTGCCGAGGTGAATGAGCAGTCCGGTTTCAACCGCATAGTCTGTCCAGTCACGTGTCCCATGGGCAATCAGGCCCTCGCCATCGGACTGGGAGATGCGGAAACTTGCAGGAAAGTTCCGGGAGAAGAAGCTGACGCCGTTGACCCAGGCCTTGCGCCAGAAGTCGCCGTCGCCAGATGGTCGCTGAAGCACCATGTTAGGCGTGCCGTCAAAACGCATATAGTCGACGAGCACTGCGCCATCGGCGCGTTTTCCGTCCGGGCGGATGACAAGGCCGAGTTCGGCGATCGGCTGGCCGCCGGTCGCGGGCAGTCGCCATTCGAGGACGGTTTCGCCGCCGGGCGCCAGTGTCTCAGCGGGGCCTTCCACCGGGACCAGCTGATCGCTGCCGTCATAATGCCGTATCGTCAATGCGACTGCGACATTGCCGTTGTTGTCTGCAGGCGCCATCACCCTGGCACGAACGGTCTGGCCCGGATAGACGAGTGGCGTCGCCATCAGGTCATAGGTGCGCATTTTCAGCAGTTCGGGTGGCGAGAACACCGGGGTCATCGCTGCCGCTTTCTGGCCGGGTGCCAGCGCCGAATACCGGATGGCAAGCGCTCTGCCGCTGTCGGTCGCGATACTGGAAACCTGCGTAGCGGCATTCACGTCGAAGCCGCTTAACGGCCTGAAGCCCTGGGTGCTGCCGGGCAGCGAAAAATGGAACCGTGCGCCATCCTTCGGTGGGTTCAGGGACGCTTGACCTGCAAGCTTCAGACCCAGATCGGCGATGTAGCAGGCCATGCGGACGGCGTCATTGATGGAATTGCCGCCGTCTGCCGTCGAGACCAGCATGCGGTCGGCAAGCGGCCCGCGCCAGTCCGGCCCTGCTTCCAGGCCATCGAGACCGAGCATCAGGCCCATCAGGCAGCCGACATTGCCGGCATTGCAGTCGGTATCCCAACCGCATGTGTTGATGATCATCTGCGCCCTCTGGAAGTCGTCGGGCGCATAAAGCATTGTCATGATCATGATCGCGTGGTTCGGCACAACATGGCAGTTGCCTGGGAACTTGTCGTAGCCGTAGGTATCCGCAATCTTCTGGCGGGTGTCCCGCCATTCGGTATTCTCGCGATGCCATGTGCGGACATCGGCCACGATTCGGGCGATCAGGCAATCTTCGGGGATCTGTGAAAGAGCGGTGTCGATCAGGTGATCTATGTCTTTGGAGCGGAAGGCTTCCGCCTCCATGGCCGCCCACAGCATGGCGGCATAGACGGATTCGCCGTCATGGCTGACTTTTCCCGCCTGTTCTGCAAGTCTTGCGGCCAGTTCAGGTTTGCCGGGGGCGACCATCGCCCATCCGTCGATGAATATCTGGGCGCCGATCTGTTCAGCCACAGCCTCGCCGTTCTGGGCAATGGAGCCGGATTGCGGGGCCGGGATGCCCTTTTTGAGGTTCAGCCACGCCGTATGCTCGGTCGAGTTACCGTTGCCGCCCCACCAGAGAATGGTGCGCTCCTCGATAATGTAGTTCAGCCATGCGCGGCCGATATCGGCGGCAGAAAGGTCCGGCGAGATACCGTAGTCCTCAAGAGCCCGGATAAAGGTGAACGTGCCGGAAACATCGTCATCGGTCACGACCAGCGGGTCGCCGAGCCGGTCATGGACGTAATAGTCGATCGGTCCCAGTTCCCTGGTGATGCGCTCATAAGTCCAGCCTTCGAAGGGACGGCCGAGATAGACGCCGATCAGCTTGCCGAGAACGCCTGCATAGACACGTTCGAGGTAGTCGTTGGGAATGGTCACTTGAACCCCTTTGATAATCGAGAAGGCTTCTTCAGCCCTTGACCGAACCGCCGGCCATGCCTTCGATGAAGCGGCGCTGAAGAAAAATGAAGAGAATGACGATGGGCAGAATGATGATTAGCGCTGCGGCCATGACCTCACCCCAATCGGAAGAGTACTGGCCCGACAGCAGGAAGAAGGAAACGACAGCGGTCATTCTGTCCTGCCCTTGCAGGAAGGTGGTCGCGATCAGGAATTCGTTCCACGAATAAAGGCCGATAATCAGCGCGACGGTCAGAATGCCCGGCGAGACGATGGGCAAGAAGACACGCCGGAACACTTGCCAGTGCGTTGCGCCATCGATCAGCGCGGCCTCTTCCAGTTCCTTCGGAACGGCAAGAAAATAGGTGCGCAGCAGCATGATTGCGAAAGGCGAATAAATGGCTGTGTAGACGAAAGCCACCGCAATCGGATTATTGATCAGACCGAACTGTGCGAAGCCAAAATAGAGAGGGAACAGGAAGAGCTGGATCGGGGCCGTCGTCGAGGCAAGAAGGTAGAAGGTCAGGATCTTCCAGGATTTGATCTTCTTGCGCGCCAGAACATAGGCCGTCAGCGAAGACGTGGAGCAGACCAGCACGATAGTCATAGCGGTCAGCACCGCCGAGTTGAGAAGCGTGCGTGCGAAATTCGCATCAGTCCAGGCGCGCGTGAAATTGTCCCAGCGCAGTTCTGAAGGCATCGAAAGAGGGCTCTGGACGATCTCGGTTGAGGGCTTGAGCGAGTTCAGCACCATCAATGCGATCGGAAACAGGGTGATGATCAGAAGAACTGTCAGCGTCGTGTAGACGAGGATACGGGAGATACGGCTTTCTGAAGTGTTCACTGTTCGAGCTCCTGGGCCTGAGAGCGGATATAGAAGATCGTTGCTACAAGCCCGAACAGGCTGATGATGAGCGAAATCGCAGCGGCCTTGCCGACCTGCAGGTCGTAAAACGCCGAACGGTAGGCAAACGTGGACAGCACTTCGGAAGAATAGGCCGGGCCGCCGCCGGTGAGGATGTAGACGAAGTCGAACACCAGAAACGACCAGATCACGGTCATGATCATCATCAGCATGATGGTGGGCTTGATGCCCGGCAGCAGGACATATCGCATGGTCTGGAAGAATGTCGCACCTTCAACGCGGGCCGCTTCGACCTGCTCTGCGGGCACCTGGCGCAAGGCTGCGAAGAAGATGACGCATAAAAACCCCCACCAGTGCCATAGATCCACGGTGGCGATCCCGTAAAGCGCGGTTGAGGTTTGCGTCAGCGGATCCGTGACGTTCAAACCCAGGCGCTGCAGCAGGCCTGTGATGCCGGACACGGGCGAATAGATCATGCCCTGCCAGACGCGCGCGGTGATCGCCGTAGCAATGATCACGGGGAGAAAATAGATGACCTGGAAAAAGTTGGATCCGCGCCGCGCCACCAGCATCATCGTCGCGGCCAGCAGACCCATGCCGATCGGGATCGTAAGGAAGATCAGGGTCCATACCAGGTTATTTCTGAGGGCAATCCAGAAAACGCCGTCATACCAGAGCGCCTCAAAATTGCCGAGTCCGACGAACTGAGGTGCGCTGATGCCGTCCCAGTCAAAGAACGCCAGCATGATCGTCAGCAAGGCCGGTATCGCTATGATGACGATATTGATGAGCAATGTCGGTATGACATAAAGTCGGTGCATCGTATTACCTTTTGAGGGCTAGGGACTGAGCCGCTGGCATAAGACGAAACGATGGTGGCGCGCGCTGCCAAGGGTCACGCGCGCCTCATGTTGCTGGTCTGACTAGCGGGCCGGGACTGCGGGCACTTTGCCGGCCTTCAGTTCTTGCTGGAAACTCCTGTCGAGATTTTCCAGAAACGCTTCGGTCGTCAGCTTGTCCAACCAGACCTGCTCGATGCCATTGATCAGGTAGTTGTCCGTTGCCGGCGGCAGGAACGTCCATGTGGAATAGCCGTAGTCGCCGTCATTAACCGCTGTTGCTAGTGTGTTCATCGCTTCCGTAAAGATCGGCGTGACATTGTCGCCCATCGTTGCATCGGAAATATCCTTCAGCGGGATGTTCCATTCGCCCTGCCAGGCCGAGTTCATCGACCCGTAGACTTCAGGCGAGAAGATGAAATCGATCACTTCGGCCGCCCCGTCGGGATTTTTGGCTTTGGAGGCGATGGAGAAGGTCGAGCCCACACCAAGCGGATAGACCGGGTTGCCGCTGGCACTTGGGAAGCCTGCAAAGCCAGCTTCGGTGCCATTTTGCGCGCTATAGGTCGCGACGTTCTGGAATTGCCAGGTGCCGGTCGGCATCATGCCAGCCTGCCCGGAGGTCATCAGGCTTGCGGCCTGCTCGTCGCCGTTCAATGAGAAATAATTCTTGCCGAAATAGCCCTGCTGCCACCACGAATTCAGCCGATCGATGGCGTCAACAAACGGCTCTGCCGTCCATGGAATTTCGCCACGCAGAGCCTGGTTGATGGCTTCGGGTCCGGCAACGGCATTGAGCGCCAGCGTAACCTGCCATTCATTGGCGCCGCGCCAGCCCACATTGCCCGCAGCAAAGGGGATGATGTCCATTTCGAGCATTTTACCGGCAACCGTTTCCAGCTCGTCCAGCGTTTGCGGAACAGTCCAGCCATTCTCCTCGAAAAGCGACTTGTTGTAGAACAGGCCGAGCGTTTCGTAGGTCTTGGGCAGGGCATAAAGCTCGCCGTCATATTTGCCCATGTTCAGCAACACCGGCAGAATGCGGTCATCCCAGCCGTATTTCGTTGCGTAGTCGTCGAGCGCCATCAACTGACCGCTCTGGGCCATTTGGGCCACGTAGCTCGGGCCGGGCGTATAGACCACATCGGGGCCATTCCCAGAGAGCAGCGCAACGCGAAGCTGCTTGTCCAGCTCGTTGCCGCGATAATCGACCCGCAGCGCGTAGTCGGGATGCGCTGCGTCGAAAGGCACGATGATGTTTTCTTCGATCAGCTTCTGCTGATCGGGGGTCGCCTGTTCATACCACCAGGTTACGGTTTCGGCGGCATGAGCCTTTGTCAGGGGCAGTGCGGCGCCAGCCATAAGTACGGCGGTCGTCGCGAGAAAAACGCGTCTCTTCATTGTACTCTCCTCCACATTGATTTTTTGTCGCCTCAGACAGATTCCCTTTCAATCAGCTGAAAGGGCATTTCATGGGTGCTTCCGGCACCCTCCCGCTCGCCGTTCAGGCGTTCGAGAAGAATGGCCGCAGCCTTTTCACCGAGATCTTCCTGAAACTGGGTCACAGTCGACAGCGGCGGCGAGACAAGCCGCGCGGCCGGAATATCGTCGAAGCCGAAGACCGCAACGTCTTTGGGAATATCGAGGCCGCGCTCCCTTAGCGCCCGGATGACACCGATGGCCATCAGATCGTTGGCGGCGAAGATCGCGGTCGGCTCGAAACCGTCTTCGAGAATGCGTTCTCCGGCGCGCAGGCCGCCAACCTCGTTGAATGCCTCATCCACGATGACATGCGGTTCTGCGCCAAAGGCCGAAAGCTGCTCCCGGTATCCCTCGACGCGAACGCGTTCGGGGCCACCAGCGCCGGCAACCATTGCAATGCGGCGGTGGCCGGCCCGCCAGAGCCTTTCGGTGACGGCCATGCTGGCTGCCTTGCTGTCGATGAAAATGTCGTCGATCGGCTTCGCGCCGCCGATCTTGCGCGACGATTCGACACGGACGACCGCGATACCGGCATCGAGCAAGGGCGACAGGTCCGGGACCCGCAGATGGAAAAATACGCCGATCACGCCGTCAACCCGGCCCTGCATTGCCCATGAAAGGAAGTGTCGTTCACGGGAAGGACTGCTGTCCGTGTCGACCGTCATGACATCGTAATTATGAGCGCGCGCGACATTCTGAACGCCGCGAATGAGGCGGGGATAGAACGGGTTGGTGATATCGGGAACGATACAGGCAACCGTCATCGTCTTGCGGGTCTTCAACGCCTGGGCAAAACGGTTCGGCGTATAGCCGATCGCCTTGGCAACCGCCTTGATACGCTCGACCGTTTCCGCCGAAACCGTACGCGCGCCGGCATTGTTCAGCACCATAGATACGGTGGCCTGGGAAACGCCTGCCTTTTCGGCAACATCTTTCTGGGTCGGTCGACTATGCATTCTCGGCGTCCAGTTATACGAATAAATAATACGTATAACTGAAATCAGAACGTGTCAATCGTCTCGTCGGTTCAGGAGAGCAACGGCCGCTCTTCTGCCTTAAAAGCAGGGGCGATTAGGTCCAGCGAGGGCAAGGGAGAGGTGCTTGTATGGAAACATCATTGCGAAGCCGATCAGCGGCCGAACTGCCGCAAAGACAGAACTCAACGGGCAACCCGAAGACATTCTCGCCAGATCTTGTTCATGAGCTCTGAGCTTGAAGAGCAGTACTGGTTTTCCTGAGCCGGGTCGTTCGATCTTGCGCCCATTCAGGTCATCGATTTCTCACACCCGTTGGCCGACATCGACCATAGCTGGATTCATGCAGCCATCGGCAAACCCGGCGCGGTTCAATCTCACTTCCCGTCGATCCGAGAGCAAAGCCTGAATTCTTCTCAGATCCGTGCTTATGCTAGGTCATCACATTGGCGAAGCTTCCTGAGGACGAACTGCTATTTCTAACTGTCTGAGGAACATCGGAAATCGGCCTGCCATAATGCTTCAATACACCCGGTCGTCGGTTCAAATCCCATCAAAACCTGATGCTGGAAAAGTGTAAGGACCCGGGAGACATCCTTCTAATTTACTTTCTCAGCAAGGATGAAGAGATTTCCAAACGCTGGCCTATACCTCACTTATCCGCTGTTCGTCGGCTTTCCCAACTCACGCTAGGGGTCGACGAGATCGACCTGTTGCCTGCGTCGGTAGCGTCGGGGACTTACGCCGTGGGTCTGGCGGAAAAGCCTGTAGAAGTGGCTGAGGTCCTCAATGCCGCAGGCAAGCGCGATGTCGAGGATCGGCTGATCGTCGCTCAGGAGCAGCCGGGCGGCCAGCGACATGCGCATGCCGTTCACCCAGGAGGAGGGCGTCTGGCCGAAATGGCGGCGGAAGCTGCGCGCCACATGTTCATGGCTGCGGCCCGAGTTGCGGACGAGGAACTGCACCCCTTCGCGCAGCGACGCGGGGTCATGCATTGCCTCACAGGCATTCAGCAACCATGTGGGCGCGGTTCCCGGCACCTCGGTTTCATTCGACAGCAGCGTCGTCATCACATGGAGCAGGAAGGCCTCGATCCGCGCGGGCGTACGGGCGCCGCGATCGAGCGCCTTTTCCAGATAATCCAGTTCATCGAGGCTTTTCTGGTCGAGCAGGTAGGATGAGGGGTTTTCGCTTTCGGACCAGAAGAACCGGCTTCCAAGCTCATCGCCATAGCGATCCTGCAGAAAGCCGGCTGTTGCCTGCGAAAAGGCCACATTGATCATCCGGCATGGGGCGGTACTGAAATTCTGAAAGGCGTGCGTGTCGTCCGGTCGGATGAACGCCAGCATGCCCGGCGTGATCTGCTCCTCCCGCGCGTTGATGAAATGCGTGCAATAGCCGGTCGTGATCCAGAACACCTCGAAAAACTCGTGTCGGTGGCGCATCACCGGCGGCGTGCGGCGCACGAGACTGCGGCTTATATGGAAGGCATCGGTGGAGCCGAGTTCCGCCGCGAGGCTGACGACGCGAACACCGGCTTGATCAATATTGTCCACTTTTTTGTCAATCTCCCCCAAGAAATCCCTGAAAATATGGTCTTTAATTCCTCGCAGCATGTCAAGACAGGTCAGTGTAGCCTAAAACGGGCTCACATGAGGAAGGCCTTCGAAGTCTGACATCACCATGGGAGGAAATCTATGAAGCTGAAACTTATCGTCAGTGGTCTCGCGCTCGCCGCCGCTATGGGACAGGCCGCCATGGCCGAAACGGTTCGCATCGCCGAGCATCGTCAGGCACGCATCGATGCGATGAACGCGGTCGTTCCGGCGCTCGAAGAAGCGACCGGAGTCGATATTGAAGTCGTGGAATATCCCGGTCCGGATCGCGAATACATCACCAAGCTGCTGACCGAGCTCAGCGCTGGCACCGGCCCCGATATCTTTTCGCTGCCGTCTTCGGGCGAAATCGTGGATTTCGCATCGGCCGGCTATCTGACCGACGTCACCGATATGGTGAAGGGGTCGGAAGCATGGTCCCAGATGTACGACATCGCCAAGGATCTGAGCGTCAATCCCGACGGCAATATCTACATCATGCCCGTCACGCTGGCGATGCAGCAGTTCTACTATCGCAAGGACCTCTTGGAAGAGGCCGGCGTTTCGACCGAACAGCCCGAAAGCTGGCAGGACCTGCTTGATCGCGCGATCGAGGCCAAGGAAAAGACGGGCAAGTATTCGCTGCTGATGCCGATGGGCGTCACCTGGGGCGGCGGCTCCTATATCGAGAGCTTCCGTCTGCTGATCGCCCAGTCGTCGACGCCTGAGCTCGTCAACGAGGACGGCACCTTCAACCTGACGTCGGACGGCGTTCGCGAGGTCTTCGAATTCTACCAGAGCATGGTTGACAACGAGCTTCTGCCGGTCGATCCGCTGCTCGGTCCCGATCCGTGGGTCATTCCGAAATACGAGATGTTCCCTGATGGCGAGCTGCTGATCACCACCTGCGGCTCCTGGTGCTACATCTTCGACTGGGGTTCTCAGTCCAAGACGCCGATCCCCGATGTCGAGAATGTCGTCGGAACCTGGCAGGTGCCGCACGTCAATGGCGGCGACACCCATGTGCTCGTCGGCGTCAACCATCCGTGGATGGTCTCAAGCGCGGCCGTAGACCGGGATGCCGCAGTCAAGGTGCTGGAAGCCATGGGCGGTATTGCGACCGAAGTCAGCTACGCGCAGAAGTCCGGCAATCTGCCGGCCCGCAAGGACGCGATCGACTCTCCGGAGTTTCAGGAGCTCACTCCGCTCGTCGGCCTTCTGGACCAGCTTGAAGACGGCGTCTCTGTCGAGACCGCTCCGGGCTTCTCCACCGTCATGGAAGGCATTGGCCGCGGGACCGAGGCACTGCTGCTCGGCAATGCGGACGCTGCCGGCGCGCAGCAGATTCTGATCGACTACGTCAAGAACACGCTTGGCGATGACATGGTAAAATAGGTTCGGGTGCGCATCGGCTACGGGCGCAAGGCCGCCCGTGGCCACCCCGATGGCATTTTGCCGTCCTTCTCCTGATTTGGAAGTCTCGACAATGTCCGCTAGCTATCAACGCAGAGAGATGGCCCGAAACCGGTACCTGGTTTTGCCCTCGGTCATACTCCTGACGGCCTTCGTGCTGTATCCTTCGGGCGTGGCGATCTATACCAGCCTGACCAACCTGTCGCTGACCGGTCCGGCCGCGCTGAACCCTCGTTTTATCGGCCTTGGAAACTACGCCCGGCTGATGCATGACGGGTCGTTCTGGCACTCGCTGGTCGTCACATTCTGGTTCGTGCTGTTCTCCGCGATCATCGGCCAGCTTGCCCTGGGGCTTGCCTCGGCAGTGCTGATGCGGCGCAGGTTTGCGTTGCGGCCGTTTTTCAACGCCATCATCCTGATGCCGAATGCCGTTCCCGGCGTGGTGGCCGCGCTGATGTGGTCTTCGATGCTGGCTTCCGGCGATTACGGCACGCTCAACAAGATCGTCGCCTGGTTCGGCGTCGATCCGCAGCGCTGGCTGGTCACGTTTCCGCTGTCGATGATCATCATCATCAATATCTGGCGCGGCATCGGCTTCGCCATGATCCTGATGACCTCGGGGCTTTCGGCAATCTCGGACGAGCTTTACGAGGCCGCCCGCATGGATGGCGCCACGCCGTGGCAGAGCTTCCGGCGGATCACGCTGCCGCTCCTGGTACCGACGATCTTCCTCTATCTCCTGGTCTCGACGGTGACGACGATCGCGATCTTCTCGCTGATCTATGCGCTGACGCGCGGCGGGCCGGCGGGCGCTACCGAAATCATCGGCATCTACGTCTACAACCAGAGTTTCGACGCCTATCGGCTTGGCTACGGATCGGCGATCGCGGTCGTGCTTCTGATCATCTCGCTGAGCATCGGCATGTTCTATGTCCGCGCGTTGAAGGTGGAGGTCTGAGATGGCGCTCGCTGTTTCCCGCAAGGCCGAGGCCGGCCGTTTCGGCATGCTTTTCGTCATCGGCATCTACTGCCTGATGCCCTTCGTCTGGCTGCTGCTCGCGGCCTTCGATCCCGATGCCGGACTGTTCATCAAGATGCCGGCCGAGATCGACCTCAGCAATTTCTACCGCGTCTTTGCCCAGGAAGACGGCTTTCTCTGGCTGTTCAACTCGCTTGTCGTGTGCGGCGGAGCGACGTTGCTGGTGCTCGTGCTCTCGGGCTTCGGCGGCTACGCTCTGTCGCGAACGCGGGCATGGTGGAAATTGCCCTTCCTCTATTCGATCATCCTGATCCGGGTGATCCCGCCGCCGGCGCTGATCGTGCCGCTCTATCAGGTGATGCTTGCCGCCAACAAGGGCATGCAGACGATCGTGCGGGCCACGGTGCCCTCGGATCATTATCGCGAGACCATGCGGATCGTCGGCTTCATCGACGGCTATCTCGGGCTCATCCTGCTCATGGCTGCGCTGCATCTACCGCTGGCGCTGTGGATCATGAAGACCTTCTTCGACACGGTGAGCCGCGAATATGAGGAAGCGGCCGTCATGGACGGCGCCACATTCGGCCAGCGCCTGCGCCGTGTGTTGATCCCGCTGGCAATGCCGGGTCTGGCGGCGTCGGGCCTGTTCGCCTTCATCGCTTGCTGGGACGATTTCCTCGTCCCGCTCACCTTCATCTCGTCGCCGGAACTGCGCATGCTGCCGCTTGGCATCTACAGCGCCTTCCTGCGCGACAACCAGATCGACTACGGCCTGTTGGCCGCAATCGCCGTCATCTACACCATCCCCGCCGTGGCCGCCTTCGTGCTCGCCCGCCGGTTCCTGGTGCAGACCTTCGGCGGTGGACTGAAAGGCTGAACCCATGGCTAGCATCAAACTTACAGGCGTTCGCAAGAACTTCGGCGCGGTCGAAGTCATCAAGGGCGTCGACATCCGCATCGAAGACGGCGAGTTCGCAGTCTTCGTCGGTCCCTCGGGGTGCGGAAAATCCACGCTGCTCAGGATGATCGCCGGGCTGGAGGATATCTCCGGCGGCACGTTCGAGCTCGACGGGCAGGTGATGAACGACATCTCGCCGGAAAAGCGCGGCATCGCGATGGTGTTCCAGTCCTACGCGCTTTATCCGCACATGACGGTGGCCGAGAACATCGGCTTCTCGCTCGATCTCAAGGGCACGCCCAAGGAGGAGATCAAGCGCCGGGTAGGCGAGGTGGCCGAACGGCTGCAATTGTCGCCCTATCTCGACCGCAAGCCGCAGGCGCTCTCCGGTGGCCAGCGGCAGCGCGTCGCGATCGGCCGCGCGATCATCAAGGAACCCTCGGTCATCCTGTTCGACGAGCCGTTGTCGAACCTCGATGCCGCGCTGCGCGTCCAGATGCGCGCCGAGCTGCAGGAACTGCACCGCTCGACCAAGGCAACGATCGTCTACGTCACCCATGACCAGGTCGAGGCGATGACGCTCGCCGACCGGATCGTGGTGCTGAAGGATGGCGAGGTGATGCAGGCCGATCACCCGATCACGCTCTACAAGCAGCCGGCAAATGCCTTTGTCGGTCAGTTTATCGGCTCGCCCCGCATGAACCTGTTTCCGGGCAAGCTCGAAAGCGTCTCCGGGGGCACCGCGCGGGTTGCCACGACGTCCGGCTGGACATTCGATGTACCGGCTCCGGCGGGCCTTGCCGCGGGACAAACGGTCAATCTCGGTATTCGTCCGGAGGATCTGGTTCCGGCCGAGCCGGGCGCTGACGCGCAGATCGAAAGCCGCGCGATCCTTGCCGAGCGTCTCGGCATGGAAACCTATCTCTCGTTCGATACCGGCGGCGAACCGGCGATTGCCCGTATCCAGGGCGATCACCGCATCGCCTCCGGCACACTCGTTCGCCTCGCCGTCGATCCGGCGTGCTGCCATCTCTTCGAGCCGGAGGGACGGGCGCTGACCTCCCCGGACGCAACAGCCAGCATCGCATAAGGAATACCGAACTTGTCACTTAGACTTGGAATTATCGGCTGCGGCCTCAAGGCCGCAAGCTATGCACGAAGCTGGACGGCCGGCCCCGTGCCGCCGGAAATCGTCGCCATCACGGACACCAGCGCTGCCTCGGTAAAGCGCTATGCGGCGATCGTGACGCAGGCGGGCGGCGCCGCGCCGAAGGTCTATCCCGATGCCGATGCGCTGCTTGCGGCCGAAGCGGGAAATCTGGATGCGGTCTATGTCTCGACGCCTCATGCCTTTCACCAGCTCTATGCCAAGGCATCCCTGAAGGCGGGGCTTCATGTGCTGCTCGAAAAACCGATGGCGCTCAACGCGGAGGAAGCCCGCGAGATCCTGGCGGCCCGCGATGCCGCCGGCAAGCAGATCGTCATTGCCTATCAGTCCTCGCTCTCACCGCTGATCGCCGGCTATCGCAAGCGGTTCCAGGCCGGTGAATTCGGCGTTCTGCTTTCGGTCACCGGCGAGGTCTGGGAGCATTGGGAAAGCCGCTATGCCGGCAACTGGAAGCAGGTGCCGGAGCTTTCGGGCGGCGGGTTCATCTGCGATACCGGATCGCATCTCTTCAACGCGGTGATGCAGGTGACCGGGCGCGGCTACAGTCACGTCGCCGGCCGTCTCAACTCGCTCGGACGCCCGTATGAACTCGTGGGCGGCATCCTGGCCGAGATCGATGGCGCGGTTCCTGTGACGCTTACCTTCTGCGGCAACACCACGCCGGGCTGCGAGAGCACGCTTTCGCTGTTCTTCGAAAAGGCGATCCTGCGCCTCGATATCTGGGGCAAGTGGGCCGAACTGCGCCAGGGAACCACGATCACCCGCGAGATCGGCGGCGAGCCGAACGACGCCGTGCTGGACGTTTTCACAGCCGTGGCGCGCGGCGGCGTCAACCCCGCGACCGCCGAACAGAGCCTGCACCTTGCCGAGCTCTGGGACCTTATCAAGCAATCCAGCGCCGAGGGCAGCGTTCCGCTGGCGCTCACGACACGACCGGAGATAGAACAATGACGAAAATCCGCATCACCATCTGGAACGAAGGCCACCACGAGCGCGAGCATCCGCATATCCGCGAGGTCTATCCGACCGGCATCGGCAATGTGATTGCCGACGGCATTGCCAGCGACGATTTTGAGATCAGGTCGGTCACCTTCTACGATGACGAGCACCACGGCCTCGGCGGCGATATCCTCGACAATACCGATGTGCTGTTCTGGTGGGGCCACTGCATCCACAAGCTGGTTCCCGACGAGCTGGTGGATCGCATCCAGCAGCGGGTGTTGGACGGCATGGGCCTGGTGGTGCTGCACTCCGGCCATCATTCGAAGATCTTCAAGCGGCTGATGGGCACCAATGCCAACCTTTCCTGGCGCGAGCACGAGGGCGGTGAGCGCGAGCGCATCTGGGTCATCGACCCGGCCCACCCGATCGCCAAGGGCGTACCGTCCTCGATCCTCGTTCCGCAGTCGGAAATGTACGGCGAGCCCTTCGATATCCCGCAACCCGACCATCTGGTGTTCGTATCGTGGTTCGAGGGCGGGGAAGTGTTCCGCTCGGGCTGCTGCTACCATCGCGGCCGCGGTCGGATCTTCTATTTCGGCTCGGGCCACGAGGCGTTCCCGATCTATTACATGCCCGATATCCACACCGTGCTGAAGAACGCGGCGCGCTGGGCGGCGACCCCGCACGAGGATGGCGTGAGAATGGTCAATCGGCATATCATCGAGCCGCTCGAAGTCATCGGGCGCGCATAGGGCGATGACCAGGCAGCCGAACATCGTCCTGATCGTCGCTGACGATTTGCGCTGGGAAAGTCTCGGCGCAACCGGCTGCAGCGCGGTTGCGACGCCGAACATCGACAGGCTGGCGGCGCGCGGCATCTCGTTCGACGGCGCGCATTGCCAGGGCGGCATGCACCCGGCGGTCTGCGCGCCGAGCCGGGCCAGCCTGATGACGAGGCGAAACATCTTCGCCTCGTCCAAGGACCCGGCGGGGCGGGATTTCGGCGGTCGCGCCTTCGCCATTCCGGCGGGCATGGAAACCGTGCCCGAGCGCCTGCGGCATGCCGGCTATCTGACGCATCACATCGGCAAATGGCATAATGACCGGGAGAGCTTCGCCAGGTCCTTTGCCGGCGCGTCGCGGATCATGTTTGGCGGCATGAGCGATCACGACCATGTGCCGCTGCATGCCTTCGATCTGGAAGGCCGCTATCCGCCGGAGGCCGCGCGCACCGAGGACGGTCTTTCCACCGACCTCTTCGCCGACGCGGCGCTGGACTTCCTCGACGACAGGCCCGATGATCAGCCCTTCTTCCTGCATGTGGCCTTCACCGCGCCGCACGACCCGCGCACGCCGCCGCCGCGCCATTGGGTCGATCCCGCCACCGTTGCGCTGCCGGCGAACTATATGCCGACGCACCCTTTCGATAATGGCGAAATGCTGGTGCGCGACGAGCTTCTCGAGGCCACGCCGCGCACGCCAGACGCGGTTCGCCGCCATGTCGCGGATTATCTCGGCATGGTGCAGCATCTCGACGAGGCGGTCGGCAGGATCTGCGACCGTCTCGATGCTCTCGGCCTGACGGATGATACGCTGGTGATCTTCACCGCCGATCACGGCATCGCGCTCGGTCAGCATGGGCTGATGGGCAAGCAGAACCTCTACGAGCACTCGACCCGCATCCCGCTGATCGTCGCCGGCCCCGGCATCGACCCGGCGGGGCGCAGCGATGCGCTGGTCTGGCATGCCGACACCGCCGTCACGGTCCTTGCTGAGGCCGGCCTTGAGGCTGCCGGCGCAACGGAGGGCGCAAGCCTGTTGCCGCTTGGCGGCGGGCCTTCACGCGAAACTTTCGTCTCCGTTCATTGCGAAAGCCAGCGCGCCGTCCGCGACCGCCGCTGGAAGCTGATCCGCTATCTCCCCAATGCCGCGCCCAAACTGGCATCCGCACCGGAGGGCCGCACCAGCCGGGGGAGCGCGGTCGAGCAGCTTTTCGACCTCGAAACAGATCCCGGCGAAACCGTGAACCGCGCCTCGGATCCCGCGCTCGGCGACATTCGCGCCGGCCTCATCGACGCGTTGCTGGCCTGGCAGGAGCGGGTTGAAGACCCCATGAGACATGCCTTCCGGGCTTCATTCGGGAGAAAAGACTGATGAAGCGGCCCAATATCCTGTTCATCATGTCGGATGACCACGCCGCGCACGCAATCTCGGCCTACGGGTCGCGGGTGGCGCATACGCCGAACATCGACAGGATCGCCGAGGGCGGCATGCGGCTTGACCGCTGCTATGTCACCAATTCGATCTGCACGCCGAGCCGCGCCACGATCCTGACCGGCACCTATAACCACGTCAATTGCGTGACCACGCTCGACACCCACATCGACAACCGCCTGCCGAATGTCGCCCGCACCCTTGGCGGCGGCGGGTATCAGACCGCCATTTTCGGCAAATGGCATCTGGGAGAGGGGCCGGCGCACCAGCCCTCAGGCTTCGATGAATGGGCGGTGGTGCCGGGGCAGGGCGATTATTTCGACCCCAGGATCATTGACCGCGACGGACAGCGGATCGAGAAAGGCTATGTCTCAGACATCATTACCGATCTCTGCCTGGACTTCCTCGACCGGCGCGATCACGACCGGCCGTTCTTCCTGATGTGTCACCACAAGGCGCCGCACCGCCCCTTCGGCCCCCATCCGCGCTATGATCGTCTCTATGCAGGCGATCTGCCGGTGCCCGAGACCTATGATGACGATTATGCGGAACGCGCCGCAGCGGCTTCGGCGGCTAAGATGCGGGTGCGGGCGGATTTCTTCTATGAAGACCTCGGCCTGGTTCAGCCGGAAGGCGGCGAAGCGATCGGCGACCGCGTATGGCCGGATCAGGATATCCGCAAGGTGCCGGAAGGCTTCGAGGGGCTGACATTGATCGACCGCGCCACAGGCGAGCGGTTTACCTTTGCCGACCAGCGCGAACTCGACCTGTTCAAGTACCAGCGCTACATGCAGCGCTATTTGCGTTCGGTTGCAGGCATCGACGACAATGTCGGGCGACTGCTCGACCGGCTCGATGTCGAGGGGCTCGCCGCCGACACGATCGTTATCTACACCTCGGACCAGGGCTTCTTTCTCGGCGACCACGGCTGGTTCGACAAGCGGTTCATGTATGAGGAATCGCTGCAGATGCCGTTTCTGGTGCGTTACCCGCGCGCCGTCGCCGCGGGGACGGCTACGGACGGCATCGCCATGAATGTCGACTTCGCTCCGACCTTTCTCGATTATGCCGGGATTACCGTCCCGAGCTACATGCAGGGCACGAGCCTTCGGCCGCTTCTGGAAGGGCGGGTGCCGGAAAACTGGCAGAATATCGCCTATCATCGCTACTGGATGCATCGCGATGAGGTGCACGACGCCTACGCCCATTACGGCATTCGTGACCAGCGCTTCAAGCTGATCTACTGGTACAATGATCCTCTGGGACAGCCCGGCGCGCATGCGGGCGGGGCCGCACCGGAATGGGAGCTGTTCGACTGCGAGGCGGACCCTCATGAACTGCACAATCTTGCCGCCGACCCGGCCCATGCCGACAATTTCCGGCGGATGCTTGGCAAGCTCGACGCCAAGATGGCCGAGATCGGCGATCTGCCCGAGCACGACAGCGACAAGGTGCTTGCCAGCCTCGGTGCGTCATGACCCGGCCAAACATACTCTTCGTCTTTCCCGACCAGTGGCGGGGCGACTGGCTCGGGGCGCTCTCGCCCGAACTGCCGCTGCGCACCCCGACGATCGACCGGCTGATCGCGGGCGGCACGGCATTTCGCCGGGCCTGGACGCCAAGCCCGCTCTGTGTTCCCGCGCGCTCCTGCCTTGCCACCGCAAGGTCCTACGGGCGAGCGCCGGCCCCCGACAATACCTGCACCAACCCGGTCGACGCCGATACATTCTACCAAAGGCTCTCCGAGGCCGGCTATGAGGTCGCAAGCTTTGGAAAGACCGATCTCTTCAAGCCCGACAGGAGCTGGGGCAAGGACGGCCGCCACCGGGTAAACGGCGTGGACAAGCTTGCAGCAATCGGCATTCCGGCGGGCAAGGATATCGCCGGCAAGCACGATTCCGCCGAGGCGGCGGAAGCGGGTTGCTCCGACCCCTACACCGACCTGTTGGCGCGCGCCGGCGTGATCGACAGCTATGTGAAGGACCTCGCAGAACGCTCCGAAGATTCGCCGCTCCCGGTCTCCGACTGGGAAGCCGGCGTCATTACCGAGCCGGAAACCTGCTACGCCAATACAGCACCATCGCCGCTGCCGCCCGAACTCTACGCGGATAATGTCGTCGGCCAGGATGCGCTCGATTATCTCGGCGCGGTGAACGCGGACGCGCCATGGTTTTTGATGGTCAACTTCCCCGGCCCGCACGAGCCGATGGATGTGACCGGGGACATGATCGAAAACTGGCGGGATGTGACCTTTCCGCAGCCCTACGGCCGGCGCGCCGAAGATCGCGAACTCCAAAACGAGATCCGCCGCCGCTATGCCGCCATGCTGGAAAACATCGATGTCTGGTTCGGCCGGATGATCGCCGAATTGTCGCGTCGCGACATGCTGGAGAACACCGTGATCGTGTTCGCGTCGGATCACGGCGAGATGCTGGGCGACCGCAATCTATGGAAGAAGCAGGTCCCCTTTGAACCCTCCCTCAATGTGCCGCTGGTCTGGAACGGCCCCGACATTGCCGCGCGCGGGATAGAGGATGCGCCCGCATCGCTGATCGATATTCCAGTGACCCTGCTGTCGCTCGCCGGGGCAGCGCCGCTTACGGACGCCGATGGCATGGACCTGTCCGGCTATCTCCAAGGGCGCGAAGCCTATCCCCGCCTGTTTACACATGCCGGCCTGGGCGCTTGGCGCGCGGTAACCGATGGGCGCTGGAAGCTGGTGCTCGGCTACCGCAACGACCAGCCTTTATCAAAGATGCAGTTCGGCTCATTCCAGGCCGATATCACAGCGGCGGCGCGGCTATATGATCTGAATGCGGATTTGCTCGAAACAACCAATCTGTGGGACATATGCTGCGAGGAAAGAAACAGGCTCATGGGCGAACTTCGCAATTCTGAAGGAGAACCCGTCCGATAATATCCTGCACGCAGCTTCTTCTACCCTTGATCAATCCGGGCGGAAAGATGGTCAGCACGGCGGACACGGCTCCGCTTTCCGCAGTCCAATTCGCGCAAGCCGACTGAAAATACCGAATATACTTCTGTTCGGTCCTGAAACGCTCGAGACGTTCACCGTTTCAGCCACCATTTTCAGGGCCGGAACAAGAGCAGTTCATAATCCTGCGCCAGGCTCAATAAGTCCTGAACCTAGACGTGGCGCGCCTGCAATCGAAAACGAGAAATGAAACACGGTTTGCGATCAGAGGTTTCGCGGCTCGCGCAAGGCGTGCTTTACCATGGGCCGACCAGACCATAGGGTCGGTGCATGCGGTATCTTGATATTGAATTTTCAGAGGATTTTCTGACGGCTGTCCGCGACGGGGATGGTGCGCGACTAACATTCACGCGGCAGGAAAGAATTCTGCTGCAACATTTTACGGCCAATGCCGAGCGGCTGCTCAGCCGCGATGACCTGCTCTCTGTTCTCGGCGGGCAAAGCGAGACCATCAGCGACCGTCATGTCGATTTCCTGATCAACCAGCTCCGGCGGAAGCTTCAGGACGTGCCGCGCACGCCCCGCTTCATCCGAACGCAGTATGGCGAGGGTTATGTCTGGATTGCGCCGCACGCGTCGGTGACTGCCGAAAACCCGGATGCGTTTCTGGTCATCGGACCCGTCCGCGGCCTGAAGCGCGGCGGCGCGGAGGCGGGGCGCTATCTCGCCGAGCTCCATCAGGCGTTTCAGTCGGCCCTCGGTTCCGAGAGGACGGTGATTGTCGCGGAGTCCGACAGGGTCGCAACACGGCATTTCAGTATTGAGGTGGTTTTTCATCGTCATGACGAGGTTCTTCACGCCGCGCTGCTTCTAAGGCATGCCGACCAGTTTATCGGCATGAAACGGGTCGATCATCGCGCAGGCAGCAATGCGGTCGGGATAGAGGACATCATGCAGGCCATCTGGTCGCATCTCGCCCTGCCGCCGCAAAGCGGCGGGCTGCCCGATGACCTGCCGCCATGGATCCGCCAGCACGACGCGGCGCTGACGCTCAGCGGCAATCCCGACAAGGTGAGCTGGCGGGATAATGCGCGCATGCTTGAGCGCGCCATGGCGGAAAGCCCGCATGATCAACGGCTGAACGTGATGTGGGCGCTCAATCTCTATGCCCGGCTGCTGCAGAGCATGAGTGAACCGGATCAATGGTTGTCCCAGCAGGAGTGGCAGGCGATCGAGCAGGAGATCGAAGAGACAAGCCTGTCCGTTCTGGGTGAGCTGCCTGGCATGCCCGAAATGGGGCTGGCCGTCGCCAAGCTGCTTCTGTTCGTCAACAACGAACATACAGCGCTCGCCGAAAGTCTGGTGGATCAGGCGCTCCGACATGGTTCTGCCTTTGCCACCGCGGCGGCCCTGCGCGGAGAAATCGCGGCGATCGAGGGAGATATCGACGCCGCGTGCCAGCTCTACGACGAGGCGCTGGAACTCGCCGAGCCGGGCACGGAGTTTTTCATCTATTTGATGCTGCTGAAGGCCGGTGCGCTGCGCGCCGGACACAGGCTGGATGCGTTGCAGGCGCTTGCCGAGCGTCTGCGCATGACAGCGCCGCTGGCGCATGCCCGTCTGGGTCTGTTGCTCGCGCCCGAACTGAACGAAGGTCATATGAGCCGGACGGTCGCGGGGGCCGAACTGACATTTGCAGTCGCGGCGCACATGCTTCAGCTGCTCTATAATGTCTTCGGCCGCCGCTTCAAGAAACGCGAGCATCGCCGAAACATCATGAACACGCCGATAGCGGCGTTTTCGGCCGCCTTTGGCGAAGATGTCGTCAGCGAGAGCATCAGATCCGGCGTATCCGATCCGGCCTAAGCCGGCGTGGTGGCGATAAACTGCAGCGCTTGTGCGGGGCAGGGGCGTCCATCACGCAGACGGTGGAAACTTGCGAAAAGTCAAGAAAATCGCCGTTTCAAATACTGAGCAAACATTGTTGTGACATGACCGGACCGTTCTGTTTCGCGCAGGCGGACGGGGCGGGCGGGTTCTTCCACCCGTTCGGCGCCGTCTGCGGCTGCCGAAACGCGTTTTGTGACCGGTCATGATTGGACGTGCATATGCCCATACCCCCTGCCTTTCCTCGCCCCCGTCTCTCCGGCCGGTTCGGAACGATCGCCGTCTCGGCGATGCTGGCCTCGACCCTGCTGGCGACCGGCACATTTGCGAACGATCGTCCGACGCGACCAGTCGAAGAGAGCGAGGCCATTGCTGATCGATCGTCGGCAGCGGTAAGGGCGGCGCTGCAGGAGGCAACCGCCTTTGGTCGCAAATCGTTTCTTGCCAGTATCGTCGAAAATGCCCGGCTGACTCCAGAACGCGCAGATCTGATCGAGACGGAGGCGCGGAGGCTTCGGCCCGATCTTGCCGCATCGATCGCCAGGGCAGCCGCATCCGGTCGTCACCTCGCAGGCCTGTTTCCCGAGGCTTCGGTGTCCCGATCCGCCCGAACGCAACTTTTGGCATCCGCCCCGGCTGCGCGCGACACGCCGTATCCCGGGGGCAATCCCAGCATTCCGAAAGAGGCGCTCAGTGAATATCAGCGCAACTATTCGCTCGATGCCATGCATGCCGATGCAGCGCTTGAAAAAGGTTTGACCGGCAAGGGCGTTGTCGTCGGCGTGATTGACACAGGAATCGCCATCAGCCCCAACGGGACTGTTCACCCTGAATTCGAAGGGCGCGTCGATCCTCGCTCAAAGAGCTACCTCTACTGGTTTGACACCAGTGTCGAGGGCGAGCACCTGACCCAGGAACAGTTTGAGGCCGCTTTCGAACAGGGGCCGGACGACCCCTATGATATCGATGGCCACGGAACCCATGTCTCCGGGATCATTGGCGCAGGTCGCAACGGTTTCGGCATGGAGGGTGTTGCCTCGCAGGCAACCATTCTTTCCGTTGGAGCGATACCGGGAGGCGATGGCGAAGTCTTCGTCGACGGCGAGGATTTCGATATCGATGATTTGCAGTATTGCGGGCCATCCCTGTTGAATGGAACCTGCGAGCCCATCACCGGTTCACGCGTTCCCGATACTGTAGGGTTTGAATATCTGTCGCAGTTTTCGGATGTGAAGGTGATCAATGGCAGCTTCGGCTCCAATGCCGAACCGGATCAGAAAACCTGGGATATACCTGTCGAGGAGCAAGCTCAGTTCATGGCTGACGCCGAAGCCATGAGGCAAAGCCTTGATGCCGGTCAGGTGATCGTCATGTCTGCGGGCAATGAATTCCTTGAGGCTCCAGTTCTTGCGGAAAATCCTTTCAGCAGTGGCCTTTTCCCCTTCATTCAGCCTAAAAATGAAGCGGCTACGAACTCCTCGGGCAGTCTGGTCTATGATGATCATGGCACCGGGCTTGACCTCAGCTTCACGTCCGCCGAAGCACTGGCGGCTGCGGAAAAACAGGATGGCATTGCCCGGGGTCGAATCGTCGTCGTCGTCGCGCTCGATGCTTATAATCGGATCTCCAGCTATTCCAACAGATGCGGCGTCGCAAAAGAGTGGTGCATTGCCGCGCCGGGCGGTGATCAGCCATCGGGAGCGGATAGCGGTATTTATTCGACCGTCCCTGAAAATCTGGTTCCCAGCGGCTATGAATCCTACTCAGGCACCTCGATGGCAGCGCCGAATGTGTCCGGCGCGGTCGCCGTCCTGACCGAGGCCTATCCGAGCTTCACCCCGGCGGAAATCGTCGAAATCCTGTTCATGACCGCCGAGGATCTCGGCGCTGCGGGGATTGACGCGGTCTATGGTTGGGGGCTGGTGCGGCTTGACCGCGCGCTTTCGGTCGGACCGGTCGGCATGACCGGCGAAGGCGTTTACACGGTCGGCGCGGACGGTTCCGACACGACCTGGATCGTCTCGTTTACGAGCGACGGAAGCCTTGAGAAGCAGGGCGGCGGCACGCTTTCCATCCTCAACGCCGCAACCTTCAGACAGGGCGCGGGCGTCGAAGGCGGATTGCTGGCGGTTGATGGCTCGCTGACGACGCCGGAACTGCATGTCGGCAGAAACGGCACGCTTGGCGGTACCGGGCGCGTTGTAGCCGATGTGGATGTCGCGGGCACGCTTGCGCCCGGCCAGTCGCCCGGCACGATGACAATTGCCGGCAATCTGCGCCTTCAGCCGACGGCAACCATGGAAATCGATGTCGATGGCACGGGGACAGAGAACGGGGCCGGCAATTACGACCGTCTTCTCGTGACCGGCGCGGGCAATGACTTTGCCGCCAACGGCACCCTTCAACCGCGGTTGCGCGGCATTTCCGGCGCCGCCACCAATGCCTTCACGCCAATGCCCGGCGAACTTTTCACCTTTGTTCAGGTTGCAGACGGCAGCGTCACGGGCGGTTTCGCTGGCCTGGACCAGCCGGATGCGGGTCTTGCGCCGGGTACGCGCTTCGATGTGCTCTACGCGGCGGATGCGCTTTCGCTGGCCGCCACGCCGGAGCGCTATGCCGATCTTTCCGTCTTCGGCATCTCCGCCACGCAAAACGAAAGGGCTTTGGGCACCGCGATCGACAAAAGCCGGCCTGCGGCGGGCCTGCGCCCCGATCCCGCCTATAATGACAGTTTCAACACGCTTTATGCCGCCGACATCGACGCGCTTGCCGGTGGGCTCCCGTCGCTGACGGGCCAGATCCATGCCGAGATGGGCACCAGCGCCGTGCGCGCCATCGGCCGCTTCGCCGACCGGATCGGCGAGCGCCAGATGGGCCTTGCTTCCGGTTGGCTCTCCGAGACGGGGACGCCCTATGGCGCCGGCGAGGTCTGGGTCAGCGGCAATCACGCTCACACCGATGTAGGGTCCGCTGGCGCGATCTCCGGCTATGACGTCAACGCCAATAATGGCGCGTTCGGCATCGACTGGCATTTCGGGCAGACCATTGCCGGCGTCGCGGGCTCCTATGAATATGCCGACGTCTCGGCGAATGCGAACGGCGACGGCAATATCGGCACCTACCAGGCCGCAGCCTATGCCACGTTTGAAACCGGTGGCCCGACCGTCGCCGTGCGCGGCGGGCTTTCCTATGGCGACCTTTCAACGAGCCGTCTGACCACGCTCGGCGATTATGCCGCTATGGCCAACGCCTCGGGCCACGGCATGGGCGGCTTTGCCGAAGTCAGTGCCTTTCAGGATTTCGAAATGGCGGCGCTGACCCTGACGCCATCCGCCACGCTCGGCTATCGCGGCTTCCACCGCGACGCAATGACCGAGACGGGCAGTCTTTTCGCGCTGTCATTGCCGGATGAAACCTTCTCCGAAACGCAGACCACCTTGGCCCTGTCCGCCTCGCATCGCTTTGCGTTCGACAGCGGGCTGAAGCTGGAGCCGGTGTTGAGCGCGGGCTGGCGCCATGACTTCGGCGATCTGAACCGCTCCTCGAACCTCGCCATCTTCGGCAGCGGCTTTGATGCATCCGGCGCGGATATCGGGCGCAACGCCTTTATCGGCCGCGTTTCCGTCAATGCCATCGCGTCGGACCGTTTCACCTTCGGCGCAAGCTACGAGGCGGAGCTCCGGGACAATCTCACCAGCCAGACCTTTTCCGCCAATGCCAGCCTCAAATTCTAGAGAACCATGTTCAAGCTCAAAACAGGGGATATAGTTTCATGAAACGCGCTCATTCTCACGTCACGTCGTCATTGCTGGTCGGGGCAGGTCTTCTGGTCGTCGCCGGTCTGGCTGGCTGCGAGGTATCGGACGGCTCCATGCCATCGGTCTCGACTTCGCCCAGCTACCAGACGACCGCGGCCGCGCAAAAGGAGATGAAGGATTCGGTTGTGGGGAAATGGAAAATGTACCCGGCCATCGGCCCGACCAAACGCAGCTGCTCGATCGAATTCAAGGCGAGCGCCTTCAACGCGCATAAGGGCCGCGTCAGCACGTTTGCCTGCAACCAGGTCGAGGGCCTCGGCAGCATCAACGGCGTCAGCCGCATCAATGGCTGGGAACGCAAGGGCCGCACGATCATCCTGTCCGCCATCGCGACGCCCAATATCGGCTCGTTCGACCTGCCGATCGATTCCTACCGCGACCGCGTCTACGGCAGCACCAAGGACGACATCCGCTTTGTGATGGTTCGAGATTGAATTTGATTGCCACGTGGGCCCCGCTGCCGAAGCTGGTCAGCTTCGGCGGGCGAGCGCTAGAAAAATGGGGGCCGATGCAGGTCTGCTTTTTCTTGTCTGGTCCTCGGGATAATGGACCAGGGAGGGCATTATGAATGTTGGCTGTATTGTCAGTATGAATCAACAACCCGATGATAGCCGTTTGTGCCCAACAAGTTAGCCAAGCAAAGCGCTTCGCGGCGGAATCCGCGGATCGAATATGTTCAAGACCTTGAAGCAGCCCGTCAGAATGGGCCATGTAGCTGGAGCACAGCGGCCGCCCAGCAGTCTGCTTTCCGCTTTCCTATACCGTTGGTATCTCGAACCTGTTCCTCAGTCGGAAAAGTTCGGCCGTGAAACTGCGGACGAGGGTGGATTTCTGGATGTCGGCGGGAAAGAGGAGGTAGACGCGGAACATCACGTCGGGCGTGAAGGGGCGCAGAGCGACGGTTCTGCTTTCTGCTTCGCCGATGACCAGCGGGTTCACCAGACCCACGGCGTCGCCCTCCTGCGCCAGTGCGCAGATCGTGGCGGCGTTCGGGGTCTCGATCACATATTTTGGCTCGTGCCCGGCTTTCCTCATCGTCTCGTCGAAACGCTGCCGCGCCCGGTCCTCGGGGCTGAGGCCGATCAGCGGCCATTCCGCGATCAGATCGGGGGTGATCGACTTGTGAAGGGTCAGCGGATGGGATTTCGGCATGGCGACGAGGCCCTGGAAGCTGCCGAATAACTGGCTGTCGATGCCCGAGCGGTCGATTTCGTCAGCTGCGAGCCCCAGATCATACTGCCCATCTGTGATGCCGTTGCGGATCG
Source organism: Martelella sp. FLE1502 (assembly GCF_053484255.1). Classification (NCBI taxonomy): domain Bacteria; kingdom Pseudomonadati; phylum Pseudomonadota; class Alphaproteobacteria; order Hyphomicrobiales; family Aurantimonadaceae; genus Martelella; species Martelella sp. FLE1502. Next base: position 42,646 of record NZ_JBAKFQ010000003.1, read on the forward strand.
CCGACGACCAGGTGATGTGGAAGGTGATCCTGACGCCCGGATTCTGTTTCCGGAAGGTGCGGATGGCGGCGGGCGCCAGAATGGCCCCGGCTGCCGCCAGCGAGGCGATCTTCAGCGTGCCTGCGCCATAATCCCGGATGCTGGCCGCCGTTGCCTGCAGCCGGTCCAGCCCCTTGAAGCTGACCTCGACCTCCCGGAAGAACAAGGTTCCCTCGGGCGTCGCGATCAGCCGACCGCGCACCCGATCGAACAGCGAAAACCGGACCGCCGCTTCCAGTTCGGCGATCAGACGCGACACGGCCGGCTGGGTGACGCCCATCAGCTCGGCGGCCCGTACGGTCGAACCCGAGATCATGACGGCGTTGAAGGCTTCGAGCTGGCGAAAATTCATGTCTATAAGCTTTCCGCATAGAACTATGTGTTTTGATCAGTATTCCTGCTTCACTGAAAAGGCAATGATGGCTCCGACATTTCAGGAGTTCACATGCGCGACGCAACAAGAAGCGTTCATCACCCGAATATCAGCGAAGAGGGCTATGCCGCTCTCGGCGTTCCGACCCACCGGGCATCCACCATCGTCTTTCCGGATGCGGAAGCCTATGCGACGCGCTCGCAGCGGGACCTCGACGGCTATTCCTACGGCCTGCACGGCACGCCGACCCAGCGCGTGCTGGAGGCGCAGTTATCGGCGCTGGAAAACGGGTTGAAGACGGTCATTCTGCCCTCGGGGCAGGCTGCGATTGCCGTTTTGCTGCTCTCGTGCCTGAAGCCCGGCGACCATGTTCTGGTGGCCGACAACGCCTATCCGCCCGTTATCGGCCTTTGCCGTAATTTCCTGGAGCCGCGCGGTATCGAATGGTCCGTGTTCGAGCCGGGTATTGGCGCCGGTGTCGAAGGCGATGTGCGGGACAACACAAGGCTGATCTGGATGGAATCGCCGGGTTCCACGACCATGGAAATCGAGGACGTGCCGGTCATCACCGCGATCGCGAAACGGCGCGGCATCCTGACCGGCATCGACAATACCTGGGCAACGCCGCTGCTGTTCAAGCCGCTCGACCATGGCGTCGACTTCTCGATGCAGGCGCTGACCAAATATCCGGGCGGTCACTCCGACCTGCTGATGGGCTCGGTCAGCGTCAACGATCTGGATCTGCGCAAGGCCTTGCGCGACACCATGCGCATGCTGGGCTTCGGCGTTTCGCCGGATGCTGTGCAACTGGTGCTGCGCGGGTTGGATGCCGGGGCGCTCGCCTCCGTCCGCGCGACGATGGCGGACAATCCGGACGACTACGTCATCTTCCCGGCAACGCCCTACATGGACGCGCTGACGCCCGCCGTCCGCCATGGCGATGATCAGTGGCTCGATATCGTGACATGGTCGATCCAGGCGATGATCGCAGCCGAGGCATTCGGGCTTTCCAGCGAGAATATCGACGACTATCTCGACAGTGACGATCCGCGCATCCGCCGCTTTCTGGGCACGGATCCGGGCAATGGCGCGGCCCTCGGCCTCAGCGACGATTTCGCCTATCGGATCGTGAAATCCGTCGGGAATTACGCCGAGGTCTATGATCGCAATGTCGGCATGGACAGCCCGCTGAAGCTGGAGCGTGGCCACAATGCACTGTTCAACGACGGCGGGCTGATGTTCCCGCTGGCTTTTCAGTAAAGCCGGTCATGCTGTCGCTCTGGTACTCCCAACGGGCCCGTTCGTGGGCCATGCAGATCGCCCTTCTGGGCGGTCTGGTCCTGTTCGTCTGGTGGCTTGCGGGCAATACGCATGAAAACCTGACGGAACGCGGCATCCGCACCGGGTTCGACTATCTCTGGCGGCCGGCGCGCTTTCCGATCTCCGAAAGCATCGTCCGCTATGATGCATCGGACAGCTTCCTCTGGGCCTATGTCGTCGGCCTCGCCAATACGCTGTGGCTGTCGTTCCTGTCGATCCTGTTTGCAACCGTGCTCGGTCTGGCGGTCGGGCTGTCGCGCCGCTCGGCCCACCCGCTGCTGTCGCGTTTTGCAGGCGTTTATGTCACGGTGCTGCGCAACGTTCCGCTGATCGTCCAGCTTCTCTTCTGGTATGCGATCGCCACGTCACTCTTTCCGGTTCCGCGCGAAGCGCTCAATCCGCTGCCCGGCGTGTTTCTCTCCATTCGCGGCGTCTATGCTCCGGCCCTGACGCTCGGACCGGGCGCCAGCATGCTGCTGATCGTTGCGGCAATCCTGATGGTCATTGCAATCGCCGCCGGCTTCAAGCTTTCCGCCGGAAAGCGTCTGCCGGCAAAAGCCGCGAGCGTCGGCCTTTCTGTCTGCATCTGGGCGGCAGCCGTAATCTGGCTTTCGGGACGGTTCGGCCATCCGATCGGCCTTGAGGCGCCGGCCCTGAAAGGGCTCAATTTCCGGGGCGGCATGGTGCTCTCGCCCGAATTCGCCGCGATCATCACTGGCCTGACGATCTATACCTCCGCCTTCATCGGCGAGATCATCCGCGGCGGCATCGACGCCGTGGAAAAGGGCCAGTGGGAAGGCGCGCGCGCCCTGGGGCTCGGCGAACGTCACATCATGTTCCGCATCATCTTGCCACAGGCGCTCAGGATCATCGTGCCGCCCATGACCTCGCAATATCTCTCAACCGTCAAGAACACGACGCTTGCCGTGGCGGTTGGCTATCCCGAACTCGGCCTCGTGGTCAACACGGTGATCAACCAGACCGGCCAGGCGATCGAAAGCATCCTGATCATGCTGGCGGTCTTCCTCAGTATTTCGCTCTCCGTTTCCGCTTTCATGAACTGGTACAATGCGCGCGTTGCGCTGGTGGTGCGCTGATGACAGATATTACCTTTAGCACCGCTGCCGATGCGCCGCAGAAACCGCCGAAGGCCAACCGCAAGCCGCTGCTGAAGCTGTTGTTCGGTGATCTGCTGTCGGCATTCCTCACGGTTCTGGCCGTCCTGATCATCCTCGGCCTCGTCCCGGCCTTCAACTGGGCCGTACTGGACGCGCACTGGGTGGGCGGCCCGGCCGCCTGCCAGGGGGGCGGGGCGTGCTGGACCTTTATCGGCGCCAAGGCGCGGCTGATCCTGTTCGGCCTCTATCCGCCGCAGGCGCAATGGCGGGCCACCATCGTGATCGTGATGATCCTCGCCATGGTGCTCGTTTCGCTGTCGCCGAAATTATGGAATGCGCGGCTATTGCTGGTCTGGGCTCTCGCCATTGCCGCCATGCTGGTGCTGATGGGCGGCGGCGTGCTGGGGCTCGACTACGTGCCGACGTCGAAATGGGGCGGCCTGCCGGTGACGCTGCTTCTGGCGGTTCTTTCGCTCGGGCTTGCCTTTCCGCTGGCCGTGCTGCTTGCGCTGGGGCGGCGGGGAAAACTGCCCGTGGCGCGCGCGATCAGCATTTTCGTGATCGAGCTTGTGCGCGGTCTTCCGCTGGTCGGCCTGTTGTTCGTGGCGGCCATCCTGCTACCGCTGCTCCTGCCGCCGGAATGGACGGTCGACAAGCTCGGCCGCACGCTCGCGGCGTTGACGATCTTCGCCGCCGCCTATCTGGCGGAAGTCATTCGCGGCGGCCTGCAGGGGCTTGACGACGGGCAGATCGAGGCCGCCGAAGCGCTCGGCATTCCCTACTGGAAGATGATCTGGCACATCGTGTTGCCGCAGGCGATCCAGAACGTGATCCCGCCGCTCACCAACACCGCCATCGTGATGATCAAGAACACCTCGCTGGTGCTGATCGTCGGCGTGTTCGACATGCTGAGCGCGGCGCGCAGCGCCAGCACCGACCCGGCATGGCCTGCGCCTTCCACCGAGGCCTATCTGTTCGTCGCGGCGATCTACTTCATCATCTGCTTTTCCATCTCAATCTATTCGCGCCATCTCGAACGGGGCGTAGCCGCAAGGACACACGGATGAAACCTGCGATCGAAATCGATAACATCGACAAATTCTATGGCGATTTTCATGTGCTCAAGGGCGTTTCGCTGACGGTTGCGGCCGGTGAGAAGGTGGTGGTGTGCGGGCCGTCGGGCTCTGGCAAGTCGACGCTGATCCGCTGCATCAACCGCCTCGAGGAGCACCAGGCGGGCCGGATCGTCGTCAACGGCGTCGAGCTTGGCGACGATCTGCGCAATCTCGATGCGGTCCGCCGCGATGCCGGCATGGTGTTCCAGCACTTCAACCTGTTTCCGCATCTGACAGTGCTCGAAAACTGCGTTCTGCCGCAGATTCTCTCGCGGCGCACGCCGCGCGCGGAAGCGGAGGCGGCGGCGAAAACCTTCCTGAAGCGCGTGCGGATTCTCGATCAGGCGCCCAAATTTCCCGGCCAGCTTTCCGGCGGGCAAAAGCAACGCGTTGCGATCGCGCGGGCGCTCTGCATGCGGCCGCGGATCATGCTCTTTGACGAACCGACCTCGGCGCTCGATCCGGAAATGATCAGGGAAGTCCTCGACGTGATGGTGGAACTCGCCGTTGACGGCATGACCATGGTGGTCGTCACCCACGAAATGGGCTTCGCCCGCCAGGTCGCTGACCGCGTCGTCTATATGGAAGCCGGCGAAATTGTCGAAACCGCCGCTCCGGATCAGTTTTTCGATGCGCCGGAGGACGAGAGAACCCGACGTTTCCTCTCCAGTATCCGGACGATGATCCACTGACGGTTCGGACCCATTAGCCCGTAGGCAGGAACATCAGCGCCCAACGCGTCGGCAAACCGGTGCGTCCGGCCCTGGAAGGCCGGACGTCTGTATCCACCTTTCGTGCAAGGCTCAGTGCGCAAGCATTTCGTCAACGATCTGGTCGCTGTCGAGCGATGAGGGGTAGTAGGTCGGCCAGTTGGTCAGTTCTTCCAAGAGGGCCGCACGGTCGTCGCCCCAGTAGAGGTGATAGTGATCGGCGTCCGCCGGTGCGATCCGGTGGTCGGAGAACTGGATGAACTGCGGCGCGGCTTCGTCGCCGCCGGCCTTTTCGAAGATGAAGCGAACGCCGCGGTTGCCCTTGGCATAGGTCAGGATTTCGTAGCCGTCGCTTTCGTAGTGGCCTTCAACGGCCTTGCCATCCCGATAGAAGGTGACCACGTCGCCTTCGATGGTGATGCGCTCGACATCGGTCTTGTAGCCGGTGTCGTAATAGGCCTTGTATTCTTCGGCGGTCATGCTGCCGGTCTCGGCCTTGTGCGCCATTACCGGATCGAGCGTTCCGTCCTGAAGATAGGGATAGACCGACTGCCAGTCGCCTTCCCAGTCGGAAAGCGGACGATCGGCGATCTGGCTGTCCTCGAAATAGCCCTTGTAGATCTGCGGGTCGCCATGATCGTGAGCGTCGTGCTCGCCTTCATGCACCATTCCGCTGCCGCCGGCAACGGCGATATTGTAGGGCATGCCGCCAACGTCGATGGTGCCGACTTCCGTCAGGTCCTCCTTGGCGATGCGGCGGACGAGGCCTGCATTCGGATCGCTCATCACGATTTCATCGCCGGCCATGGCGATGCGCGGACGCGGGTCGTTCCAGTGACCGTCCATCGAATAGGGCCCGGTGACCTTGGCGCTTGTCGTGAGGCTGGCGGCCAGAATGTCGATCTGGTGCAGGCTGCCGTCCTCGGTCAGCACATAGCCGTAGCGGGCATTCGCCGGATCGAGCGCGAAGTCGACGCGGCGGAAGGGCAGGTCGATATAGCTGAAATGCGGCTCATCCGCCGGGTCGATGACGACGAGGCCATCCTTGCCGTAATTGCCGAGAAACACCTGCATGCTTTTCGCGCCGAGCAGGGTGCCCGTAGTCTCGCCTTCCGGCAGGTCGTCGGGGTAAGTCAGCATCTCGAAGACGGGGCCGTCTTCGCCCGGTGTCACGGTCAGCACACCTTCCTGGCAACCGGCCGCGAGATAGGCGCCGGAGAAGGCTTCGCCGTGAATGCCGGTGCAGGTCGCGACATCGCCGGTCGGCTCGCCGTCTTCGCTCACGGCGCGCAGGCCGATGCGGGTGCCGTCGACTGGCGTATCGGTGGCGACCGTCGTGACCCAGTACTGGCCGACGGGGGCGGCAAAGCCGTGATGGGCGCGGTCCTGTTTCAATTCGCTGGTTGCAATCTCGCCATGGGAAAGTTCATGGGCATCGACAATTGCGGCATAGCCACCCTTGTCGAAATTGATGACCACCTTGCCGTCATGATCGATGATGTGGAACGGGCGCGGGCCGGTGAGGCTGCCCTCGATGGCGGTGGGCTCTTCGATAGCGATGTCGGCGTGATCGCCATGGGAATGCAGCGAGATGCCGCTGTCGATGAAATGCACCGCATCGCTGTCCGATTGCACGGCGACGATGGCCGCGCCGTCATTGACTGCGTAGAGCTTGGTCTGACCGGCGGTGTCAAAGGACCAGCGATGGTCGGGTTCGCTGAGGTCGAAGGCGGTGACCTTCGCACCCGCATGGTCGCCGACGAAAACGCGGTAGAGGGTGACGCTTTCCTCATGGTTTTCGGCAAACGCCGCCGGCGCGCCGAGCGCAATCGCGAGCGTGGAAGCGCCCAGGATCCATCGTTTCATATCTGTCTCTCCTTGATGGTATAACGTAACGTTGAGGGGCAAGGTTCAGCCTCGCCCTGTTTATTGTTGTCAGCCGTTGTTGACGGCGGCGGCGAGTGTTTTGACGTTGTGTCGCCTCATTTCGATATCGCGCGGGGCGGCGTCATCGACTGAAGACAACGCGTCCGAAGGGCGCATTTCGGGTTTTCGCTCTCTATCGCCGACAACGCCGGTCAGGTCATGCACGGCCGGAGGCCGGTCATATCCAAGCGTCAGATCGGGAAAGGTCAGGCAAGCCTCGGCCATAGAGATCCTCATTCGGGTTGGCAGATTGGTAATGTAATATCATTACGATTATCGAACGCGTGATATGAAAGCAACCGCCTTTTTCCCTTTCCTGAAAGTATCCCTCATATTTGAAGTGTTCCCAATAATTCGCGAGCCTTATGGAAGACAATTCCGGCATCGATCTATGGGTCACGGGCTATGGGGACTGGAGCCGCACGAAGGGCGACAACCTCGGTGAACTGAAGGGATCTGTCGGAGGCCTGTTCGTGGGCGCCGACATTCCGGCCTTCGACACAATGCGCTTCGGCGCTGTGGCCGGCTACGGGGCGACAAGCTACAAGAATGACTCGCCGGCTTCTTCGGCCACAAGCCAGGATTTCACCCTTGGTCTTTATGGCGGCGGCGTCTGGGATGCGATCAGCGCCCTGATCGCCCCGTCAACGGCTTCCAGTTGGTCTTCGATCTGCTTGAGCCGAGCCTCGTTCTGTTTCCTGAGCAGACGCTGGGTTATATTCTTCTGCCGGTTTTTGGCGGCCGTCCTGTCTTTGACGAGGGCAAGCCGCGCAACATGCAATTCCTTCAGATCATTGAGAATATCGGAATTTTCCTGAAGCATGCGCGGCTCAAGCAGCATGCCGAACCGGGCCAGGAGTTCAGCATCGATCCGGTCCGTCTTGGCGAGCCTGCCATCCACCGTGCGATGATCGAGATAGAAGAAGCCCTTCGGCTTGCCGTCGCGCACCATATAACCGGCATCCGGGTCGGTGCGCGATACCTTGGTTTCCTTCTCCCGAGGCGCACGCTCCTTCTCCTTCAGCGGCTTCTGCCCATGAGCCTGCCGGTCGGCCGCAATCGCCCGGTCGAGATCAGCCCAGTAATCGGCGCGCGATTTCTGCAGCAGCGCCAGATCGTATTTGCCCTTGTTGGCATTGGCCTTCAGATGCGTCGAATCCGTATAGAGCACCGTGCCGTCGACCAGCCCGTGGCCGATCGCCTGTTCCACGATGGCATCGAAGATATCCTGCGCCACAGAGGTATCGCTGAAGCGGCGGCGGCGGTTCTGCGACAGCGTCGAGGCATCGAACACCGTGTCCGTCAGCTTCAGCTTGAGAAACCAGCGATAGGCGACATTGACTTCGATTTCGCGCACCAGTTGGCGCTCGGAGCGGATGCCGAACAGATAGCCGACGAACAGCGCCTTGAACATCAATGTCGGATCGAGCGGAGGGCGGCCGTTATCCGGGCAATAAAGCCCGGCAACGCGATCATGGATAAACGAAAAGTCGATCACCGCGTCGATCTTACGAAGCAGGTGATCCTTCGGCACCAGCTCATCGAGCGTCACCATCTCGAGAGCTGTCTGTTCGGGAGCGGGTTTCTTCAACATGTCCCACTGAATCACAAACCCCCGGCAATCGCCAGGGGTTTGTCAGCAGTCTGAGGTCTCAATATCATTGAGACCTTTTCGATTTGGTCATCAGCTTTACCCAGTCGACAAAGCGCATGTCGAGAATCTCGATCTCGCCCCATATGCCCTGGCGGGCGTAGACCTCACGCGCAAGATAGGCGTCGAGCGCGGCGCGATCCTTGAACTGGCAGAGCACGACGGAACCGATCATGTTGCCCTCGGCATCCATGATCGCGCCGCCGTCGATGATGGTGTTGGCGGCCTTTTCAACCTTCAGCCCGGCCATGTGCTCGGCGCGCGCCGCCAGTCGGCGTTCCAGCGCACCGGGAGCGTCGCGGCAGATCAATGCGAACTGTCTCATGGGTCACGTCCGGCAATCTTTGGCGGCGTCATCTGGAAGCCGCGCGCCCGATAATCGAAGTCATGGAGTTTGTTGACCGGTTGCGATTTATCGACGGGGCTTGCGTAATAGGCGCGGATTTCCTGGATCCTGGTGATATCCGTGTTGAAAATATACCATTCGTCACCGCGTAGCGTTTCGTTGACGGCGGTTTTCCAGTGGGTCCATTCAATCACCGCTTCGCGCCCGTCGGCGCCCGCGAGCACTTTCTCGACGGTCCATTTCGATCCCATCGTCTCTACGCAACAGACCCAGCCATCGGCGATGGCCTCGGCGCCGCGCCAGGGTGAGCCGGGCAGGCCGGGCGGAAAGTAGTGCACCGCATCGGGGGTGAAGCAGTCGATCAGACCCTGCCGGTCGGCCATGTTGCACATATCGAAATAGTGCCGGATCAGCGCCTCGGCGCGTTTTGACGGCGTACTCACAGATCGTTCCCCGCTGCCAGCCATTTTTGGTATTCAGTCAGCGTCTCGGGTCCTGCGGGGTAGGTGCCGAAGAGAGAGGCGCCGGCGTCGATTTTGGTGAACAGGAATTTTTCGCGCCGTTCCTGCTCATGGGAATCCTCGGCCACCTCGGCGGCGATCGGACGGGGGATGACGGTCACGCCATCGGCATCGCCGACAATGATATCGCCTGGATAGACCGCCACCTCGGCGCAGCCCACCGGTTCCTGCATCGCGATCGCGCGGTGATAGGCCGGACGGGTCGTGGCGGTGTTGGCGCGGCAATAGGCCGGAAAGGCCATCTCGGAAATTTCGGCGCCATCGCGAAAGGCGCCGTCGGTAATCGCGGCTGCGACGCCTTTGCGCATCATGCGGGTCATCAGCATGTTGCCCGCAGAGGCCGCGCGCGGGTCGTTGCGGCTGTCGATCACCAGAACCTGACTGGCTTCGATCGCCTCGACCGCTTCCCATTGAACATTATCTTCGCCGCGCGACTTGAGGTCGCCGAGATCCCAGTCCTTGTCTTCGCGCGAGGGGATGAAGCGCAGGGTGAAAGCCTCGCCGGCGAAACGGCCGGTGGTCTTGCTCAATGGTGACAGACCGACGAGAAACTGCTGGCGATAGCCGCGTTTGAACAGTTGCGTCGTCAGCGTGCCCTGGCTGCATTTCTTCAACTTGTCCAAAGTCTCTTGTGTGATGATTGTTGTGCTGGACACGTTTTGCTCCTCGAACTGTCTTCATATGGGTGTGCCGCGTCACCCGCCGATCGCCCTGTGCCGGCGATCCGAATTTCGAGGGGCAATTTATCCCAGCGCCGAGGAGGGGACAAAGCGACGCACGCGGGCGTTATCACAATGCGATAGAGGCGATGATTGACAGTGGCCTCGAGGGCCTTTGACGTGTCACAATCGGGCAGGAGAAGGAAGGGACTGTAACATGGCCGCTGATGCCGGGCCGTCCGCGCCGCAGGGCACGGGGCTTTTGACCAAGGCTTTCGACATTATCGATTTGATCGCGCAGCATCACGGGCACATCGGCACGCGAGAAATCTCGGAGCTGACCGGCATCGCCCGCCCGACGCTTTATCGCATCCTCTCGGCGCTGACGGCGCGCGGCGTCGTGCGCTGCGATCCGGAGACGCATTGCTATTTTATCGGATACCGGACGCTCGACATCGCCCAGCAGGTCTGGTCCTCCTCCGATCTTACCTCGGTCAGCGCGGGCGAGTTGCGACGCCTGCGTGATGTCACCGGCGAGACAGCCTATCTGGCTGTGGCTGAAGGCAACCACGTTCTTTCGATCGGGCGGTTCGAGGGCGTGCATCCGCACCGCTCCTCGGCGGCGTTGGGGTCGCTCAAGCCGATGTATTGCACCAGTCAGGGCAAGGCGATGCTGGCTTTCATGCCGCCAGAGAAGCGCGAGCGTATCCTTGCCCCGCCACGCGAACGCCTTACCGAACACACAATCACGGATCGTGCGGCGCTGGAGGCCGAGCTGGGCACGGTCTACCACCGCGGCTATGCCATCGATGACGAGGAGATCGTGCTCGGCACCCGCTGCGTGGGCGCGCCGGTGATCGATCGGGACGGGGCGGTGATTGCCGCGATTTCGATTGCCGGTCCCGCTTTTCGCATCGCCCACGAGCGGGTCAAGGCTCTGGCGAAGGAACTGACCGAAGTGGCGCGGGTGATCGGCTCGCAAGTGGCGCCGAAAACGCCGGAAAGACCCCGCAGCTCCGAGTTCTTTCCCGTCACCAAACAACCCGCCTTCGCGGGCGCTTCGCCGCATTGGGATACGGTCCGCCAGAGCCTGTGGTGGATCGACCGGCTGGCGCCCGCCGTATTCGAAAGCGGCTCGCAGGGCACGCGGATCGTGCGCGAGTTCTCGTCCCGGCTCGACGCGCTGGTGCTGTCGCCATGGTACGGGCCGTTTGTCTTTCTTGGCGATGGCGTGGCGCGGTTGCGCGACGGGGCCGAGTTCTGTGCTCCTGCCGACGTTCAGGCCGCGGCGCATATTCCAGGAGATGGCCGACTGCTCCTGGCTGTCGACTCTGAAACCGAAGGCAGCAGTCTCCTGGTCAAGATGACCCATAACGGGACGTTTTCGCCGATGACGACGCTGGCGGGCCCGGTCAGCGACCTCGTTGTCGCGTCTGACGGGCGGACTGCCTATGCTGCCTCCGCCGAGCGCGGGACGGTGGTCATTGCCGATCTTGCCACGGGCAAAAGCCGGGTTCTGGCGCGCATACCGGCCGCTTCGGGTCGCCCCCGGTCCTGTAAGCTCGATGCGGCGGGGCGGCTTTGGGTCGGGCTGATGAATGGCTGGAGCGTGGCGCGGATTGACGAACTGGGCGAGATCGCCGAGCGGCTTCCGGTACCGGTTCCCAACCCGACGGGCCTGTGTTTCGGCGGTGAAGACGGACGGACGCTCTACGTCACCACGGCGCGCATCGGCCTCGATCGCTTCGACCTGTCGAATGCGCCGTTGTCGGGGCAGTGCCTGCGCTTTGTCGACTAGAGCAATTCCAGGTGAAGTGGACACCGGTTCACCGTCCGGAATTGCTTAAAAACAAAGAGATAGAGCCCTTTTGCGTTTCCGTGAAACGCGGAATGGCTCTAGGCGCGGTTAACCCCTGAATACGCGCAGGCTGAAACGGGCTGTCAGACTGTTCCCCACAGCGATCTCTTTCATCGAAGCGGCCGGCCGCCGCGCCATTGTTCATCGAACGCGGTATTGCTCGATCACCTCGGCGTCAGGGTCCATGCCAAGGCCCGGCCCGTCGGGGATTGCAATCCACCCGCGTGCGGGCTGCGGCATCGCCGGAAAGAGCCAGGCTTCCGGCCAGACGAACAGATATTCGAACAGGCTTTCGGGCCCCAGTGCGGCGCTCAGTTGCAGTGTTGCGAGATAGCCGGGACCGAAATAGGGCGAATGCGGCATGACGGTTAGCCCCGCCGCCCGGGCCTCGTTCATCACCAGAAGAAACTCGGATATGCCACCCACTTTGGTGACGCTTGGTTGCGGGAAGCGCACCGCGCCCGAAGCGATCAGCGGCTGGAACTGCCAATGGGTGCAAAGATTTTCACCCGCCGATAGCGCGAGATCAGGCGTCGACTGCGCCAGCCTTGCCAATTGCTCCATATCTTCCGGCGGGAAGGTCGGCTCTTCGAGCCAGGTTGCGCCCAGCTCTTTCAGCCAGAGCGCCATGTCGCGGGCCTCGTCTTCGGGCCATGCACAATTGACGTCGATCATCAGACGCGCATCGCCGCGCACGGCATTGCAGGCGGCGATATCGCGCCGGGTGATCTCGTGCAGTTTAATGTGTTCGAAGCCATCGGCGACCGCACGGGCGGTGAAGTCGGCAGCGACATCCGGCGCGCCGTAGCGAACAAGGCTGGCATAGGCCTGCACCCTGTCTCGGGGCGACGCGGTGATCATCTGCGCGATGGATTTGCCTTCATCCTTGCCGCGCAAATCCCAGAGCGCGATATCGATGCCTGAAAGCGCGAAGATCGAGATGCCGTAGCGACCGAACAGGGCAAGACGCTTCTGCAGTTCGAGCGAGATCGCCGCCGGATCGTCGATCCGCCTGTCCTTGAGCAGCGGGATGACCGAACGGTGCAGAAAGGCGTCGACGGCATCGGCGCAAAAATAGCCGAAGCATTCTCCCCAGCCGGACAGCCCGCTATCGGTATCGATCCGCACCAGCAGCATTTCGAGCGTATTCCAGCGGCCGGGCGTCAGACCCTCGCCCCGCCCGCCATCGGCGAACGGAATATCGACCCGCAGGGTTTCGATATGGGTGATCTTCATGATTTCTCCCAATCATCGCGGTTGGCGCGGAAATTCGCTGCGGCATAACCGCCACCGATGGCCGCGCCCTCCATGCCCGGTGCGGGTGGATGGGTTGCGATGGCCGGGTCTCCAAGGTTGTCCTGCGGCCGGTCCTTCGCGGCAAAGCCCATGGCCCGCGCGCCGTCATTGTCGAAGAATGGCGTCGGGCAATCGGCGGTGGCAAAGACGGCGCGATGGCCGAAATCCGTGCGTTCGAGCGATAGCCGGATCAATTGCGCCAGATCGGCGAAGCTGATCCACATGTGCTGGCGGCGTTCGTCTTCGACCACCGGGCCGCAATTGCCGATCCTGAGGCTCGTGGTACGGATCCCGCATGTGTCCGCATAAAACGCCATAACCGCCTCGCCGAAGATTTTCGAAACGCCGTACCAGCCATCCGGTCGCGGTGGGGCGGTTTGCGGCAGCGGGCTCGCCTTGCGCGGCCACATGCCCCAGCCGTGGTTGGAACTGGCGAACACCACATGTTTTACGTCTTCGGCGACAGCAGCGTCCATCAGCGCGACAAGGCCGGCGTAATTGACATCCAGCGTTTCCTCGAAGGCGATCCCCGTTCCGTGGACGGCAGCGAGATGCAGGATCGCATCACAGCCTTTGACAGCACGGGCGATGACCTCCGGCGCCGCGATATCGCCGATCACCGTCTCGACATCGGCGTCGAGGTCCGGCATGGCGCGGCGACGCGCCAGACGCAGATCGTAATCGGTTTCGAGGTAGGAACGCAGACCGGTGCCGACAATCCCGCTGGCGCCGGTGACGAGTAGCTTCCGTTTCATGTCAGTGTCCCATCACCTGGTTGGGCAGCCAGGTCACCAGACCCGGCACAAGAGCGAGCAGCAGGAAAGTGGCGAGCATGACCAGCAGGAACGGCGTGCTGCCGCGGATATAGTCCCTGAGCGACACATCGAGCATGCCGCAGACGGTGAACATGCCGACGCCGATCGGCGGGGTGTTGCCGCCCATGGTGATGATGGTGACCATGAGCACACCGAAATGGATCGGATCAAGGCCCTGCGCCTGCAGGATCGGCATGAAAAGGGGCGTCAGCAGGAGCACGTTCACGGTCGCTTCCATAATCGTGCCGGCAATGATCAGAAAGCCCAGAATGAGCAGCAATGTCACGGTCGGGTTCTCGCTGATCGCGGCTACGCCCGCGGCCAGTTTCGTCGGCGCCTGCTCCAGAACGATGACGTGACCAAGCACGGCGGCCATGATGATGATCAGCATGATCATGCCGATATCGTTGAGCGATTGCTGGACCGCATCCCAGAGTTTCCGCCATGTCAGGTCGCGATAGATGAAGGCGCCGACGACCAGAGCGTAGACGATGACGAAGGCGCCCGCCTCGGTGGCGGTGAAAAAGCCGAAGCGGAAGCCGACCAGCAGGATGATCGGAAACATCAGCGCCCAGAACGCCGCCTTGCCGGAGCGGTAGACCTCGCCGCGCGTCGGCACGGTCGCGCCTTCATCCGCGCCATAGCCGTAATGGCGGGCGGCGAAATAGGTGTAGCTCATCAGCGCCGCGGTCAGGATCAGCCCCGGTATAATGCCCCCGAGAAGCAGTTTGCCGACCGACTGGTTGGCGATAAACCCGTAGACGATCAGCCCGATTGACGGCGGGATGGTGGCGGTGATGATCGAGGAATAGGCAATGACGCCGGCGGTGAAGCCCTTGCTGTAGCCTTTCGCGATCATCGGCCCGCCCAGCAGGCGTGACTGCATTGCCGTGTCGGCAACCGCCGATCCGGCGATGCCGCCCATCAGAAGGCTGAGAATGATCGAGACCTGCGCCAGTCCGCCGACCATCCAGCCGACCAGAATCCGCGAGAAATCCACCAGCCGCCTGGCGATTCCGGAGGCCGCCATGATATTGCCCGCCACGACGAAGAAGGGAATCGCCATCAGCGGATAGGACTGGGTGACCTGCACCATCTTCTGGACCGCGATCGACGTCGGAAGATAGTCTCCGGTCAAAAAGGTCGGCGCGCTGGCCATCAGCAGAGCGAAGCTGATCGGCAGGCCGAGCAGTACCGCGACGAGAAAGAGAATGACACCGAGCAGCAGCATCACGATTCGGCCTTGTTTTCGGGGCGGCGGCGCCAGTTTGCGAGTTCGGTCACGATATTGTGGATCGAGGTGATCGCCATCAAAGCACAGGCAACGGGGATGGTTGCCGCGACCCAGGAGAAGCGGATGCCGGTGAGCGGCAGCGGGCGGCGGTTCGCAACCGCGACATAGTCGAGCGAGACCCAGCCGAGCGCCACGAGCAGCGCCAGAAGAACGACCTGTTGCAAGACCTTGAACAGCGGCCGCATAGCCTCGGGCAGGAACCCTTCGAGCACCGAGACGCTGAAATGCCCCGCATTGCGATAGGCGATCGAGGCGGCCAGCAGGCAGGTCCAGGCAAACAGGATCTGCGTCACCTCGAGCACCCAGATATTGGGAATGCCGAGATAGCGCGTCACCGTCGCCCATGCCACCAGCCCCACGACGCCCGTCAGGGCAAGCGCCGCGGCGACAGCTTCGATGCGCGCGAGAAGTTTATAGGGGGACATTGAGCCTCCGCAGACAAGGATGACCGGCCGAGGGCAATCCCGGCCGGTTCGATCCGGCGATGTGCCGGGTTTATTGCGCCTGGACCACAGATTGCACCGTGGCGAGCGCATCGGAAAGGCCGAGCGTCTCGATTTCCGCAGCGGCGGCTTCCTTGAACTCGCTCGTATCGATCTCGGAGATGGTCATGCCTCCGGCTTCCATGGCGGCGTAATCGTCGCCGCTCTGGGCGATGACGATATCGGACATATAGCGTCCCGCTTCGACTGCCGCATCGCGTATGATGTCCTGATACTCTTCGGGAAGCTCATCCCACCAGCTCTCGCCGACGACGATGCCGGTGATGAGCTGGATGTGTTCGGTAAGGGTGAGGTAGTCGGCCACCTCGTAAAGACGCGACCCGATGACGCCGGCGGGCTGGGCTTCGACCGCGTCGATGGCGCCGAGCTGCATCGCCGAATAGATTTCGGCCCAGTCGAGCGGCGTCGGCGTGCCGCCAAGGGCGCGGCCGGCGGCAACCCAGACCGGTGCGCCGGGGGTGCGGATGCGCAGCCCCTCGACATCGGCGCGGCTTTCGATCGGCTTGTTGGTGAGAAGGTTGCGTGGTCCCTGATACCAGTTGAAAGCCAGGGTGACGAAACCGCTTGCGTCCTGCAAATCGTCGGCCCATTGCCAGAATGTATCCGAGGATGTGAAGGCATCGGCCTGCGCATAGTCATCGAACACATAGGGCGCGCCGATGATGCCGAATTTCGGCAGGAAGGCGGCGAGACGGTTGGCGTCGGTAAAGGCGGCCACATTGGCGCCGGCAAGCGCCTGATCCATGAGGTCCTGGGTATTGCCGAGCTGGCCGTTCGGGTAGACCAGAACCTCGACGGCGCCATCGGTCTTGTCCTCGACGATCTCCTTGAGCTTGTTGAAGCCCATGATGATCGGGTCGGTTTCGGCCTGCACCGATCCGATCCGCATGGTGTAGTCCTGCGCGATTGCGGGGCCCGCGGCGGGCGTTAGAGCCAGGGCGACGGCCGCGGCGGCGAAAAATACCTTGTTCATGATTGTCCTCCCTAAGCCGGATATTGCCGGCACTGTTCCAGTCCCAACAACCTAGCCGAGCTTTCGGGGGAGGGCCACGCGGCGCCCTTCGGTGTTATCATATAATGAGACCGCCGCGAAAATGGCTCTCATACCAAGGACAACCAACGCCGAGCGCGGGCGACGCCGCGACTGGAGCATCGGGTGACCCAATTGGCATCGCCCGATGCTTTACCGTTGGTCGATGGCCTGCCGGGTCACGGCTTCCAGCAGGTCGAGAAGGCCGGAATTGTGCTTTGCAGCCATTTCCTGATCGCCATCTGCGATCGCCCGTAGCGTGTCGGCATGGCAGACCGCCGCCCTGGAAAAGGAAGCCGTATCGGAAATGAAGGAATACCAGAACCGGCGCGACAGGTTGTGAATGACGTTGATCTGGCTTTGCAGGAAACGGTTATTGGCCGCTTCGGCCTGCAGCAGGTGAATGGCCTTGTTGATCGCCAGGTAATGCGACCGATCTGCCTCGGTGACGGCGCTTTCCAGACGATCGGCAAGCGAGCGCATCTCCTCGCGCTGGACATCGCTGGCGCGCTTGCAGGCAAGGGTGACGACAAGATTTTCCAGCGGTCGCCGCGTCTCCAGAAGTTCCAGTTGTTTCGATACATCAACTGCGGAAACCAGAATGCCGCGCCGCGGCAGGATCTCGACGAAACCCTCGAATTTCAGCCTTTGCAGCGCTTCGCGCACGGGCGTGCGGCCGCAGTTCAGCTCGCGGGCGATTTCGCTTTCGGACAGAAGCTCGTGCGATTTGAGCGCGCCCGTCACGATCTGATTCTGGATCGTGTCATAAGCGACATCCGTCATGGAGCCGTTTGCCGACGCTTTTTTCACTCTTGTATCCTTTGCAAAGGGCGTTTCGAATTTCAGCGAACATAGCGGTTGACTTCGTTATACGCAACAGATACTCATCAAATCGACATCTGATATATTAGTCGGCAATTGAGGAGGAGCCATGCCCGTTGCGATGGATACGAGGGATCGACAGAGACTTGATTGCGACCTGGTCGTCATCGGCGGCGGCGCTGCCGGCGTGACGGCCGCGACGATTGCCGCCCGCAACAGTCTTTCGGTGATCATCGTCGAGCGCCATGGCTTTTGCGGCGGCGGCGCGGTAGCCGGCCATTCCGGCACGATCTGCGGCCTGTACGAGGCCAGCGACAATCCTGAAAACGGCCCGGTGCAGGCGGTGTTCGGCTTTGCCGGCGAATTCGTTTCGCGCATGGAGAATCGCGGCGGGCTTGGCGCACCCGTGCGCTACGGCAAGACCTTCACCCGCGTCCACGATCCGATCGTCTGGCGCGAGGTTTCGGACGATCTTCTGAGCGAGGCCGGCGTGACGGTCATCTATCACGCCGTTGCGACCGAGGTCCTGATGGAGGGCGATCATATCGAGGGAGTCCATGTCTGGACCAAGGAGGGCCCGCTCGACATCCGCGCGCGGCTCACGATCGACGCCTCGGGCGATGCCGATCTCGTCGCCATGGCGGGCCTTCCCAGTTTCATCGGCGACAATGGCCGCGTCCAGAACCCGACCATGATCTTCCGTCTGCTGGGCGTTGATGTGGATGCGTTCCGCGCCGCCTATGGCGAGGACACGATCATGCCGCCGGAAGTTTCCGAGATGATCATCGCGGCAAACCGCGCCGGGGACTACAATCTCCCGCGCGCCAAAATCTGGCTGTTCCCGACCACGCGGCCCGGCGAGTTGCTGTGCAATTGCACCCGCATCGTCGGGGCCGACGGTCGTGAGCTTAATCCGCTGTTCTGGCGTGACTTTTCCGAGGCGGAGATCGAGGGTCGCAGACAGGCGCGCGATTATGCCCGCTTCTTCCGCGATCGCCTCGTCGGCTGCGAAAACGCCTTCGTCAACGATATGGCCGTTCAGGTCGGCGTGCGTCAGACGCGGCAGGTGGAAGGCGTTGCCAAGCTGATGAACACCGATGTGACCGGGGGCGCGAAATTTGCCGATGGCATTGCCCGCTCGCCATGGCCGATCGAGCTGCACGCCGGCGCGAAACCGAAGGTCGAGTGGCTTCTGAACGACGTTTACGAAATTCCTTTCGGCTGCTTCGTGCCGCGGCGGGGCGAAAACCTGCTTGTCGCGGGGCGCTGCCTTTCGGCAGAGCATGAAGCGGTCGCCTCGGCCCGGGTGACGGCGCAGTGTTTCAGCTACGGCCATGCCATCGGCCACGCGGCGGCGATCTCGGTGAAGGACAAGGTCGCACCGCGCGCCATTTCAGGCACCGATATCCGCGCCATTCTCAATCGCGAAAACGCACAATTGGATGGGTGAGGCATGAGCGCGGAGATCCTGATCGAAAAGCGCGATGGCTTCGCCATCCTGACAATGAACCGCCCGGCGCGTCGCAATGCGCTCGGGGCCGCGAGCATGGCGCAGCTTCTTGCGAGCCTGAAATCACTTGCCGGCGATCCGGAATGCGCCGCCGTGGTGCTCACGGGCGCGCCCCCGGCCTTTTGCGCCGGCTCGGACCTCAAGGAACTTGGTGGGCTTTCGGTGGAGCAGATGTGCGCTCACGAGGCCGAGACGGCACGGATTGCCCGCGCGATCGGACATTTGCCTATCCCGGTGATCGCGGCGGTGGAAGGCTATGCGCTCGGCGGCGGCTTCATCCTGGCGGTGTCCTGCGACATCGTCGTCTCGGCGGCGGGCGCGAAATGGAACATGCCGGAAGTGCGCAATGGCTGGCTTCCGCCCTGGGGGCTGCAGGCGCTTCTTGCCCGTACAAGCGCGGCCAATGCGCGCCTCATCACCTGGGGGATCATGGAGATTGACGGCAATGAAGCCCTCAGGCTCGGCATCGCCGATGCGGTTTGTCCCGATGGCGCCGCGCTTGAGAGGGCCTGCGCCATTGCCGGCGGACTGGCAGCGCTTCCCGACAATGCCGTCGCCACCACCAAACGGTTCTTCGAGCGCGCGGCGAGCGCCGATGCCGAACGCCAGGATGCGGAGGCAAGCCGGCTCTTCGCCCGGGATTGCGAAAGCGCGGCGGCGAAAGCCGTCCTCTCCAGATTTACGGTGAAATGACATGGACAAGATCGTAACGGCCGCAGAAGCCGTCGCAGAAATCGAGAGCGGAGCGACCGTGGCAAGCGCAGGCGTCATCGGCTGGGTCACGCCTGACGCCATCCTGAAGGCGCTCGGTGCGCGCTTCGAAAAATCCGCTGCGCCTGAAAATCTCACCTTCTATTTTCCCTGCGGCACGGGGGATGCCATGGGGATCAAGGGCATGGATCACGTGGCCCGTGAAGGATTGATGAAGCGCATCGTCTCGGGCAGCTTTATCAACCCCGTCGACCCCGCGACCGGAAAACGCCCCGAACTGATGCGTCTGATCCGCGAAAACAGGGTGGAAGCCTATAGCTGGCCTATCGGCGCCTCCATGCACTGGCTGCGCGAGGTCGCGCGCAAATCGCCCGGCTACATCACTCGCGTCGGTCTCGGCACCTATGCCGACCCGCGGCTGGGCGGCGGCAAATTTACAGAAAAGGCGAAAGACGATCTGATCCGGGTGATCGAGATCGACGGCGAGGAACTGCTCTATTATCCCACATGGCCGGTCGATGTTGCGATCCTGAGGGCGTCAAGCGCCGACCGCTTCGGCAATCTGAGCTGGGAAGACGAGCCGTTGACGACCGCCAATATCGCGCTGGCGCTCGCCGCCAAGGCAAGCGGCGGCACGGTTATCGTCCAGGTCCGGCGCATCGTCGACGCCGATAGCCGACCGGCGACCGCAAATCGTCTTCCAGGCGTCTTCGTCGACCGGATCGTGGTCGATCCCGATATGATGATGACAACGGATGTGGCCTATGAGCCGGCCTATTTCGGCGGTCAGCGCCGCGATCTCGCCACGCTTCGGCCGCCGCCCTTTTCGGCCGACAGGATCATCGCCAACCGGATCGCCGCCGAAGTCCGCAAGCACGAACTTGCTATTTACGGTTTCGGCGCGGCGACTGATGTGCCGCTGGTGATGGCCGAGCAGGGCCTTTTTGCCGGCGAGGCGATCCACGACTTCCCTGCGACGACGGAACACGGTGCCTATGGCGGCATTGTCATGCCGGGCTGGCAGTTTTCCGCCAATATCAACCCGGATGCCCTGATCGACGGGCCGACCCAGTTCGATGTCATCGATGGCGGACTGTGCACCTTCACCGCGCTCTCCTTCGCCGAATATGACAGCCATGGCGTCGTCAATGTCTCGAAATTCGGCAAGGCCAATCCCGGCGCCGGCGGCTTCATCGATATTGCGCAGAATGCGCAGCGGCTGATTTTCGCCGGCACTTTCACGACCGGTGGCCTGAAGGCCGATGTCCGCGACGGCAAGCTGGTCATCGTCCAGGAGGGCAAGGTGCGCAAGTTCGTCACCGAGGCGGCCTCCGTCACCTATCGGGTTGCGGATGGCGTAAGAAAGCGCGGCCAGGAGGCACTGATTGTCACCGAGCGCGCCGTCTTCCGCTGTGCCGCGGACGGTCTTGAACTGATCGAGATCGCTCCGGGGATCGATCTTCAAAGCCAGGTGCTCGACCTGATGGATTTCGCGCCCGTCAGAATCCGCGACCCCCTGCCGCTGATGGACGAAAGGCACTTTGCCCGCACATTGAAAGAGGAGCGTGCTGACGCATGAAGTTCACCGACATCCCCGAAGGGTCTCTCGCCCTCCTGAGAAAGGGCACGGTCCTGCCCGCCCATCCGCTTCTGCTCACCGCAGACCGCAAGCTTGACGAGAGGCGCCAGCGCGCGGTCACCCGCTATTACGTCGATGCCGGCGCGGGCGGCATGGCGGTCGGCGTCCACACCACGCAGTTCGCCATCCGTGAAGTCGGACTTTACGAACCGGTTCTTCGCCTTGCAGCCGAGACGGCCTTTGAATGGGCCGAACGGCCGCTTCTGATGATCGCGGGCGTAACCGGAAAGACGGAGCAGGCGCTCAATGAAACCCGCATCGCACGCGGGCTCGGCTATCACGCGGTTCTCCTGAACCTTGCGCGTCTCAAGGGCGAGCCGGAAGCGGAAATCCTCGACCATTGCCGCGCGATCGCCGCCGAAATGCCGGTGATCGGCTTCGCCCTTCTGCCCGAGGTCGGCGGCTTTCATCTCTCCTACGATTTCTGGCGCGCCTTCGCCGAGATCGACAATGTCGTGGCGATCAAGATGGCGCCGTTTGATCGCTATCGCACCATCGAGATCATCCGCGCGGTCTGCGATGCCGGCGCCGAGGAGCGCGTCACGCTTTACACCGGCAATGACGACCACATCATCCTCGATCTGCTTCAGCCCTTCGTCGTGCGATCGGCCGATGGCGGAAGCGAAAACCGGTTGCGCATTCGCGGCGGTCTTCTGGGGCACTGGAGCGTGTGGGCGGAAAAGGCGGTAAAGCAGCTTGCGCGCATCCATGCCATTCCCGATGGCAGCGCCATTCCCGAAGACATGCTGGCGCTCGACAGCATGGTGACCGACTGTAATCTCGCCATTTACGACGCGCTGAACAATCTGGCCGGGTGCATTCCGGGCTGCCTGGAAGTGCTGCGCCGCCAGGGACTGGCTGCCGGAACATGGTGTCTCGACGAGAACGAAGTTTTAAGCCCCGGGCAGAGCGAACAGATCGACCGGGTCTACGCGATGTATCCCGAAATGCATGATGACGCCTTTGTTAAGATGAATTTGACGCGGTGGATGAGCGGCGATGCCGTCGCGCACCCGCTTGAGCGATGAGACTGGTTTGGGAGAAACGGAAATGAACAAGACGATCGAGACCCTTCACCCCGGCATGTTCCCGGATACCTTTCGCGACGTCGAGCATCTCGAGGATTTCATGTCGGTGCCAACGGCCGAAGTCGTCGAGGATCTGAACGCGCTCGACGGCGACATCATGATTCTGGGCGTCGGCGGCAAGATCGGCGTCACCATGGCGCGCATGGCCAAAAAGGCCTGCCCCGACAAGCGGGTCATCGGCGTATCGCGGTTTTCCGAAGCGGGCGTTGAGGAGCGTCTCAATGCCTGGGGCATCGAGACCATTGCCTGCGACCTGCTCGATCGGGAAGCGGTCAACGCGCTGCCGAAGGTCGCCAATGTGATCTACATGGCGGGACTCAAATTTGATTATCGCGGGCGCGAGGACTTTCTCTGGGCGATGAACACGATCGCGCCGCAGATCACGGCGGAAGCCTTTCGCGACAGCCGGCTGGTGACATTTTCAACGATCCATGTCTATCCCTGGTCGAACCCGCTTCATGGCGGCGTGACGGAGCGTGACCTGCCGATGGCGCGCCCCGGCGAATACGCCAATTCGGTCGTCGGGCGTGAGCGCACCTTCGAGCATTTCTCCAAGAAATACGATACGCCCGGCCGCGCCATGCGTTTCGTCTACGCGATCGACCCGCGCTATGGCGTGATGCAGGAAATCGCCAACTGGGTCTTTACCGGCAAGGAGGTTCCGCTCGACACCGGTCACGTCAACATCATGTGGCAGGGCGATGCCAACGCCCAGTTCCTGCGCATGCTCGGCCAGTGCACCGTGCCGGCGAGCCCGATCAATGTCGGTGGCCCGGAAACCATGTCCGTGCGCTATCTCGCGAACCGTTTCGGCGAGGCGTTCGGCATCGAACCGCGCTTTACCGGCTCTGAACAGGACAATTGTCTGCTGGTGAACTGCGACAAGGCCAACGGGATTTTCGGCAATCCGGTCGTGTCGGTCGATCCGATGGTGCGCTGGGTGGCCGACTGGGTAAAAACCGGAAAGCCCGTCCATGGCAAGCCGTCGAAATTCGAAGTCCGCTCCGGTGAGTTTTGAGCAACGCCATGACCCTACGCCACTATACCTATGCCATCGCTTCGCATATCGGCTTCATCCTGCTGTGGCAGGCTGTCGTCGTGCTTGCCGATGTGCCGACCTATATTCTTCCCACGCCCTTGCAGACCATCGCCGAACTTTCGGAAGGGTCCTATCACTGGGGCATGCAGATCTGGGTGACGACGCTCGAAATCTTCGGCGGTTATGCGCTGGCGGTTGTCGTCGGCGTGGCGCTGTCGGTCCTGTTCGTGTGGCTTCCCGCGCTCAACAATTCGCTGATGCCCTTGCTCGTCACGCTCAACATGGTGCCGAAAGTGGCGATGGCGCCGCTGTTCATCATCTGGTTCAGCTACGGCATCGTGCCCAACATGATCATTGCCTTCACGATCTGCTTCTTTCCGATCGTGCTGACGACCTATCGCGGGTTGATCGAGGTCGAGCCCGACCTCATCAATCTGGTCAAGGCGCTGAAGGCCAGCCGCTGGCAGATCTTTGTGAAGATCCAGCTTCCCGGCTCGCTGCCCTATCTGTTCTCCGGCATGAAGGTTGCCGCAATTCTGGCGGTCGCCGGCGCCGTGGTCGGCGAATTCATCGCCTCCGACAAGGGGCTCGGCAACTTTCTGCTGATCCAGCAAAACGCGCTGAACACGCCGGCGATGATGATGGCGCTGCTGCTGATCACGGCGATCGGCATGGCGCTCTACGGCTTCGTGCTGGTGCTTGAATACATCTTCATCACGCGCAAGGAGATTGCGGCATGAGCCGGATGGACCAGAAGCCCTTCATCAAGCTTGACGGCGTCAAGAAGGTGTTCAATGTCGGCGGCAGCGACTTCCTCGCCGTGCAGGACGTCTCGCTCGAAATTCGCGAGGGCGAACTTGTCTCCATCGTCGGCCCGTCCGGCTGCGGCAAGTCGACGGTCCTGTCGATCCTTTCCGATCTTAACAAAGCGACGGAAGGCACGGTCGAGATCGGCAATGAACACTCTCCGTTTACCCCCGGCCGGGATGTCGGCATGGTGTTCCAGAAGGCGCTGCTTTTGAAGTGGCGCACCATTATCGACAATGTGCTGCTGCCTGCCGAAATCCTTGGCCTGCCTCAAAAGGAAAGCCGAGAACGTGCGGCCGACCTTCTGGAGATGGTTGGCCTTGCCAAGTTCAGCGAGGCCTATCCCCAGCAGCTTTCCGGCGGCATGCAGCAACGCGCCTCGATTGCCCGCGCCCTGGTTCACGATCCGCGCCTCATCCTGATGGACGAACCCTTCGGCGCGCTCGATGCCCTCACGCGCGAGCGCATGAATCTCGAACTGCTGCGCATCTGGAAGGAAAGCCGGAAAACGATCCTGTTCGTCACCCACGGCATTCAGGAGGCGGTTTTCCTCGGCTCGCAGGTCGCCGTGATGACCGCAGGGCCGGCCCGCATGGCGGCGCATTTCGATATCGAACTGCCGGAGCCACGCACGCTCGACGTCAAGACGACCGAGAAATTCGGGGCCTATACCCGTGAAATCTACCATCTGCTCGGACTGAACTGAAACTGGTTTTAAGGGAGGAAACCATGCGTAACTACATGACATTAGCAATCGCAGCCGCGCTTTGCGGAGCCGCCGCGGACGGCGCGTTGGCCGAGGATTTGAGCCTGCAGCTGAACTGGAAGGCAGGCGGCGACCACGCCCCGATCTATTACGCGCTTGAGAAGGGCTGGTACGAGGAGGCGGGCGTCGATCTCGATGTACGCCAGGGTTCCGGCTCCGGCGCGTCCGCGAAGGCGTTGGCCGTTGGCCAGGCGGATCTCGCCATCATCGACACGCCGACCGCGCTTCAGTTCATCGGCAATGACACCCCGATCAAGGGCGTGTTCGTCGCCTATAATGACAGCCCCTACGGCATCTACTGGAAGAAGAGTTCCGGGATCGAGACGGTCGCCGATCTCAAGGGCCGCAAGATCGGCGCTCCGGCCTTCGATGCCGCGCGCCAGATGTGGGTCCCGATTGCCAATGCGCTCGACCTCGATCCCGATTCCGTCGAGTGGGTGAACCTTCAGCCGACGGCCAAGGTTGCCGCGCTGCAGTCAGGCGCAATCGACGCGACCACCCATTTCTATTCGGTGCACTTCATCTATGAGGACGTGCTCGGAGACGATCTGGGCTATGCGCTGCTGCGCGACGAGGGGCTGAACCCTTACGGCCTTGCCTATTTCGCCAGCGATGACTCGATTGCCGAAAAGCATGACGCCATCGAGGCCATGGTGCATGTCACCCAGCGCGCCTTCGCCGCCTGTCTTGAAGACCCCGCTCCATGCGCCAAGGCGCTGTCGGAAGCCGTCAGCATGAAGGAAAGCGACGCCGCCCGCGAGCTCGAATATGCCGCGCGCGTCATGCCCGGCCTCGACAATCCGCTGGCGATCGGCGAATGGGATGTCGAGCGTCTCGCCGCTGACTATGACCTCGTGGAAGCGTCCTTCGAGATCACGTCGTTTGACCCGAAGACCGCCGTCACCAATGAGTTCATCGACACTTCGATCAAATATCCGGCGGTGAACTGATCTTTTCTCACACCATGTTTGTCAAAGCCCCCGCGCACCGCACGGGGGCTTTCGCGTGCCGAAAACCGACGGAAACTGCGATTGCAACCCCATTTAGAAGAGGTTCTCCAGGCCCATGTCTGTCTTGCACGCCAAAGCTGGGCGAACGGAAGAGGGAGTGGAGTAAGAAGCGTAGACGACCCGCACTCCGCTCTTCCTGCATCGGCAAGCGTATCGCGCATGAAGTGAACCTTGCGACGCTGCCGGGCGGCGCAAAGCACCTTCGACAAGGCGGCCTTGATGCCCTCATGGCGCAGGAAACAACGCGTTTGACGCCGCGCAGCCCCGCCTTGTCAGCTTGCACAGAAACGCCGTCCAGATCGGCTCGGCTTCTGATGTTCCGATCACGCGTTGAGGATGACCTTCATTGCCTTTTCGCGGGCGGCATTGCCGAAGACCTCATAGGCGTCGATGATCTTGTCGAGCGCGAAGCGGTGGGTCACCAGCCTGCCCGGATCGACCTTGCCGGCGCCCAGCGTCTTGAGCAGCATCGGCGTGGTGTTGGTGCTGACCAAGCCCATCGAGATATTGATGTTCTTGATCCAAAGCTCCTCGATATGCAGCTCCACCGGCGTGCCATGGACGCCGACATTGGCGACATTGCCGCCCGCCGAAACGATCTTCTGGCAGATATCGAAGGTTGCGGGCACGCCCACCGCCTCGATTGCGACATCGACGCCATTTCCGTCAGTCATCGCCATGATCTTCTCGACCGCATCCTCGGAGCCGACCTGAACAGTATCCGTTGCGCCGAACTGTTTCGCCAGTTCGAGGCGGGCCGGATCCATGTCGACCATGATGATCCGCCCCGGCGAATAGAACTGCGCTGTCAGCAGCACCGACATGCCGACGGGACCGGCGCCGACGATGGCGATCGTATCGCCCGGCTTCACGCGGCCATACTGGACGCCGATCTCGAGCCCGGTCGGCATGATGTCGGAGAGCATCACCAGCGCTTCCTCGTCCGCGCCTTTTGGGATCGGGTAGAGCGAGTTGTCACCATGGGGAATGCGCACATATTCGGCCTGGGTGCCATCGATCAGGTGCCCCAGAATCCAGCCGCCATCGGAGCAGTGGGCGTAAAGCTGGCGTTTGCAGTTGGCGCATTTGCCGCAGGAGGTCACGCAGGAAATCAGCACCGGATCGCCGGGCTTGAAATTGACCACGGCATTGCCGACTTCCTCGACAACGCCGACGCCCTCGTGCCCGAGCGTGCGGCCCGGCGTCACCGCCGGCACATCGCCCTTGAGGATGTGAAGATCGGTGCCGCAAATGGTCGTCTTGGTAATCTTGACGATAACATCGGTGGGCTTCTGGATGCCGGGTTTTTCCTTTTCGACCCAGTCCTTCTGTCCAGGTCCGTTATAAACGAGTGCTTTCATCGAAATGCCTCCCTTGTTTTTCTTAAACGGTTGCGAAGCAACCTTCGAACGGGAGTCTACTCTCCGAAAGCGGGCAGGACATGTCTGAATTTCGGACAGTTCCGGATAGTTCAAGCGACAAAACGCCGCGCGGAGACTGGCGCGCGGCGTGCTTGTTTATTGGTTCGCAACCTCGTCGGTCAGGCGGCGCGCTCCGGCACCTCAAGCCCCAGCCACTCGGTGTAGAAGGCATCGATATCCGGCTCGAAGTCATGGATCACCGGATACCAGGGCGTCGGCGCCTCGACATCCAGCAGGTCGCCGGATTTCGGGCAGTAATATTCCCGGATGACCTGCCAGTCGGATGTGGGGGCCATCAGCCGGGGATAGATTTCCTCCATATCCGCCGCTGTCTCGCGCACGCGCATCACGGCATGCAGCTTCCAGTTCTCGCGCCAGTCGCAGAACTCGTGGCCGGCCTGGGATTTGACCACCCATTTCTTGTCTGCGGGGCGCTGCACGATATAGAGCTTCGGGCCCAGCGGCAGGATGATCCTGTCATCCCACGGCACCTGCTCCTGCAGGATTTCGATATATTTGACGAAGCGGTCGGCATCCTTGGGCGTCGAAAGCATCGTCTGCAGCGTATCGCGGTCGATCTTGCCATCGACCAGATCTTTGATCTTTGCCTTGGTGTAAGCCATTGTCTTTCTCCTGAATAAAAAGGGGGCGCCGCGTCGAATGACGGGGTGTTTCGCGGCGCCCGGCGGGATCATTCCTCGACGAACTGAACGGTCTTCACATCCGGCAGATCGGAAAGATCCATCGAATATTCGCGACCATAGGACGGGATCGGCAGATCCGCCTCCTTCAGCTGCCAGTCGTCGGGCAGATCCCAGAACTTGCGGAAACCTTCCTCCCATTTCGGCCCGAGCTTGAAGCTCGCCGCGAACATCTGCTGGACATGAACGCCGGCATCCTTGGCGAGAATGCGCTTGCGCTCCTTCGCCATCCATTCGCGGGTCGGCTCAGCCTTGGCGAGACGATCCTTGCGAATCTTGGCCCGCAAGGCCTCCGAACCCGCCTCATCGGCGGTAAACAGTCCGTCAGCGCCTTTCTTCAGGACGACGCCATAGACCGTTTCGGCGAAGCGTTCGAGCAGGTAGCCGCCATTGACATCGCCTGCCACGGCCTGCGGCTCGCGATCCAGCGGATCGCCGAAGCCGGGCCCGCCGCGCATGTAGTTGAGGTAGAGGTCGTAATCCTTGAACATCTCCTCGGTGGTGATCGCTTGCTTGTCGCGCTTGATGCCGTCGGGATTGACGAGCGCGTCATAGGTCGGATGTTCCGGGTCGGTGTCGCCGCCGAACGGGATCGGGTCGCCATTGGCGATCTTTTCCTTCAGCCCGGTATCATGGGCGGCGAAGCGATAGCCGGACGCCGCCGGATAGCCGCCCATCAGGCCCCAGTCGGAGCTGATATGGCCATTGCCCATGAAGAACATCGTCCAGTCCTTGGCGTTCCAGACCATGCGCAGCGATTCAAAACCGCAGCCGCCGCGATATTTGCCGGCGCCACCCGACGACGCCTTGATCTGGCGGCCGAGATAGACCAGCGGTTCCGCCAGTTCCCAGATCTCCATGTCGCCCATGTCGCCTTCCGGGTTCCAGATGGCGGCGGCATGGCTGATGCCGTCGGCAATGGCCGAGGCGCCGACGCCGTTGGCCGCGCATTCGAACGAGTTCACCGCATGAATTTCGTCATACTGATTGAACCCGCCGCCCTGCAGCCAGTTCGAGGTGTTGGCGTTGCCGGCATTGACCTCTTCCAGATAGCCACGACCGAAATAGGACCGCGACAGGCCGCGCCACAGCGCCGTCCACGAACTGACGAGGAAGTGCCAGCTATAGGCAAAGGCCACGCGCCGGTCGTCCGGGTTCATCCAGGTGCCCTTCGGCAGGCGGAATTCCGTGCCGTAGGCCGCGCCGTCATTGATCATCTCGGTCGGGATCAGCGTCTGGGTCATCATCACCCAGATGCCGGAGGTGAACGACACTGAATGGGCGTTGTAGGTATGCCAGCCCCATCGGCTCGATCCCTCGAAGTCGAGACGCCATGTGCCGTTCGGCCGGATCGTCATTTCCGATGGCGTATGCATGATCGTGTCGACCTTGGCGAAGTCCGACGGCACCCGCACATCCTCATGCGCATAGGGCACGTCGACGAAGCCGACCTGACGGTAGACGCCCGGAATGGTCATCGCCTTGATGCGGTTCTGAAGGCCGACCCGGCCATGTTCGACCGCCTCATAGGCGAATTTCCAATAGGCATCGATGCCTTCCTCGGCGATCACTTCCTCAACCAGCTTGCGGATCATGTGGCAACCGGCGACGCGGGTGCGCTCATCCAGCATCCAGTAGCGCGTGGTGCGCACCGCGCGCTGGCTCTCATGCAGCCAGTCGCGTTTCAGCTCGTCGTTCTCGCCGATCTTGCGGCAGGTGACGGAATAGCCGTCGCCGAAGCGCTGCACCTGACCGGTGGTCATCGAACCAGGGCCGACCGCGCCGGTATCGATCACGTGGGTAACCCCGCCGACCCAGCCGATCAGTTCGCCCTCATGAAAGATCGGGACGATGGTATGGATATCGCAGGGATGCACGTTGCCGATCAGGGAATCATTGTTGCAGAAGATATCCTTGTCCTTGATGCCCGGATTACCTTCCCAGTCGTTCTCGATCATGTATTTGATCGCCGCACCCATGGTGCCGACATGGATGATGATGCCGGTCGAAGTCAGGATGCTGTCGCCGGCGGCATTGTAGAGCGTGAAGCACAGCTCGCCCTCCTGTTCCACAATCGGCGAGGCGGCGATTTTCTTCGCGGTTTCGCGGGCATCGACAACGCCGGCCCGCAGACGCGAGAACAGCTTGTTGTAAAGGATCGGGCTTTCCTTGTGGAGCGCCCGTTCCGTGAGCCCGGCGTAATGGCCGCTCGCCTTGGTCCTGGCCATGATCTCGTCGCGGTGCTGTTTCAGCGTCTGTCCGCCGCGGACGATGCCCTTGACTTTGCTTTGCATATTCATCGTATTTCTCCTCCCTTGGCGGTTACACTTCTTTCAGGTGGAACAGCCTGTGACCGTCGAGCCAGGTCTCGAAGCCGCCCGGCACGACGAAGGTCGTGGCGTCGGATTCGATGATGGCTGGACCGGTGATGCGGTTGCCGGGCGACAGACGCTCCATCTGATAGAGCTGGGCGTCGACCCACTTGCCCTTGCGGTAGAATTTGCGGGTCCCGAGCCTGGCCTCCTCTGCCGGCGTCGGACTGCCTTCTTCCTCTTTGGGAATCCTGGGTTTAGGGATTGGCACGGTGCCCCGCATGATCGCCCCGGTTACGGAATAGCCGAGCTCCGGCGAACGCGCCGAGGCGGCATAAACGCGGCCATAGGTGTCATTGAAGGCGTCGACCAGCCGGTCCCAGTCTTCGGCGGTTTTGGCCGAGCCGATCGGGCTGTCGATCTCCAGATCGTTGAGCTGACCGCGATACTGCATCCGGTAGCCGGGTTGCAGGCGCACCTGGTCACGCGAATAGCCGTTCAGCTCGAATTCCTCGAGCACCCGCTCGGCCAGTTCGCGCCAGGCATCGTTCAGGGTTTTCGCCTCGATCACCTTGGCATCGTCCGATGCCGTCTCCCCGATATTGACGTCGAGCGACTTGTCGTAGCGATATTCGAAATCCGCCGCCGCGCAGCCGAAGGCGGAGAAACCCGCGGCCCAGGCCGGCACGATCACATCTTCGAAGCCCAGCCCCTCGGTGTAGCCGTAGGTGTGGACCGGACCCGCGCCGCCATAGCTGAAGCAGGTGAAAGAGGATGGCGAATAACCCTTGCCGGAAATCATCGAGCGCAGATAGTCGCGCAGGTCGCTGTCCAGCAGTTCGATCACGCCCGCCGCAGCCTCTTCCACGGTCAGACCGAGCGGATCGGCGATCTGTTCCTTCATCGCGTCATAGGCGCGCTGCCGGTCGAGCTTCACCTGACCGCCGAGGAAGTTGTCGGGGTTCAGATAGCCGAGAATGACGTGGCAGTCGGAAATCGTCACCGTGTCGATGCCGGATTCCGCCCAGCAGACGCCGACGCGGTAGCCTGCCGAATCCGGCCCCAGCTTGATCGCCTTGGTATAGGGGTCGAGACGAATGAAGGAGCCAGCGCCGGCGCCAACGGAATCGAGCCCGACCAGCGGCAGCGACAGCACAAGACGCGCCATGTCCGGGTCGTTCTGGATCGTCAGCTCGCCCTGGGTGATCAGAGCCACGTCGAACGACGTTCCGCCGATATCGGAGCAGGCGATGTTCTTGTAGCCCAGCACCTCGCCGAGATATTTGGCGCCGATCACGCCGCCGATCGGGCCGGAAACGATGGTGCGCGCCAGTTCCTTGGCCTTCCAGGAAATCGTGCCGCCATGGGTGGCCATGACGCGGAAATCGAATCTGGAGCCATTATCCTTGAACTCCGTCGAGATTTTCCGAAGCGTCTGGCGCGACGGTTCGGCGGCGAAGGCCTCGAGGATGGTGGTATTGGTGCGGTGGGTTTCCTTGCGCACCGGATAATAGTCGGTCGAGGCGAAGACGGGGATGGTCTTGCCGGCCTTTTCGATCTCCTCGGCCACGATGTCGCGGACTCGGCGCTCATGTGCGGGGTTCTTGTAGCTGTGCAGAAGCGAAATCACGATGCCTTCGACATCCTGCGCAATGAGATCCTGCGCCGCCTGGCGTGCGGTTTCCTCGCGCAGCGGAATGACAACCGTGCCGAACATGTCGACCCGCTCCATCACGCCGCGCGTCAGGTGGCGGGGCACCAGCGGCTCGTCGTAATAGTGGGTGTTGAGATGGATGCGGTCTTCATAGGCCATGCCCAGATAGGCCTGGCAGGCGCGGCCCATGCGGTGGAAATCCTCCATCCCCGCATTGACGATCAGCCCTGTCCTCAGACCTTTGCGCTGGACCACGCGATTGAGCATGGCCGTGCCGGAATAAACCCCGGTCTGGATCGAACCGAGCGCCTCCTCAAGCGACAGGCCCCAGTGCTCCAGCCCCTCACGGCTTGATTCGAGCAGGCCGCGCGCCTCATTGTCCGGCGTCGACTGCGCCTTGCCGACCACAAAATCCCCGTCGGAATCGACGAAGAACGTATCGGTCATCGTTCCGCCCGCATCGATGCCAAGCACCTGCACGGAACGGCTGTTTTTCTCGATGATTGTCACGAAAAACTCCTCCCATTGTTCCGACCATCCCGAGAGGGGACGGCCGCGATAGAGAGGATGCACCTTTTATGAATGCCGGAAATGTCCGGTTTTCATCCGTCCGGACGGACATGTTGCGGACGCGAAATCAGTCCTTTCGCTCGCGCGAAATGCCGTAGCTGTCGAGCTTGAGATAGAGCGTCGAGCGGGCAATGCCGAGGCGTTTTGCCGCGCGGGAGAGATTGCCGTCCTCCGCCTTTACCGCGCCGAGGATTTCGGCGCGTTCGACATCGCGGAGCGTTTCCGTGCGATTGGCGTGGGCGCGCTGATGAAACTCGCGGGGGAGGGTGCGCTCGGAAATCAGCCCGCTTGGCGAGAGTGCATCGAGCGCGGCGATCAGATTGCGCATTTCGATCAGGTTGCCCGGCCAGGCATAGTTTTGCACGGCGGTCATGGCGCCGGATGTAAAACGCAGTTCGCGTCTGCCGGTCTCCGTCGCATGGCACTGGATGAGCCATCGTAGCAGCGGCCCGATTTCTTCCGAGCGTTCGCGAAGCGGGGGGATGTGGAGACGCGCGCCGGCGATTCGGTAGTAGAGGTCGCTGCGGAAATTGTTGGCGCGCATCTCGTCATAAAGCGAGCGGGCCGACAGCGCGATGATCCTGCCACCGCCTTCGGACACCAGTTCCACAAGCGTAAACAGCAGCTTTTGCAGCGATGGCGAAACCGCGCCCGGACTGGAAAGGCACAGAATGCCGCCGCCCTCGGCGTCGCGGGCGGCGGCGATCAATGCGCGCAAGCTTTCCTCGGTCAACTGGGCGCAGTCGATCACCTCGAAGGGGTCTTGCGATTGCCTGCTGGCATTATGGATTGCCTTGGCCAGAGAACTCTTTCCCGTGCCGGTTTCGCCTTCGATCAGGATCGGGATCTGCGTCTCTGCCAATCTCTCGGCCTGCGCGCAGAGCTCGGCGGAAACCTGTCCGGCACGCGCGATCTGCCGTAACTCCATCCCGGTCCAGCTTCGGGCCTGCGGTCGCGAACGGCGCAGAGAGACCATGACGCCGATCGCCTCGCCCTGATTTTCAATCACCTCGAAATCGGCGCCGTTAAGGCATTCGCCCAGAACCTCGCCAATCTGCTTGGCAGGTTGGTCTATCAGCGCGGGCAGGAGCTTCGGCAATTGTCGAAGGGCGTCGTCATCCTCGCAGAACCGGGCGAAGTCCTCGGTGGAGAACACGCTCGCGCCATTGCGATCCATGACCAGCGTTTGATCATTGCCGCGCCTGAGACGGCGAATATGAGAATATTCCAGCAGCCGTTCGCGCTCGCGGCCAAGCATCTGGGTCAGTTCGGTTTCAACCTGCAAGGCGAGCGCGGATGAAAGGGCGACGGCATTAGGCTGCATAATGCCACCGGGCCAGGAAATGTCGAGCACGCCCATGACCCGCCCGGTTCCCGGTTCGATGATCGGCGTCGCCGCGCAGTTCCAGCGCTGGATCGCCTCGCAGAAATGCTCGGCATCGCGAATGAGCGTCGGCACGCCGAGATAAAGCGCGGTGCCGATGGCGTTGGTGCCGATCGCTTCCTCGACCCACTGGCCGCCCGTATAGAGATGATTTTCCTGCGCCTCGGCAAGCGTATGCGGGTCGCCGGCCGCTTCGATAACGACGCCGGAATCATCGCTGAGCAGAAGAATGTCGCGCGTGCCGATCAGCAGGCTTCCGGCTCGGTCTATCGCTTTTTGCGAGGCAAGCTCAAGCCTGCGCGCCCGGGCGCGGCGGCCCTCAAGGCGTTCCTCATCGAGCACCGGCGCGCGCGTGCGCCCGCCAACCGCATGGCGCAGAGAGCGCCGCCAGCTTTCCAGAACATCATGGCGCATGGCCGCGGGCGCTTGTCCCGTGGACATGAAATCTTCCCATTCCTTTTTCCGTGCAATGCGCTCCATCTTCTCCTCCCGAAAAGACAGCCCGCCAGA
Source organism: Martelella sp. FLE1502 (assembly GCF_053484255.1). Lineage (NCBI taxonomy): Bacteria > Pseudomonadati > Pseudomonadota > Alphaproteobacteria > Hyphomicrobiales > Aurantimonadaceae > Martelella > Martelella sp. FLE1502. The sequence goes on from NZ_JBAKFQ010000003.1 coordinate 77,164, forward strand.
GAGCTGTAACCATTGAGGCTTACACTCTGATCGCGACCTCCATGAAACCATTAGAGCGAATTCCCGATAATACCAATTGCGCGCGTTCTGTAGTGTATGAATTTCGGACAATCCAAGAGGAGGCCTTCCAGCCTTCTTCCGGCACCTACTGCTCGCTGTTGAGGAACCAGGCCAGAAGCTCGGCGCTGTTGGCGAGGCCGAGCGTGCGGGTGAGCCGCAGCCGGTGGGCCTCGACGGTGCGCGGCGAAAGGCCGATCTCGGCGGCGATCGCGGCATGGGTCGGGCCGGCGGACGATGGCGACTAGCTCGAAGCGTTTAAAGAATGCTTCGTCAAAGATGTCATGGCATGGGCGTCGACCGGCAAGCCGTCGAAACGCGCCACGAATGTATTCTCCAAGCCGAGGAAATCCGGTCTAAAACAGGTTGCCGTTTTCAATTTGACAGTTGTCTTGCGCCTTGGCTGCGTGTCCGTTCAAAGGCCTTCAGTCGTTCCGGAGAGACGCTCGGCAGCATGACCGAGATCTGCCAGAGGGAAAGATAGCCGAAGCGTTCGATAAACGGCCCGGAAGAGGGGAGGCCGAGGGCTGTGGCGGCCTGCTCCAGAAGGGCTTTGTCGAGCGTGTTTAGCGGTTGCCGCAGTTCCGGTGAAAAATCGGTTTCCGGCGCGGACTTCCAGTCCTGTTCGAGAGTTTCGAGCGAGAGCGCCCGCTGTTTTCGGACAAGCAGGTGTTCGGGCCCGACATTGCCGGTCTGCGGCAGGCCGAGGCGTTCATATTGTTCGGGCGGCGCTTCGGCCTCGCGCATCGCCTCCACAAGCCATTGCGCCATCATCCGTTCACGGTCGTCATCGATGAGCGGGTTGCGCTGTTCGGGATCGGTCTCAAGATCGTAGAGCAGGCTGCCGAAGGCATAGGGATTGCCCATTGCCATGCCCCGAACCTTGAGCAGCGGAACCCCCTTGGAAAACCCGAACGGGGCGGAGAGAGAAGCCTCCTTGAGGTCCGTGACGGCAAAGCGATGGTCGATGCGCGTCGGCATCAGCGTGTATTCATGGAGCGGGCTGTTTGACAGGCTCTTCGGCGCGCGCATGTAGACGTAACGGCCGTCGGTGATGCTGACATGGCCGCCGAAAACGCCGAATAGCGCATGCGGTCGTGGCGGCGCGCTGCCGGAAAGAACAGGCGCGATCGGTCGCCCCTGCATGTCGGGCGTGCGCTCAACGCCGAAATATTCGAGCAGGGTCGGGCCGAAATCGACCGTCTGCACCAGCGCATCCGAGCGCGTCCCCGCCGTTTTGGTGCGCGGGTCCCAGATGAACAGCGGCGTGTGGATGTTTTCCTCGAACCAGGGCTGGATGTTCTTGCCGAGCCAGCCGTGTTCGCCGAGCAGGAAACCGTGGTCGGTACATACGATCAACATCGTATCCTTCCACATGTCCTGCGCGTCCATGAGGTCCATTACCCGGCCGAGATTGTCGTCGCACATGGTCAGCAGCGCCGCATAGGACTTGCGCAGGCGGGCTTGCGTTTCCGCGTCCTCGAGGACGGGACGATAGTCCGGCCAGTCGTAATGAAGCCCGGCCTCTTCCGCGCCGACGCGGGCCTTGTGGGCGTCGTCGGCGAAAAACGGCTCATGCGGGTCGAAGCATTCGATCTGCAGGAACCAGTTGTCGTCACCGGCATTGGTGCGCATGAAACCGAGGCCGGCATCGAAGGTCTGCGTCTGCGGAAAGTTGGCGGCGGTCTTCAGGTATTTGCGGTTGATCCAGTCCTGCCGCCAGAGCCGGCCCTTGCGCCAGGTCACGGTTTCCGGGATCACGGGATCCGCCACTTCGCCCTTCCAGGCATCGCCCTCCTGGCCGCGGAAGAATTCGTAGCTGGAATAGCGGTTGTGATAGGTCGCGCCGCCGTCCTCCCAGTAGTGCTGGTGGTCGGTGACGAGATGGGTGTAGATGCCGGCCTGTTTCAGCATTTCCGGCACGCTGTCGTCGAAGGGTTCGATTGGCCCCCAGCCGCGATGCAGGAAATTGTAGCGGCCCGTATGCATCTCGCGCCGCGCCGGCATGCAGGGCATGGAGCCGGCATAGCAGCGGTCGAAGGTCACGCTCCGCTCGGCCAGCCGGCGAAAATTGGGAAGGTCCACGTCGGTGGCGCCATAGGCCGGCAGGAACAGGCGGTTGAGGCTGTCGAACATCACCATGACGGCGCGCATGAATGTCTCCTTGAGAGGATAGGTCGTGAGGGCCGTCAGCCCGGTCTCTTGATGTAGGGGGCGAGGAGGGCGAAGAACTCGTTCATCACCTTCGGCCGTTCGAGCGCTTTCGGGTCGAGCAGCCATTGCAGTCTCAGCCCGTCGGCGGCGGCGATCATCAGCCGGGCGATGCTTTCCACGCTCGTGCCGGGCGGCAGCCTGGTTTCGTCGATCGTCGCCGCAAGCTGGTCGGTCGCCTTGGCGACCACGGCGGCATAACGCTCCTTGAACCAGGGATGGGCCGGATGGTCGGTAAAGATCGCCTCATGCGACAGAATGGCGAAGAGCTGAACCATCACCGGGTTTTTCTCGTTCCGCCGCAACGTCTCGACGAAGGCCTCGGCATAGGCGATGTTCTTGTTGGCGGCATCGGCGTTCTCGTCGATCAGAACGCGTTCCTCGCGCTGGCGCAGCACGGCAAGCAGCAATTCCGCCTTGGAGGGGAAATAATGCAGCAGGCCGGCCTGCGTCAGACCCACGGCCTCGGCGATATCGGCAAGGCTCGCGGTATGGAAGCCGCCATGGGAAAACAGCCTGGTCGCGGCATCGAGAATTTCCTGACGCCTGCTCTCGCCCTTGAGGCTGCGGCGGCGGCGTGGTTCGGCGTTTTGCTTCATCCTTGCTCTGCACCCTCCGGTTCTTGCGCTTGCGCGAGCATAAGGGCATCACGCTCGGCGGCAAAATGGCAGGCAACCTTTGAGCGCCCGTCCCGTTCGGCAAGTGCGGGATCGCGGTCCTTGCAGATCTGACGGTCGGAACGATAAAGCGGCCCGATCGGACAGCGGGTGCGGAAGCGGCAGCCGGAGGGCGGGTTGGCGGACGAGGGCAGCTCGCCGCCGAGATAGATGCGTTCGCGGTCGCGGCGGGCGACATCGGCCTCGGGCGTCGCCGAGAGCAGCGCCTGGGTATAGGGGTGACGGGGATGGTGGTAGACGTCGTCGGTGGTGCCGGTTTCCACCAGCCGGCCCAGATACATCACCGCCACCATGTCCGAAATATGCTTCACCACCGCAAGGTCGTGGGCAATGAACAGGTAGCCAAGTCCGAGTTCGCTCTTCAGGTCATCGAGAAGATTGATGATCTGTGCCTGGATCGAGACATCGAGGGCGGAGACCGGCTCATCGCAGATCAGGAGCTTCGGCTCGACGGCGAGCGCGCGGGCGATGCCGACGCGCTGGCGCTGGCCGCCCGAGATCTCGAACGGATAGCGGCTTAGGAAATGCGGGGCGAGCCCGACAGTGTTCATCAGGTCGGCGGCGCGCGTCCTGGCCGCGCGACCCTTCAGCCCGACCACCGCCAGCGCCTCTTCCAGCGATTGCGAGATCGTGCGACGCGGATTGAGCGAGGCGGAGGGGTCCTGGTAGACATACTGGACGCGGCGGTTGATGAAGTGCCGGTCCTCGGCGGACATGGCGGTCACGTCGCGGCCATCGAGTTCGATCGTGCCGGAGGTCGGCTGGTTGATGCCGACCAGCGAGCGCGACAGGCTCGATTTGCCGCAGCCCGATTCACCGACGAGGCCGAAGGTCTGGCCGAGATAGACATCGAAGGAGATGCCGTCGACGGCATAGACCGGGGTATGCTTGCGAAACATGCCCCCGGAGCCCGCGGCGACATCGGTTTTGAGGTCGGTGACCTTCAGGAAGGGCTTCGCGTTATCGGGCACCGCCGCCCGCGCGGGGAGGGCTGCGGACGGCGGCGGGGCGAGGTCGGTTTTACCCGCCTGCGCCACGTGACAGGCTGAACGATGGCCGGGCTGCAATTGCGCAAGCGGCGGAACCTGTTCCCGACAGGCCTCGATTGCATGCGAACAGCGCGGATGAAATGCGCATCCCGTCGGCAGAAAGGCCGGGATCGGCGGCTGGCCGGGAATGGCCGGCAGCTCGTGGGTGTCGTCCGCGTCAAGCCGGGGCACGGAGCGCAGCAGCGCGGCCGTATAAGGGTGGCGCGGCGCCGTCAGCACATCGCTGACGAGCCCGGTTTCGACCACCCGGCCGCCATACATTACCACGAGATCGTCGCAGAGCTCGGCGACCACGCCCATGTCGTGGGTGATCATGACGATGGAGACGCCGAGTTCGTCACGCAGTTTCACGAGGAGCCGAAGGATCTGCGCCTGGATGGTGACGTCGAGCGCCGTCGTCGGCTCATCGGCGAGCAGCACGCTCGGGTGGTTGGCGAGCGCGATCGAGATGACCACGCGCTGACGCATGCCGCCGGAGAATTCGTGCGGATAATTGTCTATATTGCGCTCGACGTCGGGGATGCCGACCTGGCGCAAGAGTTCCTTGGCCCGCTCGCGGGCGGCCGGGCCCTTGACCCCATGGACCTCCAGCGCCTCGACGATCTGGTCCCCGACTCGCATCACAGGATTGAGCGCGGACTGGGGATCCTGGAACACCATGGCGATGTCCTTGCCCCGGATCTTGCGCATTTCCTCTTCGGGTAGCGTCAGCAGTTCGCGGCCGGCGAGCGTCACCGAGCCTTCGCGGACATGGCCGGGTCGGCGAAGAAGGCGCAGGATTGAGCGTGCGGTGACGGACTTGCCGGACCCGCTCTCGCCGACGATGCCGAGCACGCGACCGCGCCCGACCTCGAACGACACGTTGCGCACGGCGGTGATGCCGGCTTCGCGGCTGCCAAAGGCGGTAGTGAGGTTATCGACCCGGAGCAGGGGATCGGTTGAAATATCGGTCATGATCTATTCCGAGCGGTTGACGGCGGCGTTCAGCGCATCGGCGAGGAGGCTGAAACCGAGCGCGAGCAGGATCAGGATGGCGGTCGGCCCGATCACATAGGTTGGCGCGCGCGAGATGTAGCGCATGCCGACATTAAGCAGCGTGCCGAGCGAAGGCTCGGGCGGCTGCAGGCCAAGGCCGACGATCGAGAGCGCCGCTTCGATGAACACGGCGGCGACGACGAACATCGCGCCCTGGACGATGATCGGCTCGACCGCGTTGGGCAGTACGTGGCGGACCATGATCTGCCATTTGGTGGCGCCGAGCGTGCGCGCGGCGGTGACGTATTCGCGCTGCATCTGCGATAGCATGGTCGCGCGCGCCAGACGGCCGAATGCCGGCAGGCCGAGAATCGTGATGGCGATGACCAGCGCCTGCCAGCCGGCGCTGAAGATGATCACGACGGAAATGCCGAGGATGAGGCCCGGAAAGCCGGCGATCACATCCAGACCGCGCTGGACGAAACTGCCGAGCCGGGCGGAGATCACGCCAAGCAGGCCAAGCAGCGTTCCAATCACCATGGAAAGCGGCACGGCAGTGTAGACTAGGCTGAGGTCGGTCCTGAGCCCGTAGATGCTGCGCACGAAGATATCGCGCCCGAGTTCATCGGTGCCGAAGGGATGGGCCAGGCTGACGCCGAGCAGCGAATCGCGCGATTGCTGGTCGTAGCCGCCCGGAAACAGCACCGGCGCAAGCAGCGCGCCGCCCGTCAGGAGAACGATGATGGCGACGGCGATGATGCCCTTCGGCGTCGTCAGTGCTTCCGCGTAGCGGCGAAGCGCCGGGTGCAGCGTCCATCTGTGTTTGTCGTGACGATCGGTCGCGGTTTCATCGAGGGACGTTTCGGACATGGTTTCAGCCCTCCAGCCGGATGCGCGGGTCAAGCGCGGCGATAAGGATTTCGGACAGGAGCTGGATCAGGACCGCGACGATAACGGCGCCCAGGATCAGCGCTTGCAGAACATAGTAGTCTCGGCTCTGCACGGCATAGATGGCGAGCGCGCCAAGACCGTTTCGGGCGAAGATCGCCTCGATGATGATGGCCCCGGCGAGCAGGTCGCCGATCCTGAGCCCGATGGCGACAATCGCCGGGCCGAGGCTGTTGCGCAGCACATGCTTGCGCACGATCCGGCCGCGCGGCACGCCCTTGGCCTTGGCCAGATCGACGAAATCCTCGCCGCGGGTCGAATTCATCGTGGTCTGCAGCAAACGGGCGATCATGGCCGATTGCGGCAGCGCCAGCGCGATTGCGGGGAGGAGCAGGAACTTGAAGCCCATTACCGGATCCTTGGACAGGTTGACTTCGCCCGATACCGGCAGCAGCTGGAAGGCGATCCCGAAAATGAGGATGAGGATGAGACCCGTCAGGAATGGCGGCGTTGCCAGCAGCACTGTCGTGGCCACGTCGAGCACGGCTCTGGCCCAGCGCGTTCGCTCGGTTCCGGCGAGCACGCCAAGCCCCAAGCCGATGACGATCATGATGATGGTCGCCAGTCCCGCAAGCTCGAGCGTGCTTTCCAGCCGATCGGCGATGACGGTGGAGACCGGCCGGCGCATGACGTAGGACTGGCCGAAATCGCCCTGCAGCGCACCCGTGAGCCAGTGGACATATTGCACGGGCATCGGCTCGTTGAGGCCGAGCTCCTCGCGCACGGCGGCGAGCTGCTCCGGCGTCGCGTCCGAGCCGGCGACCGTGATTGCGGGGTCGCCGGGCGCAAGACGCGGCAGGGTGAAGGCGATGATCGACGACACGAAGGCGACGAGGATCACCGCGGGGAGCTTGCGGAGGAGAAAGCCGAACATCGGATTTACCTGTAGGTGGCGTTCTTGAACAGGATGTAGCCCCGCCGCGAGAACGATACGCCCTCAAGGTCGGCGGAAACGACGCTGGGGGACGGCGCCTGAAGAAGGGCGAGCGTAAAGGCCTCGTCCAGCATGTAGTCGGAGAGCGCCTCGACCGCCTTCGCCTGGTCGTCGGTCGTCGATGCCGCCGAGACGGCGTTGCGCAGCGTCTCATATTCATCGCTCCAGAAATGCGACGGATTGCCCTTGCGCAGCGAGGGCAGCGAGGAGAGCAGCGTCGCGGTCTGGAAGCCGACCTGGCCATGGATCAGGATGAAGGCCTCGCCGAGGTCGCCGGCCACCTGCCGCTGGTCGTATTCGGCGACATCGAGAACCCTGGCCTCCGGCTCGAACCCGACTTCGCGCAGATTGTTCTGCACGATCTCGAAGATCGAGCGGTTGGCGGGGATCGCGGGAATGGTGATCGTGACTTTCGCGCCCTTCGCGCCCGCCTCCTCCAGCATCTTGCTGGCCTTGTCGGGGTCGTAGGAATAGCGGTTCGCCTGTTCCTCGGTATAGCCGGGAGAGGACGGGGACCAGAACAGGTCGGTCGGCGTGCCGGCGCCGTCGAATACCTGGTCGACGATGCGCTGGCGGTCGATGGCATAGCCGACGGCCTGACGGACGGTCTTCTGGTCGAACGGACCTTCCTCGACATTGACGCCGAACGGATAGATCGTGCCGGCGGTGCTGACGATCGTGTACATCGGGTTGCGGTCGAACTCGATGACATCGCGCGGCGTCATGCCGTAGCCGATCTGGGCGCGGCCCGAGCGGACGGCGGCGATCGTCGCTGTCGGGTCGGCGATGATGGCGTAGTCGAGATCGCGGATCTGGGCTGCGTCCTTGTCGCGATAGTCGTCGTAGCGGCTGAGCTGCAGTTCGGCGCCCGGCGTCCAGCTCACGAATTTGTAGGGACCGGTGCCGATCACCTTCGAGCCGCCCTCGCGCTCGGCATAGGTTTCCCTGTCGATGATCGGGGTTTCCTCGAACAGATCCCAGACATTCGATGTCGGCTGCGAGAAGGTGATCACCACCTGCGTGTCGCTCGGCGTGTCGATCGCCTTGAAGCTGCGGGCGATGAAGCCGATCTGCGAGGCCGTCTCCGGCAGCGCTGCGGTCTCGAGGCTGTATTTCACATCCGCCGATGTCATCTTACGGCCGGTATGGAAGGTGACGTCGTCGCGCAGGTTGAGCGTCAGCGTCATGCCGTCGTCGGACAGCGTCCAGTCGGTGGCAAGTTCGGGCTGGGGTTCGAAAGTCTCGGGATCGGTAAAGGTCAGCGTCTCGAAGACGTTCTTGATCCAGGGGAAATTGCCGCCGCGAAAGGCGAGCAGATTGCGCGGCTGGGCATCATAGGCCTGGGCGATGACGGCGCGCGACGTGTCCTGGGCAAGGGCCGGACCAAAATGAAGTGCGGCGATCATCGCCGCAGCCTGCACCGAACCGGTCAGCAAACGACGACGGGTGACCGAAAACAGTTTCGGGATGGGCATTGTAATCCTCCTCCACGGCGCCGCTCCACTCCCGGCGCCTTCTTAAAACAACCTAGCACTTACTAGGTTTAACACAAGTCAATTTCCGCGCTCCGTCGCGTGGGGTAGTAGCCGCAATGCAGGATGCCGAGCCGAGGCGTCGTATCGAGGCATGCCGCTGACAACGGTTTTGGACTCGGCGGAAAGCCAGGTTTCGATCGTGCTCCGGACGTTGAGCCGCAGGCGCTCGAGAACTTGAAGCGGCCGGCAAAAGGGCGGAACTTCAGATGCCGGGGAACCAGCCTGCCTGCCGCTTTCGAACCCGTGGCGGCATAACCGTCGTTTATGGCCGGCCCCAATAAAAACATTGTCGACCATCTTCCCCGAAGGCTATCCAGAGACAGGTGAAAGCGTCTTGCAGGGAGGAACATGCATGACACCGGACGATCTGCCGCTCCATCTTCTGCGGAAGCCGCCCTTCAATCTCTCGGACGAGGACATCGCCTGGGTGGCGCAATCCGCCGGCGCGTTCGACGGCGACGTCGAGAGCATGATCGCCCAACTTTTCGTCATCGGTCTGCACGGTCCGGCCGAGCCATGGGCGGCGGAAATCGAAAGGCTCAGGCCGGGCGGGATCACCCGCTTCTTCTCGCCGGACGGGGCGGCCGAAGTGAGCCTCCTTCAAACCCTGCAGCAACGTTCGAAGGTTCCGCTTCTTGTCTCGGCGGATCTCGAAGGCTCGCGCATGTCCTTCCCCTTCGGCACTCAGGTGCCCAATCCGCTGGCGCTCGCGGCGGCCGATGACGCGGCGCTGACCCGCGACATCTACACGCTGATGGCTGACGAGGCGCGGGCGGTCGGCACCAACTGGTCGTTCACGCCGGTCGTCGACATCAATGCCGCGTTCCGCTCGGCGATCGTGGCCACCCGTGGCTTCGGTTCCGATCCGGCGCTGATCGAGCGTCACGCGATGGTCCAGATCGAGGCGCTGCAGCGCCACGGCATCGCCGCCTGCCTGAAACACTGGCCGGGCGAGGGCTATGACGACCGCGACCAGCATCTGGTAACCACAGTCAATCCGCTGTTCATGGACGAATGGGAGGAAACCTTCGGCCGGCTCTACCGCGCCGGCATCGAAAACAATGTGCTGTCGGTGATGTCCGCCCATATCGCGCTGCCCGCCTTCGTGCGCGCGCTTGATCCCGAGGCCGGGCCGGACGAGCTCTTTCGGCCGGCGTCGCTTTCGCGGCTTCTCAATCAGGAACTGCTTCGCAACCGGCTGGGGTTCAACGGCCTGATCGTCTCGGATGCCTCCGAGATGGCGGGCGCGACATCCTATATGGCGGCCGGCCCGGCGAAGGTCGAAATGCTCCGCGCCGGCTGCGACATGGTGCTGTTCACCGGCGATCTTCCGGGCGATATCGCCCTTGTCCGTGCAGCGCTCGACGATGGCAGCCTACCGGAGGCGCGCGTCACCGAAGCGCTGACGCGGGTTCTGGGCCTGAAGGCAGCGCTCGGCCTTCATCGCCGCGCGGTGGAAGCCGAACCCCTTGCCCGGCTGGCAACGCCTGAGGCGAAGGCGACCGCCGCGGAGGCTTTTGCCCGCGCGCCGACGCTGGTGAAGGACGTGGCCAACCTGTTTCCGCTGTCACCGGAAACCCATCGCCGAGTGCTGGTCATATCCGGCGGCATCGTCTCGCCGATCCATGGCGAACCGATGCCGCTTGCCCTGCCGGAGATGATGCGCGCCCGCGGTTTCGAGGTGACGGTGTTCGCCCCCGGCGATCCGTGGCAGCCGGGGGATTATGACCTCGTGCTCTATCTTCTGGCGGAGGAGACGCTGCTGACACGCAGCCACATCTTCCTCGACTGGGCGGGGCTGATGGGCGATTTCCGGATGGCGATGAAGCGGCCCTGGCACGAGGTGCCGACCGCGCTCGTTTCCTTCGGCTATCCCTATTACCTCTACGACGCCCCGCGCATGCCCGCCGTCATCAATGCCTATGCGACCTCCGACGAGATGCAGGAGGCGGTGCTCGACTGCATGACCGGCGAGAAGCCCTTCACCGGCAAAAGCCCGGTCGACCCCTTCTGCGGGCAGGATCAGGCCCGGTTCTAGGACGCGAACATTCGTCGCCGCCGGCCGCGCCATGGGCGGAACCTTCCGCATTTGCCGGCGGGTCGCCCGCCGGGCTCATGCCCGCGCCATGTCGTCTCGGATCGCGCCGAGCAGACGATCGCGGATCTCGGGATGCGCGGCGGCAATATCGTGGCGTTCCTCCGGGTCCTCATCGAGGTCGAACAGCGCCACCGTATCGAGGCCCGCCGGATCGAACGCGGTGAACTGCATCTTGCCCGGCCGGACCGCCCGCCAGTCGCCCGCAACCAGCTTGAAACGGCCGTCGGTCACTGTCCGCCATGGGCCGAGGCCGGAGAAGACCAGCTTCTCCCCGGGCTCGTCACCGCCTTCGAGCAGGCCCCGCAGGCTGTCGCCTTCCATGCCCGCGCCGGGAGCGCCCGAGAGATCGAGGAAGGTCTTTGCCATGTCGAGGAGGGAGACCGGCGTCCGGACGACGCGGTCTTCCGCCGAAACCCCGGCGCCGGCGACAATCAGCGGAACCCGCACGGAATTCTCGTCGGGCACGGATTTCGCCCAGAGCCTGTGATCGCCGAGCATCTCGCCGTGGTCGGAGGCAAACACCACCAGTGTGTTGTCGCGCTGCCCCGTCTCATCGAGAAAGGCAAGGAACCGGCCGAGCCAGTCGTCGATCACCTCGATCATCGCCGCATAATTCTGCCGGATCATCCGGTGTCGCGGGTCGGGCGAACCGTCGACTGGTTCCGGGAAGGCGACGTCCTTCCAGCGGTCGCGCATGCGCGCGGTCACGTCGAGCGGCTCATGGGGGCCGGCGAAGTTGACGGTCAGGAACCACGGTTTTCCCGTCTCCTTCAGGCCTTCCAGTTCCTTCATCGCCTGGCGGCCGATCCAGTTGTCGCAATAGGCCTCGTCCGGAAGTGGCGACAGGTCGGGATTGGTATAGGCGTCGGGCAGCGGCAAGTCACCGGCGGCGATCTCGTTGACGGTCGCCGGAATATTGGCGCGGTCGCGGCGGCGGAAATCGGCGTCATGGGTGTCGGCGAGCCCGATTTCGGCGAGATAGGTCATATAGGGTTCGCGGGCGCCGCGCTCGCGGCCATAGATCGCGTCATGCTTTCCGGCATTGTCGATGCCGCGGGTGAAGCCGAGATCGGCGAGGCGGCTTTCGCCAGTCTCCGTCATGTGCTTTCCGTCCGCGCCCCAGTCCATGAAGCCCTTCAACAGGTCGAGCTTGCCGACCGTGGATGTTTCGTAGCCGTTGTCCGCCATGCGGCGGTAGATCGTGTCGGCGCCCGCCGGCACATTCTGGTTGTTGTGCTGCACCGGGCTACGGTCGTAGCGGCGGCCGGTCGCGATGCAGGCGCGGGCCGGCGCGCAAATTGGAGACGGCGTCCATGCCTGTTCGAAATTGACGCCGCGCTCGGCAAGCGCCTTGGCGTTGGGCGTCCGGACGGGAACCGTCGCGCGCGGCTCCACCCAGTCGGAGCGCAGTTGGTCCGGGAAAACCAGAAGAATGTTCGGTTGCATGATGAGCTTCCTATGCGGGTAGATGCCGGCCGAGCCGGCCGTCGAGAGCGTGCAGATCCTCGGGCGTGACGCCGGGCGACATGACCGCGAGCGCCCAGAGGCTGTTGCGACCGAAACGCTCGACCATCGCCGGGCCGAGCGCGAAGCCAAACGCCTCGTCGACGAGCGCCTTCAGGGCCGGATCGGCAAAGGCTTCGGCAATGGTGAGGCGGGCGGCTGGGCCGTAGCTTTTCGCCGGAGCCCGTTTCCAGTCGCGCTGGCGGCTGCGCTCGATCTGGGGCCACTGATTTTCGATCAGGAGATGCCGCGCCTCGACCGGACCCGTTTGCGGCAGGCCGAGGCGTTCATACTGCGAGGCCGGCGCGTCGTTCTCGCGCATGGCCTCGACCAGCATGGTTGCCATCCGGGTCTCGAGCGCGGGATCGTTCAACGGGGTCGTTTCGTCCGGATCGGTTTCAAGGTCGAACAGCAGCGTTCCGAAATGATAGGGGTTGCCGAAGGCGCCGCCGCGCGTGACGATGGTCTGCACCCCCTTGGTGAAGGAGAAGGGCGGAGCGACCCGGAAGTCGCTGAGCTCGCCCGGCGAAAACCGCGCCTTCATCCGCGTCGGCATCAGTGTGAATTCCTCGAGCGGCCGGTTCTGCGGGGTGCCGCAGGCGCGCATATAGACATAGCGACCGTCGGTGATGCTGGCGTGGCCGCCGAAAATGCCGAAGAGCGCGGTTTCCCGCACCAGCGCGCCTGTGCGCAGATGCTGAAGGATCGAGCGCGACTGCATGTCGGGTGTCGGCTCAAGCCCGAAGGCATCGAGAAAGGTTGCGGCGAAATCGACGGTCTGGATCAGGCTGTCGTTCCGGCTTCCCGCGCCGCCGGAGACCGGGTCCCAGACGAACAGTGGCGTATGGATGGTTTCCTCGTACCACGGCTGGACGTTCTTGCCGTACCAGTCGCGTTCGCCGATCAGCAGGCCGTGGTCGGTGCACACGATCAGGATCGTGTCCTTCCACATGTCGCCTTCGTCCATGCGGTCGAGAAGCCGGCTAAGGCTGTCGTCGCACATCCTCAAGAGCGCGCCGTAACGCGCCTGAACCTGGTCGACGGTATCTGCGTCCTCCAGCACCGGCCGGTAATCCGGCCAGTCGTAATGGGGCATGTCGTCGCGCACACCCGCAAGGCCGTGATATTCCTCCGGCGTGAAGAAGGGCTCGTGCGGGTCGAAACACTCGATCTGCAGCAGCCAGTTGTCCGCGCCTACATTGGCGTCAATGAATTCCAGTCCGGCATCAAGGGTTTTCGTCTGGAAATGGGTGTCGCGGGTGGCGGTATAGGCCCGGTTGATCCAGTCCTGCCGCCAGCCCTTGCCGCCGCGCCAGTTGAGCGATGGCGGGATCACTGGATCGGCGACATGTCCCTTCCAGGGGTCGCCCTCCTGCCCGCGAATGAACTCGAAGGAGGAGAAGCGCGGATGATAGGTCGCGCCGCCATCCTCCCAGTAGTGGACATGATCGGTCACGAGGTGGGTGTAGACGCCGTGCCTGCCCAGGATTTCATAGCTGCTGTCGTCGAACGGCTCGAGCGGACCCCAGCCGCGATGGAGGAAATTGGGCCGGCCGGTATGCATCTCCCGGCGCGCGGGCATGCAGGGCATGGAGCCCGCATAGCACCGGTCGAAGGTCACGGTCCGGCTTTCAAGCCGTCTGAAATTGGGTAGATCGAACCGGGTTCCGCCATAGGCCGGAAGATAGAGCCGGTTGAGGCTGTCGAACATCAGGACAATGGTACGCACGGTGGCAGGCTCTTGTCATGGAGGGATTAAGGGCAGACCGCCTGGTGACGGTCCGCCCGATGCCGAAACTCAGCCGCCGGAGGCGTGATTGAGAACGAGGTAGCCGGTCGTGGTGTATTCGGCGCCCTGAAGGCTGGTTGCCGAAACCGAAAGCGTCGGCGCCGTCAGGATATTGAGATTGAACGCCTCATCGAGGATATAGTCACCGAGCGCCTTGACCGCTTCGTCAGATGCCTGCTTGGTTGAGGCACTCTGCACGGCATCGCGCAGCTTCACATAGTCATCGTTCCAGAAATGCGATGGATTGCCCTCGCGCAAGGCTGGCGCGGCGCTGAGCAGCGTTGCCGGGCTCAAGCCGTCCATGCCGTGGAGCTGGATGAACACCGGGCCGAGATCGCCGGCGATCTGCTGCTGGCCGTAGGTCGCGGTGTCGAGAATATTGGCCTCGACCTTGAAGCCGACATCGGTGAGGTTGTTCTGCACGATCTCGAAGATCGCCCGCTGCGACGGCAGGGCGTGGAGCGCGACGGTGGCGGTCGCCCCTTCGGCGCCGGCCTCCTTCAGCAGTTCGCGAGCCTTTTCGGGGTTATAGGCATAGTGCTGCGCCTGTTCGTCAGACGTCGGCCAGAAGAGATCGGTCGGATTGCCAAGGCCGTCGAAGACCTGCTGGTTGATGCGGTCCCGGTCGATTGCGTAGCCGATCGCCTGGCGCACGCGTTTGTCGTCGAACGGCGCGTCGGTGACATTGACGCCGAGCGGATAGAGCGAACCTGCCGTGGGGGTGGTCTGGTACATCGGGTTGCCGGAAAGCTCGATCACGTCGCGCGGCTGCATCTGCATGGCGAGTTGGGCGCGGTTCGAGCGCAGGGCCGCGATCATCGCGGTCGGATCGGTGATGATGGCGATATCGATATCGTCAAAGGCATGAGCGTCGGGATCACGATAGCCGTCATAGGGTTCCAGGCGGATCGAGGCGCCAGGCACCCACTCGACGAATTTGTAGGGTCCGGTGCCAACGAGCTCCTTGCCGTCGGCGCGCTTGTCGTAGCTATCCTTGTCGACGATGACCGTCTGCGACAGGAACTCGAACAGGTTCGGCATCGGCTTTTCGAGTGTCAGGACGACCTCGGTGTCGCTTGGCGTCGCAATCTCGGAAATCGCGCGGGCGATGAAGTCGAACTGGGACGCGGAGGCCTTGTCGGCGGCCGTTTCCAGTGTGAATTTCACGTCGGCCGACGTGAAGGGGCGGCCCGAATGGAAGGTGACGCCGTCCTGAAGTTCGAAGGACACGGTCCTGCCGTCCCCGGAGACGGTCCAGCTCCTGGCGAGCACCGGCTGCGGGTCATCCGTGCCGGGCATGATCCGCACCAGCGGCTCGAACACCGCCTGCAGCCACGAAGTGTTGCCGGCGCGGATCGGAAGAATGTTCTTCGGCTGGGCATCGCTCGGTGTGGCGATCGTCAGCGTTTCGGCGAACGCCGCTCCGGGCACGGCCAGAGCAGCGGCAAGTGCGGCGGCGGAAACGCGTTTCCGCCATCCGTTGAATTGAAAGGTCATGGGCTCTCCTCCTTGTCATTCGCTCTGCCGTGCGGCGCTCGAATGAAGGCCGTGGGCAGCGAAATCTCCTCGTGCGGCGGAGAATGGTTCGCTCACCCATGCAGCACAAGCACAATAACCGGCGTCGGCCATTAACGATGCTTATGGCTTTTGATTTTCCAGCGGACCGAAGCGTTGCAGACAAAGCCGCCGGATGGCCTGCACGATCTCCCAGTCATCCATTTCCGATCGGTAGAAGACGGCGGCGGTGTTGCGGCGCGGGGTGAGCCCCGCGGGGACGACCGTCAGATTGGGCGTCAGGTCGCGGTTGATCACCGAATGCGGCATCACGGCCAGGAAATCGCCGAGTTCCAGCAGCCTCAGTGTCGGCATCAGCCCGTCGCAGACCACGCGGACCTCTGGTTCGACGCCGAGATGCTCATAGATCGCATGGCGCATCATGTCGCGATAGTTCGGCATCGCGCTGTAGACGACCCAGGGAAAATCGAGCAGCCGGATCGGCGCGATCGTGCCGTCCGGGCCGCGATGCCGGAAGATCGGGTGGTTCTTGCGGCCGACCACATTGGCGAGGATCCGGGCAAAGGGCATGACCGATATGCCGGGCTCCCCGCCCGGCGTGAGGTCGACGCCGGTGAAGATGAAATCGAGGCGACCCTCCTTCAGGTCCCGCAGGCTGCCGCGCGGCTCGATGCTGAGCAGTTCGAATACGACCTTGGGAAAATCCTTCTGAAGCTGGTTGACGAACTCGGGCAGGATCGCGCCGCGCCAGATCGGCCCGGCGCCGATCCTGATCGAGGTCTTGCCCTCGGCCGGATCGGTCTGCAGCAGCTTTTCGGCAAGGTGCCAGTGGCGTTCGATGCCGAGCGCCGAGGAAAGCACCCGTTCGCCGAATGGCGTTGGTTCGACCCCGCGGGAATGGCGGATGAGGATCGGCTGGCCGAAATGCTTCTCGAGCTGGGAGACCGAGCGCGATAGCGCCGGCTGGGTGACATTGAGCCGCCTAGCCGCCCGTCCGAGGCTGCCTTCCTCGATAATGGCCTTCAGCCGGAACAGATGGGTTACGTAATCAAGCATGGCCTTCGTCCCGGTCCTCAGTGCGCATGGGCAGCTTCTACTGTGTACGAAGCGTGGATTGCAAATGTTGCGATGCGTCGATGTCCGCCGGCGCGATGCCGCAGCGCTCGCCTGTTCAGCGGGATTGAGCGGGTGCGTGACTTCCCGGCCCGCCAGCAGGTCCTGCTGGCCTTCAAGCAACGGGCGGGGCTTCCGGCTCGAGGCGCAAGGCGTTTCTTCACGCCATGTGTTGCTCAATACTTCAAACGGTTCTTCCTCAAAGTATGCGATCTGGTCGGCTGAAAAGCTTCATCGCCCGGATTTAGGGGATTGCTCTCGCTTCAACGGATTCAGAGTTGACAGTCCCGCTCTCTTATTTCACTAAGTAAGGAAATTAAATACGGGAGGCACCGTGAGGAGCGGAAGCGGGGAGATACTGACAAGGTTGCGTGACCAAGGCGCGATGTCGCGGGCCGAGCTGTCGCGCGTGACCGGCATTTCGTCCGCGGGCGTCACGAAAATCATGACGCAGATGATCCGCGAAGGTTTGGTGCGCGAGTGCGATCCCTCTGGCGCGTTCAGCATCGGGCGGCCCGCGACAACCGTGGAAATCTGTCCCGCGGCTCGTCATGTTCTCGGCATTCATCTGGGAGCAGGGCGGGTCCATATCGCGCTGTCGGATGCGGCGCTCAATCTTTCCCACACGCGAAGCATCAACTACGATCTGACGGAACCCGTCGACGATTTGATCGCGCGCGTTTCGGATCTCGCCCGCAACGTTCTTCGCGACGGTGCCCTTCCTTTCAACCAAATCCTCGGTGTCGGCGTCGGCGTTCCCGGTGGCGTCGACCCGGCCCGACGCGTCAATACGCATTCCGTGCTGACGGGATGGAAAGGGATTGCCTTTGCGGAGGCGTTCGAGCAATCGCTCGGTCTTCCGGTCGTGCTGGAGCACAACGCCACAGCGATGGCGATGGCCGAGGCATGCTACGGAGCCGGCCGCGCGGCGGAAAGCATTCTCTATCTTCTGCTTGGCAAAGGCATTGGCGGCGGTTTCGTGCAGACCGGAGCCGCCGAGCGGCGCAGCGTCGTCGAGATTGGCCACATCGTCGTGGAGCCTGGCGGACGGCCCTGCCGATGCGGCGGGCGCGGCTGTCTTGAACGTTTCTTCTCGGAAGAGCCGCTGAGCGCGCTTCTCGGTCGTCCCGATCTTCGCCGGTCAGCATTGGTTGCGGCCGCCATGGAGCGGCCGGAATGGTCGCTGCTTTACGAGTATCTGCTTCAGGCCATGTCCACGACCGTCACCCTTTTCGGTCCGGAGCGGGTCGTGCTGGGCGGCGATTTCAACGGTGCGCCCGAGCGGTTCTTCGCGGATCTGCGACGGGATCTGCCGCCACGCGTGATGCCGCAGCAGCGGCTGAAGCTTGCGATCGAACGCACAAGTCTCGACGAGCCGGTCGGCGTGCAGGGCGCGGCCGGCGTCGCGCTTGAACAATTTCTTTATTCAAACGGCCCCTTGGCCGCCGCGCGGATGTCTCACCGGCAATCTGCGCGCGTTTAAGGTCGGCCACGGGAGGAACGCATGAGCGTCGCAAAAGACCTCGATATTGCCGAACCGCGACGGGACTTCGTGTTCCGCTCGCCGAAACTTCTCTGGGGAATCCTGTCCTTTGCCTGCGGCATCGGGCTGTGGTGGCTTGCCACGGCCTCCGGCGTATCCGTGCTGCCGACGCCCCTGACGGTTTTTCAGCGCATGATCGAGCTCGCCATTTCCGGCCAGCTGTGGATGGATATGTTCGCTTCCCTTCGCCGCGTGCTGATCGGCTTTCTCATCGGTTCGCTGATCGCTGTCCCCGTGGGCTTTCTCATGGGATGGTACAAGATCGCCCGGGCGATCATCGATCCGTGGATCCAGTTTTTCCGCGTCATCCCGCCGCTCGCCATCATTCCGCTGGCGATCGTCACGCTCGGCATCGACGAGAAGCCGAAGATCTTCGTGATCTTTCTCGCCGCCTTCCTGTCCTCCGTCGTGTCGACCTATCAGGGCGTGATCAGCGTGGACCGGACCTATATCAATGCCGCGCGGGTACTTGGCGCCGGCGACCGGGTAATCTTCACCCAGGTCATCATTCCCGCGTCGACGCCGTTCATTCTGGTGGGCTTTCGCATCGGTCTCGGTTCGGCCTGGGCGACCGTGGTTGCCGCGGAACTGATCGCCGCGCAATCCGGCCTTGGCTTCCGCATGCAACAGGCACAGCTCTACTACGATCTGCCGACGATCTTCGTCAGCCTAATCGCCATCGGCATTCTAGGCCTGATCATGGACCGCATTGTCGTGCGTGCCGAAGAGCGCCTGACCCACTGGCAGGAGAGAATCCATCATGACTGATCCAGATCCCAAGATCGCATTTCGCAACGTGAGCAAGTCGTTCGGCGAAGGCGACAAGTCGTTTGTGGCGCTCAGGGACCTGACGCTGGATATCGCCGATGGCGAGATCGTCACCGTGGTTGGGCCGTCGGGCTGCGGCAAGTCGACGGCGATGAACATCGTGGCGGGGCTCACAGGCGTCACCTCCGGCGAATGCCTGGTCAATGGCAAGGCGGTCAACGGCCCCGGTCCTGATCGCGGCGTCATCTTCCAGCAATATGCGCTGTTTCCCTGGCTGACCGTGATCAAGAATGTCGAGTTCGGCCTGAAGCTGCAGGGCATGGGTCGGGAACAGCGCCGCGAGCGGGCGCTGCATTACCTCGATCTCGTCGGGCTCAAGGATTTCGCCGAGGCCTATCCCAAGACGCTGTCCGGCGGCATGAAGCAGCGTTGCGCCATTGCCAGGGCCTATGCCGTCAATCCCAGCGTGTTGCTGATGGATGAACCTTTCGGCGCGCTCGATGCGCTGACGCGGGTCAAGCTGCAGGACCAGTTGCTCGACACCTGGTCCAAGGACAGGCGGACCGTCATGTTCATCACCCATGATGTCGACGAGGCCGTCTACATCGCCCACCGCGTTGTCGTTCTTGCGGCCCGCCCCGGGCGCCTGCAGGAAATCATCAATGTCGATCTGCCGTTTCCGCGCAACGAGGAAATCCGGCTGTCGCCTGAATTCACCGAGATCAGAAACAATGTCTGGCGGGCGGTCTATGACCGGTCCCAACAGGCGGCATGAGCAAAACGGAGGAAAAATCATGCTGAAGAAACTGGTACTCATGGCCGCGGTTGCCGCGGCTGCCCTGTCCGGCCCGGCCAGCGCCGAGGAACTCGACAAGATCCGGATGGGCTATATCGCCGACTATTTCGGAACGAGCGTTGCGGCCATCGCCACCGAAGAGGATCTCTGGGCCAAGCACGGCCTTGAGGCAGACCTCAAGGTCTTCACCAATGGCCCGATCCAGGTGCAGGCGCTCAATGCCGGCTCGCTCGATTTCGCCTATATCGGTCCCGGCGCGCTCTGGCTGCCGGCCAGCGGCCAGGCCAAGGTCATCGCTGTCAACGCGCTCGGTTATACCGACCGCGTGATCGCCCAGCCGGGCATCGACAGCATTGCCGATCTGAAGGGCAAGAAGGTCGGCGTGCCGGAAGGAACATCCGGCGACATGCTGCTGCGTCTGGCACTCGAAAAGGCGGGCATGACGCTCGACGATATCGACGTGATCCCGATGGATCCCTCGACCGTCGTGACGGCCTTTGCGTCGGGGCAGGTGGATGCGGCCGGTATCTGGTACCCCTTCGTCGACGTCATCAAGAAGCGCGTTCCGGACCTCAAGGAGCTGAGCTCCAACGAGGACTTCTTCCCCGATATCGCGTTCCCGTCGAGCTTCATCGTCAGCGATGCCAAGGCCGGCGATGCCGAGGTTATCAAGAAGGTGGATGCGGTTATCAAGGAAGCGATCGACTTCCGCCGCGAGAACCCGGAAAGGTCGGTTGAAATCACCGCCTCGTTCCTGAACGTGCCGGCCGAGCCGCTGCTGGCGGAATCCAAGCTCGCAAAGCTGCCGTCGAGCGAGGAACTGGAGCAGCTGACCCGCGACGGCAAGGTTGACAACTGGTTCGATACGCTTGCCGGGCTCTATGCCGATTTCGGCAAGATCGAGAACCCGCTGCCGGCATCGGAATTCTATCTGGGCAAGCTTTACGCCGAATAAGACTTACCACGGGGCGGCCAGTGCCGCCGCCCCGTGACTTCATGCATCAGGAGCCGAAATGACCCGCCCCAACATCATCTTCATCATGTCCGACGACCATGCCTCGCGGGCCATTTCGGCCTATGGCGCCGGCATCAACAACACGCCGAACCTCGACCGGCTGGCCAATGAAGGCGTACGGAGCGATGCGACCTATGTGACCAACTCGATCTGCACCCCGTCGCGCGCGGCGATCCTGACGGGAACGCATAACCATGTGAACGGCGTGACGACGCTTTCGACCCATATCGACAACCGTCTGCCCAATGTTGCCAAGGCCTTGAAGGCCGGCGGATACGCGACCGCGATCTTCGGCAAATGGCATCTCGGTGAAGGCCCGGCCCACGAGCCGACCGGTTTTGACGAGTGGGCGGTCGTGCCGGGGCAGGGCGATTACTGGGATCCGGGCTTTCATTTCGCCGATGGCTACCGGCGGGTGCCGGGCTATGCAACCGACATCATCACCGACATGTCCGTCGATTTCATCGAGCGCCACAAGGACGAGCCCTTCTTCCTGATGTGCCACCACAAGGCGCCGCACCGCAACTGGCAGTATCATCCGCGCTACAGGGATATCCACGAACCGGGCAGCATTCCGCTGCCGCCGACCTTCGAGGACACCTATGAGAACCGCGCCGCAGCGGCCGCGGCCGCGAAAATGCGCATCAAGTCCGACATGCTTTATGAGGATCTCGGCCTCGTCCAGCCGGAGGGCGGCGCCGAAATCGCCGGCGAGCTGATGGTCGAGGGCTGGCCGGCGCGCAAGATCCCCGAACTGAAGAACGGCGAGACCATCTCCGTGATCTGCGCGGAGACCGGCAAGACCTTCACCTTCGACGACCCCAAGGCCTTCGCCGAATTCAAATACCAGCGCTATATGTCGCGCTATCTGCGCACCGTCCAGGCGATCGACGACGGCGTCGGGCGGATGCTGGATAAGCTCGATGCGCTGGGCCTCGCCGAGAACACGGTGGTGATCTACACCTCCGACCAAGGCTTCTTCCTCGGCGAGCATGGCTGGTTTGACAAGCGCTTCATGTATGAGGAAAGCTACCAGATGCCGTTCCTGTGCCGCTATCCGGCGGAGATCGCGGCCGGCCGCACCTCACGCGATATCGCCTGCAATGTCGACTTCGCCCCGACCTTCCTCGACTGGGCGGGTGTGGAAGTGCCAAGCTACATGCAGGGCACCTCGATGCGCGCGATGCTGCGCGGCGAGACGCCCGAAGGCTGGGATCAACTCGCCTATCACCGCTACTGGATGCATAATGACGAGATTCACGAAGCCTGGGCGCATTACGGCGTGCGCGATCAGCGCTACAAGCTGATCTACTGGTACAACAAGGCGCTGGGCCAGGATGGCGCGCGCGAAAACGATGCGCCGCCGGAATGGGAACTGTTCGACTGCGACAACGACCCGATGGAGCTCTTCAACGTCGCAAACGACCCCGCCTATGGCGACGTCTTCAAGACGATGCTTGCCAAACTCGACGCCAGGCAGGCCGATATCGGCGACCTGCCGGAGCATGACAGCGCGGAGGTCCTGAAAAGCCTCGATAGCGCCGTCTAACGGCGAAAACCACGGCGCTGTTGCTGTTCCTATATAAAACCAGGCAGGCCTACGAGATCGCTATCAGGCTTCCGGCATCTGATCTTTATCGTGCGCGTCCATCACGAAGCGCTTTCATCGCGGCGGCGCAATAGCGGCGCCGCGATCTGCCACAGAATCAGAACTGCGACGATGGCGAATATCACCATCGCAATCCAGTTGCTGGCGATCATCGCGATAAAATTGTTGTCATAGATCAGCAGTCCGCGATTGAGGTTTTGTTCTAGCTCCGGGCCAAACACCAATCCGATGGCCCGTGGGGCGAGGGATACCATCCTGATCACCACTGATCTGCTCTTTGACGAACGGTCGGAAATCCTGGGTTCGGAGCGACTGACCAGCGTTCTGCTCAACAGCGTCAACATTCTCGAAGGGAACGGTTGCAGCTACCGTCTCACCAAAAGCCGTGCTCGAGTGGCTGGCTGAAACCCTTCAAAAAATGTGGCGAAGCAGGCCAAAGTGGCTGATTTTGGCTCCGCCTAGTGGCTGGTTTTTGCGCCGCCGTTGGCAGGTCCGTGATCCGCCTCTGCTTCACGCGCGGTGACGCCGATTTCTTTCGCGATAGTCGCCAAGAGCGGATAGGGTACGTTCTCCTCGAGCCGCCAATCAAATCTTTCCAAGAGTATTTCAGACTGACGGCAAAGCGCCATTAGAACATTGACTGTACCGTCCAGACGGTTTAGTAAAACCCACAAAAGGAAACGACCATTGGCACGAAACACCAAGAGAGAACTTCTGCAGGCCGCGGCCCGAGTGGCCACGAACAAGGGGATCCAGTCCCTGACTTTGGAGGCGGTCGCCAAGGAGGCCGGCGTCAGCAAGGGCGGACTTCTCTACCACTTCAAGTCGAAAGAGGATCTGCTCTCGGCGATGGTCGAAGCGTTCGTCGAGGTGACCGAAAACAGGCTTCCCCGGCCCGACGATCCAGATACCGCTCCGGGCGCCTGGCCGCGCGGCTTCCTCGAGGCCTGCCTCACCAAGGAAGATGCCGCTGTCGGCTCCTATAGCCGCTTGTCGGTCGCGGTGATGGCAGCCGTTGCCAATGACAAGGCGCTCCTCAAGCCGCTCAGCGACCGCCAGCCGGACTGGCGCGCCGCACTCAACAATAGCGGCATCCCGCCCGTCATCGCCCACATCGTCCGTCTTGCCGCCGACGGTCTCTGGATCAACGAGATCCTCTCGATCCCCATCCTCAGCGATGAGGAGCGGGAGGATGTGGTCGCGGAGCTTCGGCGCATGACCCATTCAAACAAGAAAAGAGAGGACAATTCTCATGAAGGACCGAACGACCGGTAGTTCCCGCAGCCTGGAGGTGAACGAAGGCGATGTCCTGCCTTCCCACCGTCAAACCTATCCCGCGATCCCCACCTTCTACCGCGGCATCGAGACCCAGTTCGTCGAGATGACAGTCGATCCTGAAGTGGCCGCCGCCCACCTTCCCAAGCCGCTTGTCGCCGATCCCAGCGGCGCCGCGATCGGTATCGCGCTGAAGATCCCAATGTCGTCATACGGGCCATTCAACGAAGCGGGCATCCATCTCAAGTGCACGCTCGACGGTGAGCCCGTCTGGTACAATTCGCACCTCTTCCTGAACAACGTGACCGCCATCTGCGCCGGCCGCGAGCGCTGGGGCGTCGCGAAGGAGTTCGCCGAGATCAGCTTTTCCGATCATGAAAACGTTCGTGTTTGTGAGGTCGTCAAGGAGGGCGCGATCCTGATGCGATTGTCCACGACCTGGGATGCTCTGGCCACTCCGGGTGAGCTTCCCGACATCACGCCGAACTTGAACCTGAAGATTATTCCGCGCGCCGACGGCCCGGGCCCTGCGATCAAGCAACTCGTCGAGTATTGCTCGGAGGAGGTTGGAGAGTCGACCCAGATGTCCGGGCTCGGTCACGTGGAATTTCGCAGCACCGCCAAAACAGACCTCGCTCCACTGAACCCCGTCGCTCTTGGGCGAGGCTTCTATCACCGCGGCGACCTCGCGGAGCTGCACGGCAAGATCCGTCTCGACTATCTCGCCAACCGATGAAGGAGTACACCATGAAGATCAAACTATTAGGTATGTCCGCAGCAGCCTTCCTGCTGCCTCAGATCGCCGCCGCGCAGGTCCCCGATGTCTGCACGAACATCACGATCGCCGACGGCGGATGGACCGACAACGCGGCCCAGAATGGGTTTGTCACGAATGTTCTGAAGGGCCTTGGCTATGAGCCAGAAATCGACTTTCTGTCGCTCGGTGTGCTTTTGGAGGGCATGCAAGCCGGTAATGTCGACGTCTTTCTTGCAAGCTGGACGCCGAACTCCGACGCAACCCTGAATCCGTACATCGAGTCCGGTGCAATCCTGAATGTCGGGTACAATCTCGTCGGAGCCCAGTACGCGCTCGCCGTTCCGCAATACACCTATGAAGCCGGCTTGCAGAACTTCGCCGACATCGAGAATTTCCACGACGAACTTGACGGAAACATTTACGGGCTGGAACCCGGCAACGATAGCAACAACGTCATCGTCCAGATGCAGGAAGAGGGCGCATTCGGTTTCGACAGGTTCAATCTGGTGGAATCAAGCGAGAGCGCGATGCTGTCCGCCGTGGAGCGTGCAGTAAGGAGAAACGAGCCCATCGTATTTGTCGGATGGTCACCGCATCCGATGAATACACGCTTCGACATGGAATATCTGGGCGGTGGAGACGATTATTTCGGTCCAAATTACGGTAGCGCGAAGGTCTGGACGGGGCTGCGCCCCGGCTATGTCGAACAATGCCCGAACGCCACCCGCTTCTTTAAGCAGTTGCGCTTCACCATAGAGGGCCTCAGCGTTGTCATGAGCGAAATTCTCGACAATGACGCCAATCCTGAAGATGCCGCACGGACTTGGCTGCAGGAGCACCCGGAAACTCTCGAAAGCTGGCTTGATGGCGTCCAAACCGTCGATGGCAAGCCCGGCCTTGAAGCCGTTCGGGCCAGCCTTGCCGAATAATCAGTATAAGAAACAAAGGGTGAGGGCGGAGAAAACTGCCCTTTTACCCATCTCTCCGCTCTGGCTTTGCGGCCTCGAACGAATACACCGGGTATCGCTCCTTGCGGTCGTTGGCTGCGGATGACAAGAAGGTCCACTGTGGGCCGTGAGTGCCGCCGCACGCAATGTAGGTCAATGTCCGCTTTGCCAATCTGGTCATTCGGAAACCGCCTGACAGTTTGTGGCCCCTGACCTGTACCCCTTTCGTCCCTCGTCCAATTCGAGAGCCTGAAGGGCTCTAGTGCGGCGCTACTTTCAAGCATGAAGCGACAAGCCCATTTTCTCAAGAGAGTATCAGACCACGCCAAGGCCGTTCCCGGTCAACAGTTAAGCTTCTCGTGTTTCATTTTCGGTCTCCGGAGCTTTTGCGGATGATGAGCTGATGCGGAATATAGTCCGGCGACGGCGTTGCCTTTCCGTCGATCAGGTCAACGAGGTATCGCACGGAAGCTTCCGCCATTTCGCGTCTGGGCAGGCGGACCGTGGTCAGGGGCGGCGAAAACAGACTGGAAAAGCTGAGGTCGTCGAAACCCGCCACTGCAATGTCTTGCGGAATTTTGACCCCGTTGGCCTGAAGCTCGGACATCAGCCCGTAGGCAGACAGGTCGTTCGCGCAGAATACGGCATCGGGATAATCGTCTCCGGCTAACAGGGCTTTGGCTGCGCGCCGCCCGTCATCCACGGAAAATCCTTCTCCGATGATCTCATCGGATAGCGGCAAACCCGCTTCCGCAAGGGCGCGTCGCCAGCCGTCGATACGTAAGCGGGAAACCAGAACTCCGGGAGAACCCGCAAGATGGGCGATCCGGCGGTAACCGCGTTTAACGAGATGGCTCACCGCGTCGAAGGCTGCTGCCTCCTCATCGATCTGAACGCCCACAATGCGCTCGTCCGGCCCCGTCGGGCTGAGCGTTCGAACCACCGGAAGCACTTCGCCAGCGGCCAGACGCTGGGAAATGCTGGTCGGGCAGTAGTCGGATGTTAGCACGATGCCGTCGATGCCGCCCGTAAAGAGCTCCTCGGCCTGCCGATCCACCCTGCCGGCGTCCACGCTGGTGTGACCGATCCGAATGTCGTAACCGCGCTCATGGGCGATTCTGTCTATCTGCATCAAAAGGTCTGAGCTGTTGAGATTGGCAATCTCCGGAATGAGGACCAGAAGAATGCCGCTTCGTTGCATCCTTAGCGAGCGTGCGTGCCGGTTAACCGAGTAACCCAGATCTCGCGCCACGTCGGCGATGCGCCTTCTCGTTTCCTTGCCGATCCGTTCATTGCCGGCGAGCGAGCGGCTGACGGTCGAAGGTGAGACACCGGCCAGTTTAGCGATGTCGGCAATCGTGGGCGAGCGGCGCGGTTGATGCTTCTGCAAGCTGTTACGCGATGTGTCGTGCTGACGGGCCAATGCTCTTCCTGTCGTGGGGCCGGAGCTGATCCGAAACCGTCCGTTTTCCCCTCAAAACAAGGGGGTATTTCCTTCTACTGCCTTATCGAATTCCCGTTGGCAACAAAAATACCTGTCGATTTTTGTGATTTTCGACTTGCGCGCAATCGATTGCGCATTTACAACAGCGCAATCGATTGCGCAAACCCTCGAAACAGGGGATTGGTGATCCGGCGACGAGGAGGTCGCCGTTTGGAAGGAGGAAATCCACAAGATTTCCATATAGGCGCGGCTTTGCGCACAAGGTTTGATTTTCTCGCCGTTTTTGTTGAGACGGCGCATGCGGAGGTGTGTCCGCATGGCAACCAGGGGTTGTATTTATGGCCAGCGTTGATGCCATGGGTTCCGGCCAGGAAGCCGATTTCGAAACAATTCTTTCACTCCAGCTGTGGAGTTTGCGTCATCTCGGCGACCTGGAAGCGCAGCTTGCAGCGGCTGCCCGCGCCGGATATCGGCTCGTGGAGCCGATCGGCGCTCATCTTCATGATATCGAGCGCCTGAAAGCGGGCCTTGCCGAAAACAATCTGTCGGCCCCGAGCGGGCATATCGGCATGGCCGATCTGCGCACCCGGCTCAGCGAAACAGTGGACGCCTGCGGCCAGGTCGGCATGACACGGCTTTATATGCCCGCCTTTTCGGAGGCCGAGCGCGTTGGCAATGCGGATCATTGGCGTTCGCTCGGTCGCGAACTCGGCGAGGTGGCGACGCGTTTGGCCGCAAACGGCATCACGCTCGGCTACCACAACCATTTCTGGGAATTCGAGGTACTGGACAACGGAGAAACGGCGTTGGCGAACCTCTTCGCCGGCGCCAAGGGAACGCCGCTCTCGTGGCAGGCCGATATTGCCTGGATCTTCCGCGGAGGAGCTGATCCGGTCGCCTTCATGGAACGCTACGCCTCCATCCTCAATGCCGCCCATGTCAAGGATCAGGCGCCCGAAGGGGAAAAAGCCGACGAGGACGGGTGGTGCGATGTCGGGACGGGAATCCTCGGCTGGCCGAAACTGTGGAAGCAGGCGCGTCGCTTCGGAGCCGATTACATGGTCGTCGAGCATGACAACCCCGCCGATCCTTTCGCATTCGCCGCAAACAGCCATGCCTATCTGGCCCGCATGCTGCGCTCCGGCGCCTAGTACAAATCAGCAGATAATGGAATGCTAGCGTGACAAAGCAGAAAGTTGGAATTATCGGCCTCGGAATGGTCGCCCAGGTGGTTCATCTCCCGGTCCTCAAGGAACTGGGCGACCATTTCGAAATCACTGCACTTTGCGATATTTCGCCGAACCTGGTCGAGATTGTCGGCGCGCGGTTCCCCGGAGCGCGTCGTTATACCGATCATCAGACCATGCTCGGCAATGAAAATCTCGATGTCGTTGCTGTGGTCAACAGTGATGAATATCACGCCGATTGCGCTGTCGATGCGCTCACCGCCGGTTGCCATGTGCTGATCGAAAAGCCCGTCTGCCTGACGCTTTCCGACCTGGATCGCATCAAAGCTGCCCGGGACGCCTCTGGTCGCATCGCGATGGTGGGCTACATGCGCCGCTACGCCGGAGCCTACCGCTCACTGCTGACGAATATGCCGGCCCGCGATGACATACGCCATATCGCAGTGCGGGATATCATCGGTCCAAACAGCTACTTCCTCGATCAGACCGAAAAGGTTGTTTCGGCAAACGATCTCACGCAGGTCCAACTGGATGAACGCAAGGCGAGGGCGGCAGCACAAGTGGCTGAAGCGCTGGGTTCCGTCGGCAGCGCCCATGTCTCGGCCTACCGGATGCTTTGCGGGCTGGGCTCCCATGACCTGTCGGCGCTGCGCGGTCTGGTGGGCAGCCCGAAAAGAGTGGCGGGGGCCACCCAGAAAAGCGGAGGCGTTTTCGTCAGTGCGCTTCTCGATTACGGTAACTTCGCCGCGACATTCGAGATGGGAGTGGACAAGGTCGGTGATTTCGACGCCTACATCGAAATCTTCGCTGGCGACAAGCGGCACAGGCTCGATTATGACACGCCCTTCATCCGCCATCTCCCGACGACGCTGACGACAAAGAGCACTGTCGGAGAGACACTCGATACCGTGATCGGTCGTCCGACCTATCGCGATCCTTATACCAGTCAATGGCAGGCATTCCATCAGGCGATCGAAAGCGGTTCGGCCGTGGAGACCTCGCTTGAGGATGCTGCCGAGGATCTTCGGCTGTTTGCCGAGATTATCGCTGCGTTCCCGGATTGATCCCGGCGGCGCAGCATTGTTGAGAGCGCTCGTTCAATGAGGAGGAGAACATGAACGACTTTATGCGAATGAAACGCCGTACCTTTCTGGCTGGCAGCGCGGCCGCGATCGGCGCCGCCGGACTGCCATCCCTGGCCTTCGGCGCGGAGGAAATCACATTCTGGGACATGGTCTGGGGCGCGTCCGGCTACACCGATGCTGCTCGGAAAGTCGCGCTTGCCTATGAGCCCGCAGCCGGACTTGGCGAAGTCAGCTATCAATCGATTCCCTGGGCAAACTGGTATCAGACCTTCACCTCGGCCGCCGCCTCGCGCACGACTCCGGCCGTGAGTTCCGGCGCGGCCTTTCTGCCGTTCTATTTCATGGAACAGGGGGTCATGATCCCCGCCGACAATCTGGTCTCGAAGCTGGATGCCGCGGGCAAGAACGATTTTCTCCCCGGGGTGCTTGATGCAATGACGACGCATGACGGCATTGCCGCCATGCCCTGGACGATGGATCTGAGAGTGCTGTGGTATCGCCGGTCGTTGCTCGAAAAGGCCGGAGCCGACGTGCCGACGGATTGGGACAGCTACATTGCCGCCGGCGAGAAGCTGGCGAAGATCGGTGCTGTGGGGCTTGGCCTTGCGGCCAGTTCGACGACCACCGACGCAAAGCACACGATTTCCGCTTTGATGATCAACAATGGCGGCGGTTTTTTCGCTGAGGACGGTTCGCTTGACTGCGTCAACGACCGCAATATCGAGACCCTTGATTTTCTGAAGGAGTGCGTTGCCAAGAAAATCATCGATCCCTACGCGATCAGCTACAGCAGCGACAATGTTGAAACCGACTGGATTAACGGACATATCGCCATGGGCTTCGGGCAGACTGGCATGGACCGGATCGTTCCGGAAAACGAGCGGGATGATCTCCAGCTCGCAAATCCGATTCTCGGGCCGCATGGGGAGAAGGGAACGGTCTACTACCTCAATCCCCTGATGATGTTCGATACGACCCCCTCGCAGGATTCCTCGGAAGCCTTCCTCGAGTACTACCTCGACAATATCAAGGCCTATTGGGAAACCGGCGTGATCACCGATCTCCCGGTCAAGAGAAGTATCGCCGACCTCCCTGTCATTCAGAACAATCCGAAGCTTGTCCTTGCAATCAACGAGTGGCAGCCACACGGCAAGACCATCGCGGCCCAATCCAATGAAGCGTTCGGCGCGCTCAATGCCGTCGACGGCGGAAACGCGACGGCAACTTTTGCCCAGCGCATCGTTGAGGGTAAGTCGGATTCCCGCAAGCTGCTTGAGGATCTGCAGGGGCAGCTAGAGAAAATCATGAACTGACAAGACAGGATATGGCGACAGCGCAATGTCAATGTTGTTTCAAGACACGTCCACCGCACGCCGCCGCCGGCTGACGATGGCAGGGCTCGCCCTGCCATCGATCCTGCTGATGGCGCTGGTCAACGGTTATCCGGTTGTCGTCGCGGCGGTGCAGTCCGTTCACGACGGGGGCCTTCTGAAGCTCGGCGATTTCGTTGGCGCCGAAAACTACATTCGTGTTTTCCGGGACCCGCTTTTCTGGAAGTCACTGCGCTTCACCGTTCTGTTCGCCATATGCGGCGTGTTCGGCAGTTGGGTCGTCGGTTTTGGGCTAGCTCTGTTTTTGAAAACCCGTTTTCCAGGAAGCGCCATTTTCCGGGTGTTGCTGTTGCTGCCATGGATCGTGCCGATCGTCGTGACAGCGATGGGCTGGAACTGGCTGGTTGCCACCCGGAACAGCATCATGCCGCAACTGGCAGAGGCTCTCGGCTTCGGGCCGGTTATGTTCCTGGCCGATCCGACCATGGCAGTGATCACAGTCTGCGTGTTCAAAATATGGATCAGCTATCCCTTCATGATGATGATGGCCGCAGGCGCGCTTGAAACGGTTGACCAGAGCGCGATCGAGGCAGCTCGGGTTGACGGCGCCGGTTCGTGGAACCTGCTGGTCCACATGATCCTGCCCATGACGGCGCGGTCCACCTATATCAGCTGGATCCTTATGACGATGTTCTCCGTGAATGACTTTCCGACGATCTTCCTGTTGACGGGCGGCGGGCCGGTCAACGCCACGAGCTCGTTGGTGGTGATGGCCTATCGCACCGTCTTCCAGGATTTCCAGCCGGGTTATGGCATCGCCATTACTTTTGTCATCACCACGGTGCTGGCTGTTCTCTCGCTCTGCCTGTTCAATCTCATCAGAAAGTCGAGCGTTTCATGAGTGTTGTCCCTCCTGTTTCCAAAAAGGCGCGGCAGCGCGCCATGATGGGGCTGATCCGGCTTCTGTTCGCCATGGTGATCACGGCCATCCTTCTTACGCCGATCCTGGCGGTGTTCTGGTTGTCGCTGCGCCCGCGGCTCTATTCGGACATCGTTGGTCCGACGCTCGACAATTTCCGGTATATTCTCGTCAATACCAACGTATTGACCTGGACGGTCAACAGTCTTTCGGTCGCCCTGTTCGCCACGGTGGCGTCGCTGCTTGTCGCTGCGCCTGCAGGCTATGTTCTTTCCCGGGCCAAGGGGGGGATCGTCTCGATCTACGCGATGAGTATCTTCGTCATCCAGTCTTTCCCGGTTGTGGTTTTCGTCATTCCGCTTTTCGTCATGTTCGCCGCTGTTCATCTCGTGGACACGCTTGCCGGCGTGGCGATCATCTACGTGGCGACGTCGGTTTCGGTCGCCTGCTGGATGATGTCGGCCTATTTCGACACGATACCGAAGGAGCTTGAGGAGGCAGCCTGGATCGACGGCTGCTCGGTGTTGAGCGCCTTCGTGCGCATCGTGCTGCGCAATTCGCTGCCTGGAATCCTGTCCACGGCGATCTACAGCTTCCTTCTGGCCTGGAATGACTACCTGATCGCGCTGGTCTTTCTCCGGTCTGATTCCAACTTCACTCTGCCGATCGGACTTCAGACCTTCTTCCAGCAGAACCAGACCGACTGGGGCCCGGTGATGGCCTGTGCCGTCATCATGCTGCTGCCGCCGGTTCTGGTTTTCGCATTTCTCAATCGTTTCTTCAGCATCGGCGGCGTCGGCGGCGCGCTTGCAGGCAAATAGCCGGACAGCCCGGGGAGATTTAAATGGCTGAAATGAACATCGACACAGTTGGTAAATTTTACGGCGCCTACGAGGCGCTGAAACAGGTTTCCGTCGAGATCGAGGACGGGGAGTTCGTCATCCTCGTCGGACCGTCCGGTTGCGGAAAGTCGACACTTCTGCGCATGATCGCGGGACTGGAAGACATATCCTCTGGCGAGATCCGGATCGCCGATCGGGTTGTGAACGATCTCGCGCCTAAGGATCGCGATATCGCCATGGTGTTCCAGAACTATGCCCTCTATCCGCACATGACGGTTGCGGAAAACATGTCCTTCGCGCTGAAGATGAAGCGCGTTCCCAAGGCGGAAATCGATGCAAAGGTCCGTCAGGCCGCAGATATTCTCGGCCTTGGCGCGCTTCTTGAACGCCGTCCGCGCGAATTGTCCGGCGGACAGCGGCAGCGCGTCGCGATGGGTCGCGCGATCGTGCGCGATCCGCAGGTCTTTCTCTTCGATGAACCGCTTTCCAATCTCGACGCCAAGCTGCGCGTGCAGGTGCGCGCCGAGATCAAGGAGCTTCATCAGCGGATGAAAACGACGATCATCTATGTCACCCACGATCAGATCGAGGCGATGACCATGGCCGACAAGATCGTCGTGATGAAGGATGGCCAAATTGAACAGGTGGGCGCGCCGCTGGAGCTCTATGACCATCCGGCCAACATGTTCGTTGCCGGCTTCCTCGGTTCGCCATCGATGAACTTCATCCGCGGCACGGTCACCGACAGCGGCTTCCGCATCTCGGGCGATCACGAGCTTCCCCTTGCGGATAAACGCGAAGCTGCTGTCTACGGGATACGGCCTGAAAACATCGCCCTTGATCCGAACGGCTTGCCTGCCGAAGTCGTCGTTGTCGAGCCCACCGGATCCGAAACGCAGGTCATCTTTCGCCTTGGCGATGAGCAGATTGTCGGCATTTTCCGTGAGCGGATCGAAGCCCGACCGGGCGATGTGCTGAAGTTGTTGCCCGATGTCACCAAGGTCCACTTATTCGACCGCGAAGGTATGAGAGCTAGCTGAAGCGAACCATGATGACGGGTGTTAAGTCACCAGAAGAGGATCGTCCAACGTCCGGTGAGACCTGTTTCATCTATGGACGCAATCCGATGCGTGGAAGTCTCCCATCACAACAAAGTACATCGCGAAGTCAATTCCGAGCTAACGGCATCCGGCCTCAGATTGGGGGCTTTGCTGATGCGACGGAGCTGTAAGCCGTTGTAAAAGTGGAGTTTTAGTGAATGTGAACTCATCACGATTTGGGCCCTCGGTTCATATCCCTTCAAGACCTTGTTGATGTGCATTCCCGCGGGCTGCGTCATCCCAACAGCAAGGCGGAGGCTCCTTGCTATGCGTTCCAAAAATGAAATCAGAGACCATGTCGCTTTCAGCCTGTCCTCAGGCCGCTTTCCTGGCCCATGTTTGCAGAGAGCCATCTCAATGCCACCCGCGCTCGCTGAGCGGCCGGTCGGGTTCTTCGATGGTGATGAAGCTGGCGAGTTCAGGGCCGAAGGTCGGCAGTGCCATCGGGCATTTCACGCCGGGCAGGACCCTGACGTCGAACAGTTCCTTGATCCCGCCCTCAAGCCGAAGCCATTCCACGATATCGCCATTGGCGGTGTTGATGATCTGGAGCCCGCACCACGCTTCGGCCTTTCTGCCGTCGAGCTCGTTCTGAAGGTTGAGGCCGGAAAAGACGCCATCGCGGCGCGGCAGCGAGAGGCCGACAAAGGCATGACCGTCATGGAAGGACAGCCCGCGCAGAAAACCGGGGCAGAATGCGACGCGTTCGCGCGTCCCGGCTTGTAGGTCCATGCGCGTCAGATAGCCGTTGCCGGAATCGAGGAACCACAGTGCGCCATTGTGAAGCCGCGGCGAGTGCGGCATGGAAAGCCCTTCCGCGACGACCTCGTCGGTCTGGACATCGACGACAACGCCGCCATCGCGACGATGGTCGCGCCAGCCGTCAACGATGTCCGTGGTCGAGACCGAGGTGACAAAGCGCGGCACGCCGTTTTCCATCGCAAGTCCGTTCAGGTGACAGCGATCTTCCGGCGCCAGCCGGGAGATATAGGGCGGCCGCCAGACCGGCTTAAACGAATGCGCCACGCTGTCGGTCGCCAGGCACGAATATTTCGTGTTGACGAAGATCAGACGCCCTGCAGCGTCGATGCCGAGTTCGTGCACGTCGAGGTCCGACACGGTCTGACCGCGGCGCGGCACATAGAGTTTGTCGAAATGGTCATTGGCCCGCTCGTGCGGCGCAAGCACATTCTCGAACCGCCAGATCTGGGCAAGTCCCGCAAGAAGCAGACGCTGGCTGTCGCCGATGAGCCCCATGGCGCGGACGAAGTTGCGCTGGTGCAGGGACAATGAGCCGTTCGGCAGGGTACCGACCAGGAAGAGCTGCCCCGTCTGGTAGGAGGTAAATGCCAGCGAGCAGTTGTGCATGGCAAGCCACTGGGGAAAGCCGCGGGAACAGGTAACGCTCGTCTGAAGCGGTTCAGAGGGGCCGACCGGCGCGTCGGCGCGCGGCGGCTGTGCCGGATTGGCGTCCGCACCTTCGCTGGTATTGTTTAAAGAAGGATCGGCTTCGTTGGCATCGGCGGTCATTGAGCTGTCTCGGCGCACTTGTTTTCGTTATCGGGCTTCTGCCGCACTCCGGCTTTTGGCAGCAATAGACAGCAGAAGCGCAGACCAGGCAAGAACCACACGCATAAGGGATTCTGTCTCCGGAAATGCAATCAAGTTTCTGATCTTTTTGACGAAAGTTCAAAAAAAGACCGCCGGATCGGAACTTGGAAGCTGGATTACTGGCTCAACTTCCGCCATCGCTAATAGAGATGAAAAAAATAACGGGCCGGTTTGCTTGTAGGCCGGAGAGGGGATCAGCGATGGCAGGTAGAGCGGGCAGAAAAGAGACCGGGTCGGTTTCTGGCGATATCCATCAGGCGCGGAAACTGAAGCGGAAGCGCGCAAAATGGATTGCCTCGTCCTTCCTGTTTCAATCAACGGCGCTCGCCGGCACGTTGGCGGGCGTGCCGATGCCGTTTTATGCGGGCCGCACCTATTCGCGCGCCTATGCCCAATCGTCCTGTGATCCTGCGTCGACGAACAATTACATTAACGATCGAAGCACCATTAGCACGACGACCTTTGACTGCACGATCTCATCATCTTCGGAAGTCACGAGGCCGCAATATGCTTACGGCGGTTCCCTGACCTTTTATCAAGCGCAGTACACCTACTATAACAAGCAAGGCTACTCTAGTCCCCCGAAGTACGCGCAGCCTGGATTGAACATTACGGTTAACAACAACGCGACGCTGAATGTTTCCGAAGAAGGGGCATCCAACGGACTGATTTCATTTCCGAAAAGCCTCTATTCGACGAACTTTTACCGTAAGAATCAGTCTGATGCGTTGCGTGTTGTTTCAGTGGGAAGCGGCTCCTTCAGCTCGGAGGTGGAGCCCAAATACTACCAAAAGTATTTTGGCGGAGACGGAGGCACCGTCATTATACAAAATGGCGGAGAGATTGAATATGCCGCGAGGCATGGCATCTATGCGGTTAGCGCCGGCGGTACGGCATATGGAACCTTTGGAGGCAATGCCGGAACCGTCGCTGTCACCTCGACGGCCGATGTTACCGCACAAGGTTTTGGTGTCGTCGCCATCAGTCGCGGCGGGGCTACCTGGGCACTGACCGGCGGTTCGGGGAATAGCGCGACCGTCACAATCACTGGCGATGTCAGCACCATCGCTTCCCTGGACGCCGGCGGCGGCGTTTTTGTTGCGTCATATGGCGGCAATAGCCCGAACAATATTTCGTGGGGCGACGCAGAAGGCGGCACAGGCGGGCAGGCGGGTACCGCCACCTTGAGCCTCGGTTCGAGTGGCAGTGCGTTCTCGGGCTCGATTTCCACAGTCGCTGCCGGGGAGATCGGCGACGACTGGACGTTTACCAAGCGCAGCACCGGCGCGGCGCTTTCAGCCGTCAGTTACGGGGGGCAGGGGCCGGTAAACACCAATGGTTCGGGCGGCGGGTACAATGGCGGCGACGGCGGCAAGGTATATGTGAATGTCTATGGTGCCTCAGCCACCAGTATCAGCACCTCCGGCGACGAGTCCGCCGGATTTTTTGCTGCCAGCTACGGCGGTTCCAGTCTGAACTATTACAACGCTTCCAAGCAGGGAGGCGCGGCAGATTCCGTAACTGTCAGCCTCCAGGGTGGCGGACGCATTTCGACTGCGGGGAGCAACTCCAGCGGTATTATAGCGACCTCGTTGGGTGGGCTTGGTCAGATTGCATCCCAGGCATCGAGCGCAAACGGTGTCGGCGGCTCCGGTGGTAATATTTCGGTCACGACTGATTTTTCGATCACGACCAAAGGCGACCATTCCCAGGGCATTGCCGCTATCTCGTCAGGCGCAGGCGGTGGCTTATACGTCTGGGATGGCAATGGTGGCTTCCAGTGGGGCGATAGCAATATCGCGTCCAATTCCAGCGGGGCGGTAACGGTCACAAACACCGGCGAGATCGATGTTCACGGTATCGATTCTCACGGTATCGTTGCCCAGTCGATCGGCGGCGGCGGCGGGATGTTGCAGTCAACCGCCACCTTGGCCACAACCAGCTATAGCTCCGGCTATGCGATTTCGACATCGCAAAGCCAGCAGACTGTTGGCGGGCAGAGCGCGGCATCCCATTCTAGCGCTGTAACGGTTACCAACCGTGGCGATATCTGGACCCATGGCGGCTATGCTACGTCCACGACATCAGCGAGCAGTTCCGACAGTACCGAACTTGGCGGTGGCATTGCGATCCTTGCCCAGTCGATCGGCGGCGGTGGCGGCGCCAATGGCGGAAAGGGGGCGATCGGAAATATTGGAGGCGCTGGTTCCAACACTGGCGGAGGCAGCAACGGCAGTACAGTTTCCGTCTATAATTCCGGCAATTTGACGACGGTAGGCTCTGAAGCGCATGGCATCGTTGCCCAGTCGATTGGCGGCGGCGGCGGGCAGGGACGCAACAAAAAAGGGCTTTTCGGTGCTGTTGGCGGTTCTGGTGGCCCTGGCGGCGGTGGCGGATATGCCGTTGTCAAGCATGAGGACAGCAGCAACATCACCGTCAGCGGCGACTATGCTTCCGGCATCATCGTGCAATCGGTTGGCGGCGGTGGCGGTGTGGGCGGCCAGGCCACAGCCTGGGGCATCGGCATCAGCAGCGCCACGGGCGGCAGCGGCGGAAGCGGCGGCGGTGGCGGAACGGCTAAGGTTGTCCAGTTCGGCGACGCAGGGACCATCGCGACGGCAGGCTATCACGGCACGGCGCTGCTCGTGCAGTCGATCGGCGGCGGCGGCGGGGTTGGCGGCAATGCCAAATCCACCAGCGCCAGCGCCGGTCTCGGCATTTCCATTGCCCATGGCGGCAGCGGCGGCCTCGGCGGAAGCGGTGGCAGCGCGCTCGCCTATACCAACGGCAAGGTGGTGACGACCGGAACCGATGCGGCAGCGCTGGTGGTGCAATCGATCGGAGGCGGCGGCGGCAATGGCGGCGTGGCGAGCGCCAAGGCGCTGACAGAGGGCGTTCCGTTTGATGAGGTCGGCAATACCGTGTCCCTCAGCATTTCGATCTCCCATGGCGGATCGGGGGGAAGCGGCGGCAATGGTGGAACGGCCGAAGCCCATGTCTATGCGGGATCGCATATCTCGACATCCGGTGATGGAGCGGTGGGTGTTCTTGTGCAGTCGATCGGCGGCGGCGGCGGCAGTGGCGGCGACTCCACCGCAACTGCCGCAAGCAAGGCTCTGCCCAAGATTCTTAGCGGCGGAAACGATGATGACGAGCCCGCCGGCAAGGTCTTTAATATCGACATTGATGTTCCCCTGGGCGGCGCAGGCGGGAATGGCGGCTACGGCGGCCATGCCTACGGGCACATTGTTGGCTCAGTCTCCACATCTGGCGCGCTCGCCGATGGCATGCTGGTCCAGTCGATCGGCGGCGGCGGCGGTGCTGCGGGTGCGGGCAAGGGCACCGCGACGGCTGTTAACGGTTCCGTGTCAGGCACACTCACCATCGCCGTCGGCGGCGCGAACGGCGGCGGTGGCAACGGCGGAGGAAAAAACGCTCAAGATCCTCTCCTGGTACAGGCCGGGCTCGCCGACGGCGCCTCGGTCGCAACGACCGGGCTCGGCTCACGCGGTATCGTCGCCCAGTCGATCGGCGGCGGCGGCGGCTCGGGTGGCGGCGGGACCGGCGATGACAGTGCATCCTGGGCGCTGACGATTGGGCTTGGCAGCACGGGCGGCAGCGGCGGCGATGGCGGCAATGTCTATGCGTGGAATGCCGGCACCATCACGACCGCCGGCGACGATGCGACCGGGATTGTGGCCCAGTCCATCGCCGGCGGCGGCGGAACGGCGGGCCTCGGCACCTCTTCGCTCACCCATACCAAGGCCAAGCAGGATGCAAACAGCGACAGTTCCGATACGAGCGACGACACGAGTGACTCTTCCAGCAGCAAGACCACGACAACCAACTATCTGAGCGTGGGAACCGGAGCGGGCGGCGGCGGGGGCACCGCCGGCTTCGTGTCCGTCGGCGTTGCCTCGAAGGGCGGCGCCGTCAAATCGGGCAGGATTGTCACCACCGGTGACATCTCCCACGGCATTCTCGCCCAGTCGATCGGCGGCGGCGGCGGCGCGGGCGCGACCTCCAACTCCTCTTCATCCTCAAAGCCGGATGTGAAAATGTCCCTCGGCATGGCCGGCGGCAATGGTGGCAGCGCCGAGGATGTGCTTGTCTACGCGAGCGACATCTCGACCTCGGGCTTTGCCTCCAGTGCTGTCGTGGCACAGTCGCTCGGCGGCGGCGGCGGTGTCGGAACCTCATCGGGCTTTGCTGTTTCCAGCGTCGACTTGCGGCTGGGCTCGACCCCAAATCAGAACAGCGGCGGTGGAACGGGGGCAGAGGTCACCGTTCACGTTCTCGACGGCGCAACCCTGAAGACGGAGGGCGACAGTGCGCACGGCGTCATCGCCCAGTCTGTCG
Source organism: Martelella sp. FLE1502 (assembly GCF_053484255.1). Lineage (NCBI taxonomy): Bacteria > Pseudomonadati > Pseudomonadota > Alphaproteobacteria > Hyphomicrobiales > Aurantimonadaceae > Martelella > Martelella sp. FLE1502. The sequence continues at coordinate 116,156 of NZ_JBAKFQ010000003.1, forward strand.
GCGGGGGCGGAGGGCTCGGCATCACCGCGCTCGGAACGGCAACCACGGCCAACGACGATACCGTGTCGGGTGTCATTTCCGTTACCCTCGGGACGGATACCAGTACGGGCAACTCAGCAACGACGCAATTCGGCAATAGCGTGACGATTGACCACAATGGCACGATCACGACTGCCGGGACGCGCGCATTGGGCATCGTCGCGCAGTCGATCGGCGGCAGCGGCGGATTCCTGTCGGCCTCGACCCAGAACATCGCTTCGGTGAACTGGGTTGAAAGCCAGACGCCCGCTCCGGGCAATGATGTATCGGCGACACTGACCGGCGGGACCATTGTCACATCCGGTGACGGCGCGATTGGTATTCTCGCGCAGTCGATCAGCGGCGGCGGCGGCGGCGTGGGCGACTTTGCCGCCCCGATGAAACTCCTCTCTGGCAATTCTTCCGGCAGTTACGGTGGCGGCTCCGCCCAAAGCTCCGGATATGTGTCTGTGTCGCTGGATGCCGAATCGTCGATCAGGACAACCGGTGCGAATGCCCATGGCATCCTCGCTCAATCGCTCGCCGGCAGCGGCGGCCTTTTCATGAACAATGGCAGCCTCTACGCCGGCTCGCGCGGACTGAATGGCGGGGCGCAGAATAGCGGGCACGTCACGGTCAGCGTGGATGGCAGCGTGTCTTCGGCAAAGGGCTGGGGCGTGTTTGCGCAGACCCAGGACGGGACCGTCAATGTCACCGTCGGCTCCGGCGGTACGATTGCCGGCACTGGCGCTTCCGGCGTTTCCGCAGGCGCGGTTTACGGCGTCGTCACGGCCAGCGGCAACACCGTGCTTGATAACGCGGGCACAGTGTCGGGCAATGTCGTCTCGTCGCGCGGCGGCAACGTCACCGCGTCAAACCCGGCGGACGGGACGGTTACCCTCGGCGTCGCGCCCGGCCTCAGTCTTTTCCTGAACCAGGGCACCGGCACCTTCGTCACCGGCGCGATCGCCGATGTCGACGGGATCGTTAATGCCGGGACGATGGATATCGGCGGCGAATGGAACACGATCGAAACCACGGTCACCGGCGACCTCGTCGGTGTCGGCACAGCGGATGCGGGCAGCCCCTATGACGCGGCAGACCTCGGCCTTTCGAGCGGGTTCTCGCCATTCAGCTATTATCATCGCAGCGAGAAACTGGACTGGCGGACATCGACGGCCAGCAGGGGTGGTCTCATCGCGGGCCTGGACGTCGATATGGAACGCGGGCTCGCGGACAAGCTGTTGATCCAGGGCGACTTTGCAGGTCGCTGGGGCGTTGATGTCAACGGCAACGCGCTTTTGCCGAATACGCGGACGGAGTTCCTGAAGGTCGAAGGCGCCGACAGTTCGGATCTATCGATCCTGCCGTCGCTGGTCTTTGACTTCACCGATGTCACGACCTCGTCTGCCGGCTGGACCGGGTTCTCGGTGGCAGACGCTCATTTCACGGACAACGGCGTTTCGCTTGGCCGCAATGGAAGCCAGGCCTCGTCGGCCATGCAGCAGGCCTGGAACAGGATTGAGGACGGCTCGGCGACGGAGGTGAAGTTCGGCGCCGACGAAATCTCGCTCGGTCAGGTGTTCGGCGCGTTCCATCAGTCGACGCCCGAGACCTTCTCCGACATGTTGCTGGAAACGGTGTCGCAAACGGCCGCCGCGCCGCTTTCGTCGTCTCCTTCCGCGGCGATCAGCGCCGCCAACAGCGTGCTGTCATGCCCGGCCTTCGAGACATCCGGCGTGATGATGGATGAAGGCTCCTGTGTCTGGGCGCGTGCCCTGGGCGGAGAATCAACGCAGGACAGCCAGGGTGACGCAAGCGGCTATACCCAATCGACCGGCGGTCTGCAGATCGGCGGTCAGAAGGAGCTCGGCGACGGCTGGTTCCTCGGTTCTGGCCTAACCTATCAAAGCAGCTGGTTCCGCAATGACAGCGGCTCCCAAAAACTGGATCAGGATTCCTTCGTCGGCGCCGTCGCGTTGAAGAAGGAAGTCGGTCCATGGCTGTTCGGCCTTGTCGGCGGCGGCGGTTACAATTGGGGCGATTCCAAGCGCTATATCAACCTCGACACGCTTTCGGCGACAGCAACCGGAAATCCGGATTCGGCGATGGTCTTCGGCCGTTTCCGGGCATCCTACGAAATCGCGCTCGGCGATGAATACTACATGCGCCCGCGCGTCGATCTCGACGTCATCAACATGCATCAGTATGGCTATACCGAAAGCGGCGCGGGCGCGCTCAATCTCATGGTCGACGGCAATTCCGATACGGCTTTCGGCATAACGCCGGGGATCGAGTTCGGCGCCCGGATACCCTTCCTCGAAGACTGGCCGGCCCGGTTTTACGGCGATCTCGGCGTGTCCTTCATCTCGGCGGATGAATGGGAGACGACGTCGCGGTTTGCCGGCCTGTCATCGATGGACAGCTTCTCGACCTTCACCCCGATCGCGGACACGGTGGGCCATGTGACGCTCGGCCTCGAACTTGCCAAACGGCAGGGCATGGAGCTGAAGCTGCAATATGACGGCTCATTTGCCGAAGACTATCGCTCCCATACGGGATCGCTCCGCCTCGGCTACAGGTTCTGAGACTTTCTGCGCGCAGGACGGGATGGCAGGGTTATGCAGACAGGGCGTTGGAACGGCATGCCAATCGGTGTGGCTTCAGTGATTGAGAGCGAACGCCTTTGCGCGGAAAGGGTTTCTGGCCAAGTTGGCTGTGCTGGGAATGCGCGCAGAGCCGTTCCGCCGGCACTCAGCCGTTGACACTCTCCGCGTTCTTCTACCAAGTCAGATGCAGGCTCTAGAACCCGATTGCGCGCAGTAGCAGGAAACATGCGGCGGATAGGAGCGCTGCTGCGGGCACAGTGATCACCCAGGCTGCGATGATCGTCATGAAGTGGGAGCGGCGGACGAGTTTGCGGCGGGCGCGTTCCTGCCCGGGCAGCCTGCGATCGGCCGGGCGTTCCCGCGTCAGGCGACGCGCGCGCCGTTCGGTGTACCACTCCCGGAAGAAACCGACACCGAAGACCCCGCCGACCGCAATGTGGGTGGAGCTCACCGGCAGTCCCAGCCAGGATGCCGCAATGACGGTAACCGCTGCCGACAGCGCCACGCAATAGGCCCGCATCGGATTGAGCTTGGTGATCTGGCTGCCGACCATGCCGATCAGCTTGGGCCCGAACAGCACAAGGCCGAAGGAAATGCCGAGCGCGCCGATCAGCATCACCCAGAGCGGTATCGAGACCTCGCCCGCCACGCTTGAGGACTGATGCACATAGGCGATCGCGGCAAGCGGCCCGACAGCGTTGGCGACGTCATTGGCGCCGTGGGCGAAGGAGAGCAGCGCCGCAGAGACGACGAGCGGCGCGCTGAACAGGGATTTCAGCGACCGGTTCCGGTTTTCAAGCCCTTCCGACTGCCGCCGGATCAGCGGCACGGACAATAGGCCCATTGCCACGCCAACGACCACACCGATCAGCAGCGCGGTGGAGAGGTCAATGGCCAGCACATGTTTCAGGCCCTTGAGCGCAAGATAGGTGGCGAAGGCCGCGCTCATCACGCCGATCAGCACCGGGACCCAGGTCCGGGCCGCGGCGATCTTGTCGTCGACATAGATGACCCGCCATTTGATGAAGGCGAGCATCGCCGCGGCGAAAATGCCGCCGAGCAGCGGCGAAATCACCCAGCTTGCGGCAATCTTGCCCATCGTCGCCCAGTCGACGGTTCCAAGCCCCGCGGCAACGATGCCCGCGCCCATGACGCCGCCGACGACGGAATGCGTGGTCGAGACTGGCGCGCCGATCCAGGTGGCGATATTGACCCAGATCGATGCCGCCAGCAGCGCCGCCATCATCGCCCGCACGAACACTGCCGTGTTGGAAAGCGCCGAGGGGTCGATGATGCCCTTGGAAATCGTGGACACCACATCACCGCCTGCCAGCAGCGCGCCGGCGCTTTCGAAAACGGCGGCGATGGCGATGGCGCCCAGCAGCGACAAGGCTTTCGCCCCGACCGCCGGCCCCATATTGTTCGCCACGTCATTCGCGCCGATATTGAGCGCCATATAGGCCCCGAAGGCGGCGGCGACGATCAGCGCCAGGCTCTGCGGTTCGCCGCCGGCGAAAATCGCGGCGGCCACGGCTGCAAACGAAACGAAGACAAGGCTGACGCCAACCCCCACCAGGGGGCGCGAGGCGTACATGGAGGCTTCCTCAAGCCGCGAAAGACGGTTCAGGTCCTTGTCGAGCGTCTTCCATTGCCGGGTGGCGTCATCGGTCAATATGATTTTCCTTGAAGTCCTGAAAACCGCCGGCTTGTGGCACGGCTCTCAACGTCACCGTGCCTGTTCGAGAAGGGCCGGCAGATCCTTCAGGATCGCCTTCAGCTGAGGCTCTTCCACGATCCGTGCCGCATCGTCGTGGTGCATCCATCTGCGCTCGCGCTCTCCCATTTCCGGAAATGTGTCGGCAAGCTCGATCACCCTGATCGCATAGACATAGACATCCGTGGTCACCGGCAATCCGCCATCGACGATCTTGTTGTAGCGATAGCGTCCGATGCGCCTTGCTTCGCCGCCGCGATGAACCCCGGCCTCTTCCCATGCCTCTTCCAGCGCCGTGCCGGTTCCATCCGTGCCGGCGACAGGCCATCCCTTCGGGATGATCCAGCGCCTGGTCGTGCGCGAGGTGATGAGCAGGACCTCCGGTCCGGCATTTCCCTGTCGATAGCAGAGCGCGGCGATCTGCACATGTGCAGGCCGGCCGAGCAGAGGGGCGAGATAGCTATTCCAGATCCTTGAAAACATCGGGACACCGTTCAGGAGCGGTCAATATCCCCGCTGCTTATTAAAATGCCAGCCCGATCACAAGGTTAGTGGGGCAAAAGTCCCATCTTATCGCTGGATTGTGATCGGGGCGGTTTCCGGTGCCAAGCAAAAGTGGAGGGCAAGGCCTCTGACCGCCTCTCGATGCTCAACGACAAACAGCGGCTCCGGTGAACTTGATCAGGCGCCCGCGTTCTCCGTCGCCGGCCCCGGATGGTGGCAGGCGAAACTGTGCTGAGGGTCCCCGCTCGGATCCGTGCGCAGCGCCGGGACCTCGCTCGCGCATATCGCGGTCGCGCGGGGGCAACGGGTGCGGAAAACGCAGCCTGACGGCGGATTGAGCGGGCTCGGCAGATCACCTTCCAGCGGCACGGCCTTCTTGTTGCGTTCGATCTCGGGATCGGGGATGGGCACGGCGGAAAGCAGGGCCTGCGTATAGGGATGCTGCGGTGATGCGTACAACACGTCGCTCGGCGCCACTTCCATCACCCGCCCGAGATAGAGCACCATGATCCGCGTCGAAATATGTTTCACCACAGACAGGTCATGGGCGATGAACATCAGCGCAAGACCCAGCTCGCGCTGCAACTCCATCAACAGGTTGATGACCTGCGCCTGGATCGACACGTCAAGCGCGGAGACCGGTTCATCGCAGATGATCAGTTTCGGACGCACGATCAAAGCGCGGGCAATGCCGATACGCTGGCACTGGCCGCCGGAGAACTCATGCGGATACCGGTTGATCTGGTTCGGCAGAAGGCCCACGCGGCTCATCATCTCCTGCACCCGTTCGCGGACCTCTTCCTTTGCCATGCCCTTCTGGTGGGTGATGAGCGGTTCCGCGATGATATCGCCGACCTTCATGCGCGGGTTGAGGCTTGCCAGGGGATCCTGAAAGATCATCTGGATATCGCTGCGATATTTCAGCATTTCGCGGGCGGACAGGTCCAGCAGGTTCGTCCGGCCGTTCCACAGCGCCTGGCCTGTTGCCGGCACCATGCGGATGATGGCGCGCGCCAGCGTCGACTTGCCGCAGCCGGATTCGCCGACAATGCCCAATGTCTCGCCCGGACGAAGCTCGAAGCTGACGCCATTGACGGCATGCAGGGACAAAGGCTTGTGCCAGGGCATGCTGCCCCTGCGGTGAATATCGAAGGTGACGCGGACATCGTCCGCTTTCAGCAGAACATCACCCGTCATTGGACATCTCCCTTGGCTTCGATCTCACCGCCGGTCACCTCGGCGATCGGCCTGTTGCAGGCGCGCAATCTGCCAGGGGCGAATTCGGTCAGCGGGTCGAGATGGTCCAGACAGTCCTCTCCGGCAAAATCACAGCGCGGCGCGAACGGACAGCCTTGCTGAAGGCGCGCCATGTTGGGCGGGTTGCCCGGAATGGAACGGAGCACATCGTCATTGCGGTCGACGCGCGGGATGGAGCCGATAAGCCCGCGCGTATAGGGGTGGGTCGCATTTTTGAACAACGCATCGACCGGCCCCTTTTCCATGACCTGCCCGCCATACATCACCATAGCCCGTTCGGCCGCGCCGGCAACCACGCCAAGATCATGGGTGATCAGGATCAGCGCCATGCCAAAATCGCGCTGAAGATCGGAAAGCAGCCGCATGATCTGGGCCTGAACGGTGACGTCGAGCGCGGTCGTCGGCTCGTCGGCAATCAGCACTTCGGGGCGACAAAGCAGCGCCATGGCGATCATCACGCGCTGACGCATGCCGCCGGAAAACTCGTGCGGAAAGAGATTAACGCGCGATTTCGCATCGGGAATGCGCACGGCATCCAGCATGCGCACGCTTTCGGCGATCGCGGCGCGTTTCGACATGCCCTTGTGGAGCTGCAGCACTTCCGCCATCTGCTCGGAAACCCGCATATAGGGGTTCAGCGAGGTCATCGGGTCCTGGAAGATGATCGCCATGCGGTTGGCGCGGATGGGGTTGATGACCTTCGGCGGGGCGTTGAGGATTTCGGTTCCGTCGAACTTGACCGAGCCGGTGGCCTCGCCGTTGGCGGCCAGAAGACCCATCATCGCGAACACCGTCTGGCTCTTGCCCGATCCGCTCTCGCCGACGATCGCCAGCGTCTCGCCGCGATCAAGGGTGAAGTCGACGCCGCGCACGGCGAAGACAGGGCCGGAATTGGTCGTGAACCGGATATCCAGATTGGAAACGTCGAGAAGCGCCATGTCAGCGATCCTTCGGGTCTAGCGCATCGCGCAGGCCGTCGCCCAGAAAGAAGAACGAAAACAGCGTGACGATGAAGAAGAAGAGCGGAAAGATGAGCTGCCAGAGCGTACCGTAATTCATCGTCGCAGCGCCTTGGGAAATCAGTGCGCCAAGACTGGTCAGCGGTTCCTGGACGCCGAGCCCGAGGAAGGAGATAAAGCTCTCCGACAGGATCATGCCCGGCACCAGCAATGTCGCATAGACGATGACGACGCCCAGAAGGTTGGGCACGACATGGCGGCGGATAATGGTGCTGGAGGCAACGCCCGTCGCCCGTGCGGCCTCGACATATTCGCGGCCCTTCAGAGACAATGTCTGGCCGCGGACGATGCGGCTCATGTCGAGCCAGGACAAAAGCCCGATGCCGACGAAAAGCAGCACGATCGACCGGCCGAACATGACCAGCAGCAGAATCAGGACGAACATGTAGGGAATGGCGAGCAGGATATCGACGGTGCGCATCATCACGTTGTCGATCCGGCCGCCGAGAAATCCCGAGGCCGCGCCATAGATCGTGCCGACGATCACCGCGATCGACGCGCCGATAAGGCCGACAGCCAGTGAGATCTGTGTGCCAAGCACCGTTCGGGCAAAAAGATCGCGGCCGAGATCGTCGGTGCCGAAATAGTGCCCGTTGGCGAATGAAGGCGCGCCTTCGCGCACGATGTCGCCCATCACCATGAAGTCGATCTCGTCGATCGACCAGCGGGCGATGAACGGACCGAAGACGGCAAAGGCTATCACGAAGATCAGCAGACAGAGCCCGATAACGGCCTGCCTGTTCTTGAAGAACCGCACGCGGGCGTCCGCCCAGGGAGAACGCCCTTTCTCCGCTTCATCGGCCATCGCCTCGGACAGGCTTTGAATCTTCTCTCTTTCAATCAGCATGGCTCAATACCTGATTTTCGGGTCGATCCAGGCGTAAAGGATATCGACAAAAAGATTGAAGGCGATGGTCAGCGCGCCAAGCAGAATGGTGATCCCCATCATCACGGCGTAATCGCGGTTAAGCGCGGATTCGACGAAGAACTTGCCGATGCCGCCGGTCGAGAAATACATGTCGATCACCACCGAACCGGTGATCATGCCGACAAAGGCAGGCCCGAGATAGGAAATGACCGGCAGCAGAGACGGTTTCAGCGCATGTTTCATGACCACCCGGCGCATCGGCAGCCCCTTGGCCTTCGCCGTGCGAATGTGGTTGGAATTCAAGACTTCCAGCATGGATGAACGGGTAATGCGGGCCAGCGACGCCATATAGGATGTCGAAAGGGCGATCACCGGCATCACCATATAGGCCGGGTGACCGAGGCCCTCCCAGCCGCCGCCCGGCAACCAGCGCAGCCACAGCGTGAAGATCAGCACGAGGATCGGCGCCATGACGAAATTCGGCAGGACCTGCGCGCCGACCGAGATGCCGACGGCCAGGCTGTCCAGCCAGCTATTGTGCCTGACGGCCGCAACCACGCCCAGCGTGACTCCGACAAGCACCGCCACGATTGCCGACAGCAACCCATAGGTCAGCGTTACGGGAAAGCCCTGCGCGATGATCGAGTTCACCGTCTGGTCCGGATAGACGAATGACGGGCCGAAATCGAACCGGGAAACGATGCCCCAGACATAATCGACTAGCTGCTGCCACAGCGGCTGGTCGAGTCCGTATTTGGCGTTGATATTCGCCAGCACCTGCGGCGGCAGGGCGCGCTCGGAGGAGAACGGTCCGCCCGGAGCGGCGTGCATCAGAAAGAAAGAGAAGACAATCAGCAGCAGGATTGTCGGGATCGCCACAAACAGGCGCTTGATGATGTAACCGGTCATGATCGGTCTGGCTCGGCCTTTTGGTCCGGTCTACCGCTGCGGACATCTTGTTATCAAAGCGCGCGCGGATCCGGACGAAACGGAGGATTCAGCCTCGCGGGCGGTCAATTCGCCGCCCGCGAAGCCGGTTTCAGACCTTAGTCGGCTACGCGATAGAGGTCTTTCGCGTACCAGTTCTGCAACACGTTCTCGACCGGAAGACCCTTCAGATCAGCCGGGACCATGACCGGCGTCGAATAGAAGTAGATCGGGGCCAGCGGCATTTCCTCGGCGAGAATCTGTTCGGCCTTGTCGTAGTCGGTGGACGGGTTTTCCGCCGTCAGCGATGCCTTCATCGCGGCATCGTAGTCGGGATCGGAGAACCCGCCATAATTCATGCCGCCGGTGCGGAAATAGTCGAGATAGGTGGAGGCTTCGTCATAGTCGCCGCACCATGCGTAGCGGCCGATATCGAAATTGTAATTCTTGAGATTGTCGAGATAGACCTTCCACTCGGTGTTGTTGAGCGTGACGTTGACGCCGATGGCCTTCCAGAACTGCTGGGCGGCGATCGCGATTTTCTTGTGGTCGTCAGAGGTATTGTAGGAAAGGGTCAGCTCCAGCGGATTGCTCTTGTCGTAGCCTGCTTCCTTGAGCAGCTCGACCGCCTTCGCATTGCGCTCTTCCTGCGACCATTGCGAATAATCAGTCACCGGCGGCTTGAAATCGGCGGTGGCGTAATAGGTCCAGCTATAGGCAGGCTTCTGGCCGCCGCGGGTGATATTGTTGACGATGATGTCGCGGTTCAGCGCATAGGACAGCGCCTTGCGCACGCGAACATCCTTCAAGGCTTCCGGCCCCTTGTCGGAAACATTGAACAGATAGGCATAGGTGCACGAGCGCGGCACGGCATGCGTCTGGTCCGGATATTCTTCCTTCAGGCGCGGAAACTGGCCGGACGGCAGTTCGATATAGTCCAGTTCACCGGCCAGATAGCGCGTCAAAGCCGCGTTCTTGTCGTTGATTGCCTGGAAGTGGATGCTGTCGATGACGGTATTGTCATTGTCCCAGTAGTTTTCGTTGCGCTCAAGCGTCAGGTCCTGACCGAGCTTGTCTTCAACAAGCTTGTAGGCGCCATTGCCAACCATATTGCCCGGCAGGGTCCACTGGTCGCCATATTCCTCGACAACGGCCTTGTTGACCGGGAAGGTCGACGTATGGGTCAGCATCTTCACGAAGAAGGGAATCGGGCTTTCAAGCGTGACTTCCAGAGTGTGGTCATCAACGGCCTTGACGCCCAGCTCGGACGGCTCCACCTCGCCTGCAATGATCTTCGAGGCGTTCTTCACGTTCATCAGTTCTTCGTACCAGGCATAGGTCGAACCGGTCGCCGGATCGGCGAGGCGCTGCCAGGCGTAGACAAAATCGTCAGCCGTCACCGGATCGCCGTTCGACCATTTTGCCTCGGGGCGAAGATGGAAGGTGTAGACGGTCTGATCCTCGGAAACCTCGTAATCGGTCGCAACGCCGGGCACCAGATTGCCGGCATTGTCCTGATTGTAGAGACCCTCGAAAAGCTGACGGGCCACATGCGAGCCTTCGACCGCGCTGTTGAGCTGCGGATCCTTGGTCTTGATCGCATCGAGCAGCCAATAATTGAGGTTCTGGTTATCAGCCAGTTTTTCGTCCGGCTGTGGATTTGCCGCCAAGGCAGGCGCGGCCATGACAAGCGCGAGGCAGGCGGAAAGCAGAAGTTTCTTTTTCATGTGGGTCGTCTCCCTGTTTGTGAAAAGTGCGTCGCACCAAGGGGGTCAGAGATCGTAACGGGTTCAGACATAAGCTAAACGCCGTTTCAGGAGACAATAGGCTGCCTGTACCGCTCCACGCAAGCAAAAGTGCGTTGCACAAGCTGTTATGATTTCTCAGCAATTATTAGAAATCCTTGAGAACGCGGGTATTTCGTCATGCTAGCGCTAGTTGGGTTCAGTCCGGCAGAGCGGCAGCTTTCTCTAATCATTGACCATAAAAAATACCCAATGCCTGCTCCCTCTTTGAACGTTGCATTCGGTTGGTTCCGATCAGCCTCACTCGGCCGTCCAGCCGCCGTCGATCATCAAGGCGCTGCCGGTGATCAGCGACGCGGCGTCGGAGGCGAGGAAGGTGACGGCGCCCATGACGTCCTCGACCTCGCCGATGCGCCCGAGCTTGATCTTGTCCTCGACCCATTTCAGCCGCTCGGGATTGGCGAAGGTCTGTTCGGCAAGCGGCGTTCGGATGAAGGTGGGGCAGATGGTGTTGACGCGAATGCCGTGGCTGCCCCACTCGATCGCCATCGATTTGGTGAAGCCTTCGACCGCGTGCTTGGTGGCGCTGTAGACTGCGCGGTCGATGCCGCCGACATGGGCCATCTGCGAGGAGATGTTGATGAGCGAGCCGGGCCGACCGACCGCGATCAATTTGGCGGCGACAGCGCGGGTCAGGAAATAGGCGCCGCGCAGATTGATGCCGGTGGTCAGGTCGAAATCCGCAAGCGAGGTCTGAAGCGCCGGCGAGTGGCGTGCAATGCCCGCGCTGTTGACGAGAATGTCGAAGGGTTCGCTCTCGCCGATCCGCTCCTCCGTCTCCTCGACATTCTGCACATCGAGCGCCATCGCCCGCGCCGCGTAACCCGCCTCCGCAAACGCGGAAACGACTTCGCCCAGCCGGTCCTCCGACCGCGCTGCGAGCGTGACGCGCGCGCCGGCCTCGGCAAGAGCGGAGGCGGCGGCAAGGCCGATGCCGGAGGAAGCGCCGACCACGAGGGCGGCGCGGCCGTCCAGCCGGAACGAGGGTGTGTGGGGAAGCTTCATGATCCAGACCTCACTCAGCCGCCGTGCCATAGGCAACATTGCGCCCGCCATATCGGCGCACGCGGATATTGGCCTGCTCGGCATGGCCGACAAAGCCCTCCAGCATGCAAAGCCGCGAGCAATAGGCGCCGATATTGGCCGCCGCCTCGTCGGTCAGAACCTTCTGGTAGGAATGGGTCTTGAGGAACTTGCCGACCCACAGCCCGCCGGTGTAGCGCCCCGCCCGCCGCGTCGGCAGCGTGTGGTTGGTGCCGATCACCTTGTCGCCATTGGCGACATTGGTGCGGGGGCCGAGAAACAGCGCGCCATAGGAGCGCATGTTTTCGAGGAACCAGTCGTCGCGGTCGGTCATCACCTGCACGTGCTCGGATGCGATCTCCTCGGAGACCTGCAGCATTTCCTCATAGGTGTCGCAGACGATCACCTCACCGTAATCCGCCCAGCTTTTTGCCGCGGTTTCGGCCGTGGGCAGGATCTTCAGCAAACGATCGATTTCTGCAAGCGTTGCCTCGGCGAGCTTCATCGAATTGGTCACCAGCACCGCCGGCGAATTATAGCCATGCTCGGCCTGGCCCAGAAGATCGGTCGCGCAGAGTTCGCCGTCGACGGTGTCATCGGCAATCACCATGGTCTCCGTAGGCCCGGCGAACAGGTCGATCCCCACCCGGCCGAAAAGCTGGCGCTTGGCCTCGGCCACATAGGCATTGCCGGGCCCGACCAGCATATGCACCGGATCGATCGTCTCGGTTCCGATCGCGAGCGCGCCCACCGCCTGAATGCCGCCCAGCACGTAGATCTCGTGCGCGCCGCCAAGATGCATCGCCGCGATCACCGCCGGATTGGGCTCGCCCCTGAAGGGCGGCGTTGCGGCCGCGATGCGCGGCACGCCCGCGACGGAGGCGGTCGCGACCGACATATGCGCGGACGCCACCATCGGGAACTTGCCGCCAGGCACATAGCAGCCCACCGACTGGACCGGTAGGTTGCGATGGCCGAGGATGACGCCCGGCATGGTCTCGATCTCGATGTCGAGCATCGAATCCCGCTGGGCCTTAGCAAACCCCCGCACCTGCGCCTGGGCAAACTTGATGTCCTCCATGTCGCGCGTCGAAACCCGGTTCATCAGCGCCTCGATCTCCGAGGACGTCAGACGGAAGGCGGAGGGCGTATAGTTGTCGAACTTCTCCGACAGTTCGCGCACGGCCGCATCGCCCCGCTGTTCGATGTCCTTGAGGATGCCCTCGACGGTGCTGCGCACCTTGAGGTCATCGTCGGAACGCTCGGTCTCGGGCTTGCCTCGCTTGATATGGGTGATCGTCATGGAACGTCTCTCTTTCGTCGGTAAAGTGCGCCGCGATTGTCAGATTTCTGCGTGTTCGCGACCGGAAAGGTCATTATTTTCGGCCGGCACGGGACACATCAGCGGCAGGCTGGCCAGTTCCAGCGCCCCGGCTATCCGGATGAGCATGCGCTCCTGCCCGAAGCCGCCCACAAGCTGGGCACCGAGCGGAAGACCGGTGTCGCCGAGGCCGCAGGGCAACGAAATTGCCGGGTGGCCGCTCATGTTGAAGGGCATGGTCCGCATCGGCGTCCAGACCGGACCATCGCGAAAATCGGTGAAAGCAGGCGCGGGTCCGAGCGTTGTCGGTGTCAGCAGCGCCGCAAATGTCTGCAATGCCTCATCGACCCGAAGACGGAACCCGGCCGCGACCGATTGCGCCGCTGCAACGTGCTCATCTGTCAGCAACGCGCCGGTGAGCAGGTTGCGCCGCGCATCGACGCCATAGGCCTCGTAATTGCGGCCAAGGCCCTCCTTGTGCACGGCAAGCGCCTCGGCCTGCAGGATCACGGTGGCCGCGTCCTCGAGCGGCTGATAATCCGGCAGATCGACCAAGTTGATCCGCGCGCCGAGCATCGAAAGCCTTCCGGCGGCATCGTCCAGCGCAGACAGCACGGCGGCATCGGTATGCGGATCATCGGCAAACCAGTCGCGGGCATAGCCGATGACGAGCCCGGCAATGTCCTGTCTCGGCGCCACCGGCGCAAAGCCGGGAATGAGCCGCTCGAGCACGAACGCCACGTCGTCGACAGAAGCCCCGATCGGGCCGACGACATCAAGGCTCCGCGACAGCGGAAAGCATCCGCGATCGGACACAAGGCCACGCGTCGGCTTCAGCCCGACAACGCCGCAATAGGCGGCCGGCGCGCGCACCGAGCCGCCGGTATCCGTGCCGAGCGCTACCCGCATCAGGCCGCCGGCCACCGCCGCCGCCGAGCCCGAGGAGGAGCCGCCGGTGATATGGTCGGTGTTCCATGGGTTGCGTGCCGGTGGGTTCGGCTGGTCATAGGCAGGGCCGGTCAGCGCGTATTCATAGGTCGCGAGCTTGGCCACGGGGATCATGCCCGCCCGGCGCAGCGTGGCCACTACGGCGGCATCCTCGGCGGGCATCTCGTTATGGGCATGGGAGCCGCAGCGGGTCGGCTGGCCGGCGACATCAATGATATCCTTGACGCCGAAGACGAGCCCGGCAAACGGCGGACGGTCCTCGGGCGCCATTGCGTCGAGATGCTCGGCCTCGGCATGAGCAGTCTCCGACAGGTGGACGATCGACTTGAGGGCGCCGTCCCGCCGCGCGATGCGCTCAAGGGCGGCCTCGACCAACGCCGACGCGGTCAGTTTGCCCGCCGCCAGCATCGCCGCCTGCTGCCTCAATGTCAGGTCAAGCGGCATCGACTTTACCTTTGGCGAGCTTTTTGCCGATCAGAGCCAGATGTTTGGCCTGGCCGAAGGCGGCCCTGGCGTCCTCTTCAGGCGCCTTTATGCCCAAAGCCTTGAGTCGGTCGAGAAAGCTTCCGAAGTCCATGCCTGGCATCCGTTTTGAATATGATTGCATAGGCTAAATATCAGATAAATAACCATTATGAAAAGATAATTGCGTCAAAATATGCAAAAATTTTGCATAAGTATGCATTATTTGGTTGATAGAAAGGGAAATTTCGATCACTATAACTGCAAGCGTATGCAAATGAAATACCGCCGATCGGCGTAAAGAGGACAGATATGGGTTCCGAAGACAAGACCACAGCGATCACCAAGAATGCCAAGCCGCAGCGTGGCGACGGGCCCCATGAGGGGCGCGTCATGCAGGTTGAGCGCTCGGACTTCACCGACCTGGTGCCCGAGGGCCGGGCCCCGGTGCAGGGCATGGATGGCTTCGATCCCTGCTATTCGGATATCGTCGACTACATCATCCGCTGCACCCACAAGATCTGGGACGAGCGCGATGTCGGTCTGATCTACACCCATTACACCCACAATATCGTGCTCTACACCCCGCTGGCCAACATCTACAACCGGGAAGCCGTGGTGCGGGACACGATCCAGCGCCTGGCCTCCCTGCCGGAACGCCACGGCATGGCGACCCATGTGGTCTGGAACGGCGATGACAAGGACGGCTTCTACACCTCGCACCTCGTCACCGGCTCGGGCCGCTACACCCAGAACGGGCAGTACGGCCCCGCCAATGGCCGCCCCTTCGTTTCGCGCACGATCGCCGATTGCATGATCCACCGCAACAAGATCTATCGCGAATGGGTGGTGTCCGACCAGATGGCGATCATCCGCCAGCTCGGGATCGACCCGCAGCCCTATGCGGAAAAGATCGCTGCAGCCAAGCTGGCGCAGGGTCTGACCCAGCTCGATATCGGCGAGGTCGGGCTGATGCTCGGCCAGTATCCGCCGGCGGAAGAGGCGAACCTCGACATCGCCAACAATGATATCGAGCGCACCACGCTTTCCTGGCTGCATGACGTCTTCAATCGCAAGATGTTCGGCCGGATCCGCGACGTCTACGCGCCGACCGTGATGTATCACGGACCGCTGATGAAGGAGCTTTACGGCACCGCCTCGGTCACGCACCAGACGCTAGGCCTCGTCGCCAGCATTCCCGATGCCGTGTTCGTCCCGCAGCATATCTGCTCCACGCCCTGCATCGAGGGCGGCACCAAGGTGGCCGTGCGCTGGGTGATGGAAGGCCATCATCTCGGCTACGGTGCGCTGGAAAGCCTCGGCGATCCGACCGGCAAACATATCCGGTTGATGGGCATGTCCCACTACCACTACAAGAACGGCCGGATCGTTGATGAGTGGACCGTTTACGACGAACTTTCCATGCTGGTGCAGATCAAGCTTGCCCAGATGGCCGACAAGGCTTCGGCAACCGCCGAGGCGGCCGAATAATCATCATCAACCCAGAAGATGATCTGCGATCAACGCAGGCGCGAACCAACGGAGTGTGGAATGAAAACCCTGACTTTGACCACGGCAGCCCTGGCACTCGTCCTCGGTGCGGGGGCGGCCCATGCGGGATGCGGGATTGAAGGCGGCAGCGTCCGCATCCTGGCGAATGACTTCGATGCCATCGGTACCGTTCTGGAAGGCGCCGAGGCCTGTGCCGGTGATGGCGTGACCGTCGAGGTCAACATGACCACCGAACACAAGTCGATCCAGGTGCCGGCGCTCACGGTCAATCCGGCGCAGTACACCGTGGCGGTGGTCGCCAACAACTCGATCGTGCCGCTGCTCAACGACGATCTGATCCGCCCGATGGATGATCTGGTCGAAAAATACGGCCAGCAGCTCCAGCCGTCCCAGCTCGTCAAGGTTGACGGCAAGGTCATGGGCATTGCCTTCATGGTGAACGGCCAGAACCTCTATATCCGGGGCGACATCCTGGAAGAGGCAGGCCTTGAGCAGCCGACCACCATGGAGGGCATCCTGGAGGCCGCGAAGGTGATCCGCGAGAAGGGGATCATGGACTATCCGCTGGCCGCCGCCGACCAGGCCGGATGGTATCTCGGCAATGAATTCGTCAACACCTATCTCGGCCTTGGCGGCGAATTCTTCGAGCCGGGCTCGGCCGAACCCGCGATCGATGGCGAGGCCGGGCTGAAGACGCTGGAAATCATGAAGGCGCTTACCGAATATATGGGCCCGGAATACATGACCTACACCTCCAACGAGTTGAAGGCGATGTATCTCGCTGGCGAGGTCGCGATCATGAACCAGTGGGCCTCCATGGTGAACGGCCATATCGACCCGAAGGGCCCTGCGCCGGAAATCGGCGAGGCCACCATCCTCGCCCCCGCGCCGACCGTCGGCGGCGGCGACATTCCGGCGGCGGCCCTCTGGTGGGACGGCTTCGCGATCGCCAAGAACATTTCGGATGAAGATGCCGAAGCCTCGTTCATTGCCATGATGAACGGCATCCGCCCGGAAGTCGCGGCGGAAAACCCCGCGGGCGCCGCCTGGCTGATGGCCGGCTTCAGCCCGCCGCCAACAGCCGAGGCGATCCTCGCCAACGCGGCGAACGGCGCCCAGGCCTATCCGATGTCGCCCTATATGGGGCTGATGCACACCGCGCTTGGCGCCGAACTGCCGGACTTCATGCAGGGCAAGGAATCCGCCGAGCAGGCACTGGCCGATGTCGAGGCCGCCTATCGCGCCGCCGCCCGGGAAGCCGGCTTCCTGAACTGATATTGCGTCGTCGCGGCCCCGTCCGATAATGGCGGGGCCGCATCACGTTCCGGGGTAACCTCATGCGCCATCGAGATTTCGCCGCCTTCATCCTGCCGTCGGCGTTTGCAATGCTGCTGTTCATCGCGCTGCCGATCGTCTCGGTCGCGGTCCAGTCGCTGTTCGTCGAACACGATCAGGTGCTGATTTCGGTTGAAAACTGCGGCCCCTTCGGCTGCAAGGAAGAGACCCGCGTCGACACCTCGGCGACCGCCGCGTTGCGGGATGCCGAGCCGCTCGGCAAGTTCAACGGGCTCGGCACCTATTTCAACCGCTCGCATCTGGCGGTCGACGAGGTCGGCGCGATCCTCGCCGACAATAGCGGGTTCGGCGATATTGTCGCGCGGATCTATAATCTTCCCTTCTACAAGGCGCTGAGCTTCACGCTGATCTACACCTTCCTGGTGACGCCGCTTGCGATCCTGTTCGGCTTCGCGGTCGCGCTCGGGGTCAACATGACGCCGCGCTTCTATCGCGGACCGGTGATCTTCCTGTCGCTGCTGCCCTATATCGTGACGCCGCTGCTCGGTTCGCTGATCCTGTTCTGGATGATCAATTCCGACGGCATCATCGGCGCCACGCTGCAATTCCTGTTCCAGGACCCCGAGCTCTCGTTGAAGGCGAGCCCGTTCCTCACCTGGGTCACGCTGATCGTCTACGGCACCTGGCACATGACGCCCTTCGCCTTCGTGGTGTTCTATGCCGGCCTGCAGACCCTGCCGCAGGATACGCTGGAATCGGCGATGATCGACGGCGCCAACCGGTTCGAACGCATCCGCTATGTGGTCGTCCCGCACCTCGTGCCGCTCGCGACCTTTGTCGGCCTCGTTCTGCTGATGGATAATTTCCGGGTGTTCGAGCCGATCATCGGGTTTTCGTCGGAGGCCAACGCCACCTCGCTCTCCTGGCTGATCTACAACGATCTCACCGGCCAGGTCGACCAGCTGTTCGGCTCGGCCGCCGCCACCTCGATCCTGACCATGATCGGCGTCGTCATTCTCCTCAGCCCCGTCCTGGTGCGGACCTGGCGCGAATTCAACAGAAAGGCCCGGGCATGAACGGCACGATCGGATATTCCCGCCCGCTTGCGATCTTCACCTCGGCGATCCTGCTCATCTGGCTCATCATGGCCGCCTTCCCGTTCATCTGGACGGTCTGGGGTTCTTTCAAGGTCGAAGCGGATTTCTTCAGCCGGGTCTCGTTCTGGAACGCGATCTTCGGCCCGGCGACCGAGCGCCAGACCGGCAGCACCTTCACGCTTGACGGCTATCGCGGCGCCTGGGTGGAACGCCAGTTCTACGTCTCGGTGCTCAACACCGCGATCGTGACGGTCTGCGTCACCTCGATCTCGCTCCTGTTCGGCACGCTCGGCGGCTATGCGCTGTCGCGCTCGACGCGAAAATACACGTTCTGGATCCTGATCGCGGCGCTGGTGTTCCGCGCCATGCCGCATATCACCCTGGTCTCGGGCTTCCTGCTGCCGTTCTTCGAGCTCAACATCTGGGGCTACCTGCCGACCGCGATCATCGTGCTGGTCGCCATCAACCAGCCCTTCACCATCTGGATGCTGCATTCCTTCTTCCTCTCGATCCCGAAAGACCTCGACGAAAGCGCGATGGTGGACGGCTGCACGCGGTTCCAGGCCTTCCGGCTGGCGATCATGCCGGTGATGTGGCCGGGCGTGATCACCACCGGCCTGTTCAGCTTCCTGCTCGCCTATAACGACTTCTCGGTCACGGCGCTGCTCTTGAACCAGCACAACCAGACCATGGTGCCCAAGATCAATTCCTTCCTCGGAACGGTGCAGACCGAGGGCACCATCATGTATGCGGTCGCCGCCACCGTTTCGGCCACCGTTCCGCTGTTCATTCTCGTGATGTTCTTCCAACGCCAGATCGTCAGCGGGCTCACCGCCGGCGCCGTCAAGGGTTAGACCATGGCCGAAATCCACCTGAAAAACGTTTCCAAGCGCTGGGGCCGCGTCGTCGGCGTCGACAATTTCGACCTGAAGATCGCCGACCGCGAATTCCTGGTCCTGCTCGGCCCCTCCGGCTGCGGCAAGACCACGACCATGCGGATGATCGCCGGGCTCGAGACCGTCACCGATGGCGAGGTGATCATCGGCGGACGCGTCGTCAACCGGCTGGAGCCGAAGGACCGCGACATCGCCATGGTGTTCCAGAGCTACGGTCTCTATCCCAACCTCTCGGTCTACGAGAACATCCGCTTTCCGCTGAAGGTGCGCAAGGCGCCCAAGGCCGAGCATCATGATCGGGTGATGCGGGCGGCCGAGATGGTCGACCTGACCCAGCTTCTCGACCGCCGCCCGGCCGAGCTTTCCGGCGGCCAGCGCCAGCGCGTGGCCCTTGCCCGCGCGATCGTGCGCAAGCCGACCGTGTTTCTGATGGACGAGCCGCTGTCGAACCTCGATGCCAAGCTGCGCGTTTCCACGCGCGCAGAGATCAAGAACCTGCAATATCAGCTGAAGACCACGACAATCTACGTGACCCACGACCAGATCGAGGCAATGACCCTTGCCGACCGGGTGGTGGTGATGAACAAGGGCGTGATCCAGCAGGTCGGCTCGCCGACCGAGATCTACGATTTTCCCGCCAACACCTTCGTCGCCTCCTTCATCGGGTCGCCGGCCATGAACCTTGTTGACGGCGCGATTGAAAACGGCGTGTTTTCGGCGCAAAACATCAAGGTCGCGGGGTTTCCGGAGCGCCTTTCCGGCCCGATCACCCTCGGCTTCCGCGCCGAGGACGCCGAGATGACCGACGGCCCGGCCGAGCTTCAGGCAGAGATCTTCGCGCTCGAGCTTCTGGGCGATGCCTCGATGGTGGCCGTGGAGGTCGGCGGCGACCTCGTCAACCTCAAGGCCGCCAAGGATTTCCGCGCCGAGATCGGCACGCCGCTTTCCGCCCGCATCCCGCGCGCCGCCTGCCATCTCTTCGATGCGACCACAGGCGAACGGCTGCAGCTTGAGGGGTGACAGAAACTGCACCTCACTGTAGGGAGAATGAGGAGCAAGCCCGGAGAACAGCGTGAACAGCAAACAGGTCACATCCGTTGACGTCGCCCGACGCGCCGGCGTCAGCCAGTCAGCCGTGTCACGCTTTTTCACGCCCGGCGCCTCGGTCTCAAAGAAGACCGCCGAGAAGATCCGGATCGCAGCCGAGGAGCTTGGCTACCGCCCGAATGTGCTGGCCCGCGCGATGATTACCGGCAAGAGCCGGATCATCGGCGTCGTGGTCTATTATTTCGAAAACCAGTTCTATCCCGAAGCCGTCGAGAAACTGTCGATCGCGCTGCAGGAAAACGGTTACCACGTGCTCCTGTTCATGGCCTCCAGCACGATCGGCGATGTCGAGCCGGTGATCCAGGAAATCCTGTCCTATCAGGTAGATGGCCTGATCATGGTGTCGGTTTCTCTGTCCTCCACACTTGCCGAGCGCTGCCGCGACCACGGCATTCCGGTTCTGTTGTTCAACCGCGAACAGCCCGCCGACCGGCTGCGCGCCGTCACCAGCGACAATTACCAGGGCGGGCGCATGGCCGCGCAACTGCTGCTGAAGGGAGAGCCGAAGCGAATTGCCCACCTGGCAGGTTTCGGAGGCGCCTCCACCCAGATCGATCGCGAGGCCGGCTTTCTGGCGGCGCTGAAGGATGCCGGCCGAGATCTCCATTCCCGCGCGGACGGCAATTTCCACTATGTCGAGGCGAGCGACGCCGCGCGCGAGCTCTTCGATGTCGCCGAACCGCCGGATGCCCTCTTCGTCAGCGACGATCATATGGCGATCGCGGCGCTCGACGTCATCCGGCTGGAATTCAATTTGAGGGTGCCGGAAGACGTCGCCGTCGTCGGCTTCGACGATATACCGCAGGCGGCCTGGCCCTCATTCAACCTGTCCACCATCCGTCAGCCGATCAACCAGATGGTGTCGACCGCCGTTGCCGAACTGATCGACGCGATCGACGGCAACCAGGATGTCCGCAAGATCCGCATCCCGCCCGTCCCGATCGTGCGCGGCACCACGCGGTAACGGCCCTCAGCGGCGCAGGACGAGCCGTCCCGAGAGCCGCGACCCCGCACCCTCCGAATTTTTTGCATTCCTATGCAAAATTCCTTGCCTCTCTTGACGATTCCTAGTATTGCAATCGTATGCAATTTTATGCCTGAAAGGCTGGCAGCCCTGGCTGCCGGGAAAGGAATACCATGATCGACATGCAAGCCCGGATCGTCCGCTATGGCGAGCTCGTCCCCTGCAAGACCGCCTTCATCGACGCCCACACGCCCGGCTCGAACCAGAAGGAGAACTTCACGATCATCGGCGGCGGCGTATCGGAATCGCCGGACCAGCACGTCCATATTAAGGATACGCCCGGCTTCAACATCGGTGCCGCCGGCCAGCCGCCGAAATGCCGCAACTCGCTTCATTCGCACCGCACGGCGGAGGTGTTCTTCGTGCTGAAGGGCCGCTGGCGGTTTTTCTGGGGCCGCTGGGGCAATGCCGGCGAGGTGGTGCTGGAGGAAGGCGATATCTTCAACATTCCGACCG
Organism: Martelella sp. FLE1502; assembly: GCF_053484255.1. Lineage (NCBI taxonomy): Bacteria > Pseudomonadati > Pseudomonadota > Alphaproteobacteria > Hyphomicrobiales > Aurantimonadaceae > Martelella > Martelella sp. FLE1502. The sequence goes on from NZ_JBAKFQ010000003.1 coordinate 138,019, forward strand.
GCATCTTCCGCGGATTTGAAAACATCGGCACCGATTACGGGATGATCATGGCGATCCTCGGCGGCAATGATGCCGGCGGCGGCGTCATCTGGGCGCCGCAGGTGATCGAGGACGCCCGAGACCACGGGCTGGTTCTCGGCAGAAACGGCAAGCTCTATGACAGCAAGAAAGGGCAGAAGCTGCCCGATGGCGTCACGCCCATGCCGCTCCTGACCGATGAAGAACTCAGGGCCTTCCCCGAGCCGACAACTTCCGAGGTGATCCCCGGCTATGTCGCGCGCTACTGGGACCTGATGGCGCTTGCCGACCGGCATCCGGCGAAGGTGATTGGCGAACATGGCGCGCTGCGCGACCGGCCCGGCTTCGAGGTCGATTTCCTCAACCACAACTCCGCCCGCGACGAGGTGATCGGCTCCGATCGCAACGACGTGCTGATGATCATGCGCGGCCACTGGCGGCTGACATGGGATGGCGGCGAGGCCATTCTCGCGCCGGGCGACACCTGCGCCGTGCCGCCGAACCTCGACTACCGGCTGGTGCCATCGATGACCGGCGAGGCGAGCCTCTACCGGGTGCGCGACACCGACGATCCGGCCGGCGCAACCTGGAGAGACTGAAGGTGACGCTGCCGCTGGTTTTCCTGCCCGGAATGATGTGCGACGCGCGCCTGTTTTCGCCGCAGATCGCGTCGCTTTCGGCGCGGCGCACGATCATCTGCGCGGCGCTTTCCGGCGAGCGGTCGATGGCTGAGATGGCGGATCGCGTGCTCGGCGAACTGCCGCCCCGGTTTGCGCTGGCGGGCCTTTCCATGGGCGGCATTCTGGCGATGGAAATGATCCGGCAGCAACCGGCCCGCATCGAGCGGCTGGCGCTGATGGCCACCAATCCGCTTGCCGAACAACCGAAGGTGAAAGCCGGACGGGAGCCGCAAATCGAGCGGGCGAAAACGGGCGCGCTTGCGGCGATGATGGAGGACACCTTCATCCCCCGCTATCTCGCGCGGCCAGACCCTGAACTTGCAGCACTCTGCCGCGACATGGCGATGGCGGCCGGGCCCGAGACCTTCATCAGCCAGTCGGAGGCGCTGCGCGACCGGCCGGACCAGTGCGAGACGCTGCGCGCCGTGAGTTGCCCGGTCCTCATCCTTTCCGGCGACGAGGATCGGCTCTGCCCACCAGAGCGACACGCGCTCATGAAGGACCTCATGCCGCATGCCGTGCGGATATCATTGCCCGGCATCGGCCATCTCCCAACCCTCGAAGCCCCCGAAGAAACAACGAAGGCACTGACCGCATGGCTGACCTGACCCCGGACCTCCTGACGCTGCTGAAAAGCGTCGATACCCCCACGGTCTGCAACGCGATCGAGGTGATCGAAGGCAAGCGCGGCTTCGACCGCTTCACCCGCGGCACGCTCATGGCAAGCGACCCGGCAGGCGTTCTGGTGGGCCAGGCCCGCACCGCGCGCATCTCCGCGCTCGCCCCTTCGCCCGAAGCGCCGGAAAAGGTGCGCGCCCGGCGCATGGATTACTACCGCCACATGGCAGACGGCGACGGTCCGCGCATTGCCGTGGTCGAGGATATCGATGGTGCTGCCGCAATCGGCGCGTTCTGGGGTGAGGTCAACACCACGGTCCACAAAGGGCTCGGCCTTTGCGGCGCGCTCACCAATGGTGTGATGCGCGATCTCGGCGATCTGGCGCCTGACTTTCCGGTGCTCGCAGGCTCTGTCGGCCCATCCCACGGCTTCGTGCACGTGACCGAGGTCGCGGTTCCGGTCACCGTTTTCGGCCTGACGGTTGCGCCCGGCGACTGGATCCATGCCGACCGCCACGGCGCGGTGGTGATCCCGGACGGTTATCTTGCCGGCCTTGCCGCGGCGATCGGCAAACTTCACGCAAGCGAGGCGATCATTCTTGAGGCCGCCCGCGCACCCGATTTCGATTTTGCCAAATTCGAGGCGGCATGGGCCGCTTTCGAGGCGGCACGCACCTGAAAGAAAGATCATGAGCAGATTACCGATCCCCGAGACCGTCACCTTTATCAAGGCTCCGGGCCGAGACGCCGCCGCCGACAATGCGCCGGTGGAAAAGCTGGTTGCCGAGGTCATTGCCCGCGTTGAAAGCGAGGGCGATGCGGCCGTCGCCGAGTACTCGGCCCGGTTCGACAAGGCCGAACTTTCCCGCTTCGAGGTGACCGCCGAGGAGCGCGAACGGGCGCTCTCCCGCCTCGATCCGCAAACCCGCGCCGACACCGAATTCGCGATTTCCAATGTGCGCGCCTTTGCCGAGGCGCAGCTCGGCTCGATGTCGGAAATCGAGATCGAGATCCGCCCCGGCGTCCATCTCGGTCATCGCAACATTCCGCTGGAACGGGTCGGCTGCTATGTGCCGGGCGGGCGCTATCCGCTGCTGTCGGCGCCGGTGATGTCTATCGTGCCGGCCAAGGTCGCGGGCGTCGGCGAGGTCATCGCCTGCCTGCCGCCGAATGCCCATGAGGCGATGATCGCCGGCTGCCACCTGTCCGGCGCCGACCGGATATTCCGGATCGGCGGCGCGCAGGCGATCGCGGCGATGGCGCTCGGCACCGAGAGCGTGCCGGCCGTCGACAAGATTGTCGGCCCCGGCAATGCCTTCGTCAACGAGGCCAAGCGCCAGATATTCGGCCCCGTCGGCATCGACCAGCTCGCCGGCCCCTCCGAAATCTTCATCCTCGCCGACCACACCGGCGAGGCCGAGATGATCGCGACCGATCTTTTGGCGCAGGCCGAGCACGACACCCGCACCCGCGTCGGCCTGATCACCACCGATGCTGCCCTCGCCGAGGCCGTGCTCGCCGAAGTCGACCGCCAGCTCGAAACTCTGTCGACGGCGGCAACCGCTGGCCAGGCCTGGCGCGACTACGGCGAGATCGCGCTCTGCCCGGACGAGGCGACCATGATCGCCTATTCCGATATCGTCGCCGCCGAGCATCTGCAGGTCCATACCGAGGACGCCAAGGCTTTCGCGAAACGCCTCAGCCATTACGGTTCGCTATTCATCGGCACCAATGCCAGCGTGGTCTATTCCGACAAATGCTGCGGCACCAACCATACCCTGCCGACCATGGGCGCGGGCCGCTATACCGGGGGACTGTGGGTCGGCACCTATATCAAGACGGTGACGCATCAATGGCTTGAAGAGGAAGGCATCCGCCAGGTCGCCCCGCCTGCGGTCCGCCAGTCCGCCTCCGAAGGCCTCGAAGGCCACCGCCGCGCCGCCGCGCTCCGGCTGGAACGGCTGCAGGCGCGCTAGGTGGCAATAAACGTAAACCGGCGCGCGCGTTGCCAACCGGTTCACGGAGCTGGCGGAAACATCGCTTCGCGGAGCCATGCCGCCTGACTATCCCATTGTCTACGACGCCGGAAAGGCCCTTCACGTCGCCGCCAAGGCCTGTGGCGAGGCCGGTTACGGCGGGCATTGGGCGGGGCAAGGTGCGCCGCTTGCGCGCGCCATGCCCGCGGCGGAACTGATGGCGACGCTCGCGCGTGAAATGCGGCTCTGTGAAGCGCCGAGCATCGACGATCGGTGCCATTGTCTATAGCCATTATATAGAGGTTGCCACTATGCACAGCGTGAAGATTGCGGCACGCATATAAATCGGCTGGGAATGTTGATCCCTTATTGGATCCCGGCCTCGCCCGTGCAAGCTGGCCGATCCACCGGATGGGATCGAAAGCCCGAGGCGTTCAGGGCTCTGTCCGCGCAATCTTCAGCCCCAACTGAATGGCGGACCTTCCTCGCGGAAGCGGTCGAACTGTTCGATGGCCTTGATCGACCGGCCATTGTCGATCGCGGCAAGGTCGAGGATCACGGTGTTGGCGATGGTCATCGGCACGACGAGCGATTGCGACTGGCCGAGCGCGCCGCGCGAGACCGTGATGTGATGATCCGGCGGCGGGTTGAACCGGCCGCCGGCGACATCGGTAATGGCGAGCGTCGTTGCGCCGCGGTCGGCCGCCACGGCGCGAATATCGTGCATCAGCGGCGGCGGGCTGCGGAAGGCGAAGAGCCAGAGCACGTCGTCCTCCGCCATGGTCATCAGCGTTTCGCGCATCAGGTTCGGCGTCGCCGTCAGGTCGGTGGCGTTGTAGCCGGAGCGGTTGAGGCGAAGGTTCACCAGGTGGGCGAGCGCGCCGAAGTGGCCAAGGCCGACCACAAAGATACGCCGGCAATCGCGAATGGCTTCCGAAAACCGCCGGATCTGGCCGTCATTGACCGCCTTTCGGGCGGTCTCGAGGGCGGCAATCTCGCTGTCGATGACGGAGGAGACCAGCGCACCCTCATCGGCGCGCAGCAGGCGGGCAGCGACGCGGGCGGCGCCATTGTCGAAATCCTCGCCTTCGTCGACGAGGCTGTTCTGCAGGAAGGTGCGGAACTCGGGATAGCCGTCGAAGCCGAGCCGGCGTGCCAGGCGGACGGCGGAGGAAGGGTGAAGCCCGGCGCGGTTTGAAATCTCGCGGCCGTTTTCAAGCGCCGCCCGCATAGGGTTCTGCATCAACACGTCGAGGAGGCGTGTATCGGCCGCCGTCAGCCGCCCGGCATTGAGCGCCACGAGTTCGCTCAGGTGTTGGGGTATATCGTCTGCTCTGTCCATGTCCTGCCCGGTGTCAGCCTTCCTGAACGGCGAATTCACGGCGCGCGCCGGTCTCACTGTCGAAGAAATGCGCGGCCCTCATGTCGCAGGCGATCCAGCAATCATCGAGATTGGCGGGAAGCGCGCTGCGGTGGGCGGTCAGCGTAACCCGGCCGGCCGGCGTCTCGCAATGGAGCACGACGTCCGAGCCCGTCATTTCGCTCAGGGTGACGCTGGCGGGAAGCGCGGTGCCTGCGGGTTTCGCGCCGACCAGCGTCAGCGCGTCTGAACGCAGGCCGATGGTCAGGTCTGGCGGAATGCCGGCGCTCTTCAGCTCGGCGGCTTCGAGGAAGTTCATTTCCGGTGCGCCGATGAAGGAGGCGACGAAGCGGTTCGCCGGCCGGTCATAGATCGCCTCGGGCGTGTCGAACTGCTGCAGGTGGCCGTCCTTCATCACGGCGATCCGGTCGGCAAGCGACAGCGCCTCGGTCTGGTCGTGGGTAACGTAGATGATCGTGGCCTTCAGCGCCTTGTGCAGTTCCTTGATCTCGCGGCGCATGACGACGCGCAGCGCGTTGTCGAGGTTGGAGAGCGGTTCGTCCATCAGGAAGGTCGATGTCTCGCGGGCGATTGCCCGGCCCATGGCGACGCGCTGGCGCTGGCCGCCGGAAAGGGCCGCGGGCTTGCGGTCGAGATAGGGCTCGAGCTGCAGCGTGCGAGCCACCTCCTCGGCCCTGGCATTGCGCGCCTTCTTCGGCATGCCGCGCAGTTCCAGCCCGAAGGCGATGTTCTCGCGCACCGTCATGTGCGGGTAGAGCGCGTAGTTCTGGAAAATCATCGCGATGTCGCGATCCTGCGGGGCGATGTCGTTGGAACGCTTGCCGCCGAGGATGATGTCGCCCTCGCGGCAGGTCTCAAGCCCCGCGATCAGGCGCAGCAAGGTCGACTTGCCGCAGCCGGAGGGGCCGACGATGACGATGAATTCGCCGGGGGCGATATCCATCGACACGCCGTGCAACACGGTCGGGCCCCGGTCATAGGATTTGCGGATGTTCTTCAGTGTAATGCGGCTCATGGTCTCGTCTCCTGGCGGGCATTACGGATGGAAAGGGCAAGGGTCGGACGGTCGGTGGTGAACACCTTGACGCCGAGATCGAAGGCTTTTTCGATCTGCGGACGGGTGTGTGCGGCCCAGCAGCCGAAGCCGAGGCCGGCCTCTTCCACCATTGCCTTCAGCGCGTTGCTGGCGGTATCGATGTTGACGCCGATTTCGGCGATGCCGCGCAGCCGGGCGATTTCGATCACGCCGCGCGCACCGAGCTGGGTGAGGATCGCGGGCGAGACCAGCCACAGGGCCGGCCGCTCGGTGGTGGCCGCAAGTTCGGTCAGAGTGTCGATTAGGAACGATGAGAAGGTCGCTGTGGCAAGCTTTCCGCCGGCCTCGAGCGCGGCAACGGCCTTTGGCACGAAACCGGGATAGGGGCGTCCGTCATGGCCGGGCTTGATCTCGCAGCGGAAGGCAACCGGGCTTTCGGCGAAGATGGCGCAGAGCTCCTCGACGTAGAGTGGATGGCGGAAGCCAGCGCCGGCGTGGTCGACGACCGCGGCGCGCACCTCGGCGGCCGTCATCGCCGCAATCACGCCGCAGGTGTCGGTGGTGCGGTCGAGCGTTGCATCGTGATGGACGATGATGCGGCCGTCGGCGGTCGGGTGCAGGTCGAACTCGACCTCGTCGACGGCCATGGCCGCCGTCGCGGTGAAACCCGCCCAGGTGCTGTCGCCGAATTCGAGCGTACCGCCGCGATGGGATGCGATGCGTGTCACTGTGGTCTTTCCAGTCATGGTCATGATTATTTCACGGCGCCCATGGTGATGCCGCGGATCAGGTGGCGTTCGACGAGCACGAATCCGAGGATCACCGGCAGGAGCGAGATGGTGGAGGCGGCCATCACCAGCGGCCAGTCGATCAGTCCTTCGCCGGGGTTGAGGCGGTAAAGATGCGCGAGGCCGACCTGCAGGGTGTAGAGGTTCTCGCGGCTGGTGGCGACCAGCGGCCAGATGTAGTTGTTCCACTCGCCGATGAAGATGTAGAGCCCCATCGAAAGGATGGCGGGCTTGGCGATCGGCACGATTACGCGCCAGAGCACCTTCATGGGCGTCGCGCCATCCATATAGGCGGCCTCATCGAGCGCCTTCGGAATGCCGCGGATATATTGCCTAAGGAAGAAGGCGGCGAAGCCGTTCGAAATCGCCGGCAAGATCAGTCCGGCATAGGTGTCCAGCAGGCCGGCATCGGCAAGCGTCAGATAGTTCGGGATCAGGCTGATATGGCTCGGGATCATCAGCGTCGCCACCGTTGCGGCAAACAGGAGGTTGTTGCCGGGAAAGGTGAAGCGGGCAAAGGCGAAGGCTGCCATGGTGGCGAAGGCCGTGCCGATGACGGTGACCGCGCCGGAAACGATGATGCTGTTGAACAGATAGCGGGCGAAATTGTACTGGCCGACGGCGACCTCGTAGTTGACGAGGGTGAAATGCACCGTGCCGGTATAATAGGCCGTCGAGGTCTGGAACGACATCCAGATCGAATAGAGCACCGGCGACAGGAACAATAGGCCGGCGACAAGGGCGAGGCCGGAGAGGATGGGGTTATCAGGCTTCATAGTGAACCCTCCGTCCGAGGACGCGCGATTTGAACACGGCAAGTCCCACCAGGAGAACGAACAGCAGCACGGCGAGCGCCGAGCCCTGGCCGATATCGAAGAGCGTGAAGCCGATCTGGTAGAGCCGGTTGACGAGGAGATCGGTCGCACCGGCGGGGCCGCCCTTGGTCATGACGTCGACCAGCGTGAACACCTGGAACGCCTCGATCACGGAAATGACCAGCAGGAAATAGGTGGTCGGCATGACGAGCGGGAAGGTGACACGGCGGAACACATGGCGCCTCTTTCCGCCGTCGACGGCAGCGGCATCGTAGAGCTCCTGCGGGATCGCCTGCAGGCCGGCAATATAGATGACCACGTCATAGCCGAGCTGCTTCCAGGTGTTGATGAAGATCAGCACGCCAAGCGCCAGGTCCGGGTTCTGCATCCACCGCACCTTGTCGATGCCGACAATGCCGAGCAGACCGTTCATCATCCCGAAATCGGTGGAGAACACCCAGGAGAACACCACCGCGATGGAGACCGTCGAGGTCACCGACGGCAGGAACAGGGCGCCGCGCAGAATGCGCCGGGCAAACGTCTCGCGGGTCAGCGCGCTCGCAAACCAGAGCGCCAGGCCGAGACGGATCGGCACGGAGATGACGGCGAAGACGGTCGTCACCCACAGCGAATTCCAGAACGCATCCGAGCGGAACAGGACCCGGTAATTGTCGAAGCCGACAAAGGGCTTGTCTGCCGACATGAAGTCCCACTGGCGGAAACTGAGATCGACGCTGGTGACGATCGGGATATAGGTGAACACCGCGATGAACAGCATCAGCGGCAGAACGAAGAGATAGGGCGTCAGCTTGCGCAGCATGGGCGGCTTCCTGTGCTGCCGGGTTTGCCGGCAGGCGGTTGGCGGCTTGGCCCGCGCGCCGGAGCGGGCGCGCGGGCCTTTGCGACTGTCCTGATTTCAGCGCTTACTTGGCGAGGCGGTCGGCCTCTTCGCGGGTGCGGGCGGCAAAGTCATCGAGCGCCGACTGCACATCCTTGGTGCCGAGCGCCATGGCCTGCCAGACGTCGTATTCGTTGGCGCGCATCCAGGTGACGATCGGCGGGCGCGGGCGGCCGCGGGCGAAGTCGAGCTGGTCGATGGCAACCGTGATGCCCTCTTCGTTGGCGATCGCTTCGGCCGCGCGCGGCTGGTCAGCGGTCTTCTTGTTGATCGGCATATAGCCGGTCGCGGCAAACCAGATCGCGTTCGATTCGGGGTTGGCCGCAAACGAGATGAACTTGTAGGCCGCATTCTTCACATCCTCATCGGCGGAGGACAGGATACCAATGCCGGCGCCGCCGATCGGAACCGAGCAGACCTTGTTGCATGGCATGGGCAGCACGACGACGCTGTCGCCAAGCGCTTTCTTGACGTCGCCGTAGTCGCCGGTCGAGTTCATCATCATGCCGGCATGGCCGGACAGGAACACCTGCTTGTCGGTGGATTCGTCGGTCACGCCATCGGGCGACGCGACGCCATCCTTCACCAGCGAGGCCATCCATTCATAGGCTTCGACCGTGTTGGGGCTGTCGATCAGAATGTCGCCGGACCTGGAGTCGATCAGGTCGCTGTCGTTCGACATGATCAGGCCCCAGCGGGCGAACTGGCCCGGAGACGTCATGCCCATGACATCTTCACCGCCCAGAGTATCGGTGATCTTCGAAGCGGCGGACTTGATGTCGTCATAGGTGACGAGCGGCGGCAGCTCGGCGTAGCCGGCCTTCCCGAAAATGTCCTTGTTGACGTAGAGAACCGGCGTCGAGGAGTTGAACGGGATGATGTAGTTCTTGTCCTGATAGACGCCGACCTCGCGGGCGAAATTGAACAGGTCGCCAGAAAGCGGATCGTTGGCGAGCTGTTCGGAGAGATCGTCAAGAACGCCGCGATCGGCGAACAGGCCGTAGCGGGTGACCTCCATGATCACCGCGTCGGGCGCGCGGCGGGCCGGAATAGCCGCCTGGAGCTTGGCGACGATGTCGTTGTAATTGCCGATGAACTGGGCATCGATGGTGATATCGGGGTTCGCCGCTTCGAAATTGTCGATGATCTCGGCAAGCGCTTTGCCGTTTTCGCGATCGTCGGCGAAGCTGTGCCAGAATTCGACGGTGGTTTCGGCGGCGAAAGCAACGGATGCCGTCAGGGTGAGGGCGCCGGCAAGAAGGCATGCGGAAAGTCTGTTCATGGAGATGATCCTTTGCAATCATAATTGCAGTGTGATGGCTTCTTGCAATTATTCTGCTATGACGACAGTCCGATGAATGGAAGATGAAGCTTTGACAACAAAGCAAGCCTGGGTCTGGCTTCGCATCGTCGGCGTTCAAGGGGGCGAGGCATTCCCCGGGTTGGGCCTCCGGTTATGTGCGGAGAATCCTTCCGCCAGGCCAGAGGCAGGTGCGGTCCCCTAGGTCCGTAGGCTCGTGGCCGCCCGCGTTGCTCAACTTGCTCTTCTGCGACAAGATCATGCATGCGGACCGACAGCCAGTCCTGAGGCAAGAATGTCAAGAAGCGGTTGTGTTCAATCAGCCCTGCTTTGAGCCGAACAGGAAGCAGAGCGTCGGCGTATTGGTCCCCTTGACCTTTGTGAGGTCGAAGGTTGAGGTTCCTTCATGGCAGCGTTGCCATGCCGAGTGCACGAAGCTCTTCCAAAGCAACGCCGTTGACAGGTTCCTTAGCTTTGCAGACCGGTCAGGCCCTTTCTTGTCGTTCAGGCAATCGACGTTCCATCGACAATCACATGGTCATAGTCCATGGAGCATTTCTCGATGCGGGCTTGGATCCGGTAGACATCCCTCAGCATGTCGACAGTGACGACGTCGCGCGGCGTTCCGCAGGCCCTCATCCGGCCATTCTCGATCACGATGACCTTGTCGGCGAAGCGCAGCGCCTGGTTGAGGTCGTGGATCGCAATCAGGACGATCATGCCCCGGGTCTGAGCCTGCCTACGCATGAAGTCCAGCACCTCGACCTGCCGATGAAGGTCGAGGGCGCTTGTCGGCTCGTCCATCAGCATGATTTCCGGCTCGCGCGACAGCGCCTGCGCGATCGACACGAGCTGCCGCTGGCCGCCCGAAAGCGCGCCGAGGTCGCGAAAGGCAATCGACACGATATTGAGCGCTCGCATTATCTCATCGATCAGCCTTGTGTCCTCGTCGCTCACCGACCAGGACTTTCCCTGCTTGCGGGCAAGAAGGATCGATTCGTAGACCGTCAGCACCGCATTCGCCGATGTATCCTGCGGCATATAGCTCATGGCGTTCTTTGCCCTGGAACCCTCGACGCGCACTTCGCCCGGGCCCTTCAGGATGCCGGTGATGCGTTTGAACAGCGTCGACTTGCCGGCGGCGTTCGGTCCGATGACAGCAACCAGTTCGCCAGCCCTCATCGGCGGCGTGGTCACATCTTCAACGAAGAGTTTTCGGCCGTGATAGGCGCCGACCGATTGAAGCTGCAGGGCTACCATGAGCGGCTCCTGTTGGAGATGATGAGCGAGAAGAAGAAGGGAACGCCGACCAGGGCGGTGATGATCCCGATCGGAAAAACAACGCCGGGAACGATGGATTTCGAAACGATCGAGGTCACGGACAGAAGCAGAGCGCCCGAGAGGAGGGAGCCCGGCAGAAAGAACCGCTGATCCTCGCCGAGGATCATGCGGGCGATGTGCGGACCAACCAGGCCGACAAAGCCGATCGTGCCGACGAAGCTGACCGGTACGGCCGCCAGCAGCGAGATGATCAGCATGGTTTCGAGCCGGATGCGACGGACATTGATGCCGAAGCTTGCGGCCTTGTCCTCGCCCAGCCGGATTGCGGTGAGCGCCCAGGCGTTGCGGGCGAAAAGCGGCACGGCCATCACCAGAACCGCAAGCGTTACCCAGATCTTCGGCCATGTTGCCTTGGTGAGGCTGCCCATGGTCCAGAACACGACGGCAGAAAGCGCCTGCTCGGACGCGAGATATTGCAGGAATGCCAGAAGCGCATTGAACGAAAACACCAGAGCGATGCCGAGCAGCACCACGGTTTGCACCGACACGCCGCGCAATTGCGAGACGAAGTGGATGAAAAGCGTCGCGGCCAGCGCCACGATGAAGGCGTTGACGGGAACAAGCATGCCGGCGGCGACGGGGACGAGCGAAATACTGGTAACGATGCCAAGCGCTGCGCCAAAGCTTGCGGCGGCGGAAATGCCCAGCGTGAACGGGCTCGCCAGCGGATTGGCGAGGATGGTCTGCATCTGCGCACCCGCCAGCGAAAGGGCGGCTCCCACCACAATCGCCATCACTGCGACGGGCATGCGGATATCCCAGACCACGGTGCGCACTTGCACGGAGACGGATGACGGGTTGAAGATCGCGGTCAGTACCTCGCCAAGCCCGTACCGCGCCGGCCCCCAAGCGAGGTCGATCGCAAAAGACAGGAAAAGAAGCGCCGAAAGTCCGAAGAGGATCAGCAGCTTGCGCCGGGCAAGGGCGCGATATCGCGCGCCCCCGGCTTCAGCCTCGATCATGTCTATCGAAGCATCCATGATTTCGGCCTACTGCGCCGGCTTGATGTCAGCCCAGTAGCCCGGCTGGTAATCGATCGGCAGGAATTTCTCGTGGAACTCCGCAAACGTCGCGTCCGGGTCGAGATCGGCAAAAAGCTCGGGGTGGAACCACTTGGCAAGTTGCTGGACGGCTACGAACTGGTATGGGCTGGTATAGAACTGATGCCAGATCGCATGAACGTCGTCGTTCGCCACCGCCTTGGACCCGGTAAAGGCCGGGTGCTCCATCAGCGTCTGCAGCACCGCGCTGTTTTCCTCCGCGGCGGACGCGGAGCCCGGGCCGACATTGACGAAGCCGCTGGCATCTTCCGTATTGGACCAGTTGGCGCCGGTGATGACGATCACATCGGGATTGGACGCCAGAACCTGCTCGGCATTTATGGATCCGGTATAGCCCGGCAGGAAATCAGAGCCGATATTGTGGCCGCCGGCCCAGTCGACCATGAGGCCGAAATTGTCCGGGCCGAAGGTTCCGCAGCACTCCACCAGACCGGCGGCACGGTACATGAAGACGTCAGGCTCCTCCGGTTGCGCCGCTTCCAGCGTGTCCGTGACCCGCGCCATCTGTGCGTTCCAGTAATCGGCGACGGCCTCGGCGCGCTCCTCATGTCCAAAGAGCTTGCCGAGCACTTCAAGGCTCGGTTCGGTATTTTCCAGAATGTGCTCGCGGAAATCGATATAGACGATCTTCGTGCCGGTCTCGGCCAGCGTCGCCTCAAGCCCGATTTCGTCGGCTGCTTCCTTGTCGCCGATCGGCAGAAGCAGCACGTCGGCATCAAGATCGACCACGGTCTCGATCGAAAGCGTGCCATTGGAAAGACGGCCAAGGAAGGGAATGTCGGCGGCTTCAGGGAACTTCGCGACATAGGCGGTGTAGCCGCCCTTGTCGTTCATGTACATGTCATTGCGCCATCCGACGACCTTCTCGAAAGGATTTTCCTTCTCGATCGGCGCCAGCCCGTAGATCATCCGGCCCTCGCCGAGGATCACGCGCTCGACCGGTGCATCGAAGCTGACCGCGCGACCTGCCACATCCTCAACCGTGAAGGACTGGGCGAAGGCGGAAAGCGGCAGCAGGGACGCGACGGCGGCTGTGGAGCCGGCAAACAATCTCACCAAATTCATTCTGGAAAACTCCCTTATCTCATCGGATGAAGTGAGGCTTATAAAACATGACTTGCTGAATCAAGTTTTATGTTTTAGAGCCTTTCCAAAGTGTTAGAGCGACATGAGTGTCTGATGAACGAGCCGAAGAGCAATTATTCCATCCGCGATGAAATCCGCGACTACTGGTCGGAAAGAGCCAGAACGTTCGATCAGAGCGTCGGCCACGAGATTTTTTCGGATGCCGAACGACGAGGCTGGCAGCGACTTATTCGAAAGCATCTCGGCGAAGGCCAGGGACGTCGCGCCCTGGACCTTGCCTGCGGAACGGCGGTGATCTCGCATCTGTTGCATGACCTCGGCTTCTCGGTCACCGGCCTGGACTGGTCCGATACCATGCTGGCTCTGGCGCGCGCCAAGGCGGAAAGCCGCAATGCCGATATCCGGTTCATCACGGGGGACGCGGAAAACACGCTGGAGCAACCCGAAACCTATGACGTGATCACCAACCGGCACCTGGTCTGGACGCTGGTCGATCCGCCGGTAGCGTTTCGCGAGTGGTTCTCGCTGCTCAAGCCCGGCGGGAAGATTTTGATCGTCGATGGGAACATGGGCAAGACGACCTGGGTGAAGGGCCTGCAGGCGTACTGGACCCGCATGACCGGCAAGGACCTTTCCGGGCCGATCAGCACAGATATGGCAGAGCGGCTTCGTGATATCAGGACGCGGGTCTATTTCTCTGACCAAATGCCGGCCAGCGCGGTTGCCGCGCTGCTGGAGGAAGCAGGCTTCGAAAACATCGTCATCGACCGCAAGCTCACCGATATCCACTGGGCACAGGCCCGCAAGATGCCCTTCCTGCGCGGTCTCGACCGAATGTTCCAGGAACGCTTCGCCATCTGTGCCGAGAAGCCAAACCGATAGGAACGAGCCGCAGCCGGAGCGGCCTTTAACTGGCGTTTGCGCCAACGGCGCATTATGCATTGGACTGACGAGAGATGCGCGAGGATTTTTTTTGGCCTCGCCGCGCGGGTTGTCGGCGATGTCGAACACGCGCTCAGGCTTGCGGCTTTCAGGCCTCGCCCTAGGGAGGGAGCTTGCCGCAAGATCAAGAGCCGCGATCGGGCCGGGGCGACGTCTCCGGTGGAGCCGGCCGGGTCCTCACTCTCTGGCCGGTGGTATTCTGGCGACCAGACGCGTCAGGACATCGCCGGGTCCAGCCTCAATGAATTCCTTGGCGCCATCCGCCTTCAGATGGGCGATGCCTGGCGCCCACAGCACTCTGGACGACAACTGATCCACCAGCAGGCTGCGGACCGAAGGTCCCGGATCGGTCGTGGCGGGATAGGCTCGGGCGGTCACGTTCGCCACCACCGGCAGGCGTGCCTGCCGGAACGCGATGGTTTTGAGATACGCCTGGAAACCGGCCGCCGCCGGCCTCATGAAGCGAGAGTGAAAGGCCGCTCCCACGGAAAGGGGAATGAAGGCGCGCGCGCCCGCCTTCATCATTTCCGCTTCCGCAGCGCCGATGGCCTGGAGCGAACCGGAGATCACCAGCTGATCGGGCGCGTTCACATTCGCGATGTCCACGTCCCCGATGGCCGCGAGGCATTGCGTAACCGCCGCTTCATCGAGGCCGATCACGGCGGCCATGCCGCCCTCGCGCTGGCGCGCCATCAACTGGCCGCGATGCGTCACCATGGAGAGCCCGGTGAGGAGGTCGAAGGCGCCGGCGGCCTGCAGCGCATTGTATTCGCCGAGGCTGTGGCCGATGAACCGGCTCGGCCGCTTTCCCGTCGCCAGAAGCTGTTCGCAGGTGAGAGCGTTGACGATATAGAGGCACGGCTGGGTGATGTCGGTCCGCCGCAGGGTTTCCTCATCGCCATTGAGGCAGGTTTCCCGGACGCTGAAACCGGCGATCCGGTCTATCCGGCTTTCGAGCGGGCCGAACATCCGGCTTGTGTCGAACAGGTCCTTGCCCATGCCGGGAAATTGTGATCCTTGTCCTGGAAACATGAATACGAGCATGGATTGGCTCTTTCTTGGATGGAATTGTTATGTCCGACTCCGTAGAGAGGGAAGCGGGCCACCTGCCGCCAGCGGCTTCCGGCACGGGGCCCGCAGCGGATACCGTCGATGTCTGGTGGATGGACCTCGGCCAATTCGGCCCTGAGAGGCAAGTGACGGCGCTCAGCCTTCTCGACCCTGCGGAACGTGTCCGTCACGCCGCCTTCATATCCGAGCCGGCGCGCCAGCAGTTTCTCGCCGGCCGGGCGCTGGTGCGCACTTGCCTTTCCCGCTACGGCGGCCTGTCTCCACACGAGTGGCGCTTTCGCGCGAACCGCTACGGGCGGCCCTTTGTCGATGAGCGCTGCGGGCCAAGCGGGCTCTATTTCAATCTTTCGCATACCGAGGGCATGGCGGTCTGCGCCATTGCGGGATTTGGCGAAGTCGGCGTCGACGTCGAAGGTTGCGACCGCCATGCGGCGATCGAGGAACTTGGCGAAACCGTGCTCGCGCCCGCGGAACTGGCACAGCTGTCGGGTCTGACGGGGGCCGAGCGGCAAAAGCGGTTTTATCGGTTCTGGACCCTCAAGGAAGCCTATCTGAAGGCCCGCGGCGTCGGCCTGTCGCTGCCGATGCCCGACATAAGGTTCGATCTGTCCGCGATGCTGCCTTCGGTCGCCTTTGCGGGCGTCGTTGACGATGCTGCGGAGCGCTGGAGCTTTCGGATGATCGCTCCCGGCGCCGGACACATAGTGGCCGTGGCCGCGGCAGTGCCGGACGCGGCCCTGACGCTGCGCGTGTTCGAGGCCGCCTCGCCTTGAGGGATCGCCCTTCGAGCGCGCTCCGGTAAGGAGAAGCCGCCGTCCTGCGCGCATCAGCGGCCATCCACGGTCGGCGTCGCGCCGGCAATAGGACCGGGCGAGCGGTCGCGCCGGTGGCCGGCCGCCTCGATTGCATCCGCCTGATCCTGTTGCTCCATGACCTGTGCAATGCGGCGGGCGATCGCTTCGATGCAGGGCTGGCGCATGATCGAATAGTGATCGCCGTCGAGGCCGACGATTTCCGCCTGCGGCATCAGTTCGCGCCATTCCCGACAGATGCGGTCGAAACCCTCCTGAAGGCGGGCGGCAAACAGCAGGGCGGGAGCGCTGGAATGCGAGGGTCGGTGGCGCTCCAGGGCTGTGCTCCCGGCCTCGAAAACGCGGTAAACGTTCTCGAGTCGGGCCGCCTCGGAGGCGACTCCGGCCTCCTCCAGACGGTTCGCGAGAATTGCGATGCGGTCGCCCAGAGGTAAAGCGATCTCGTTTTCGCTCCATCGGTGCGGGCTCAGGCCGGCGATCGCCTCGATATCGGCGGCGAAATGGAGAAATCGCTTCTGATCGGAAACCGGCGCGGTGTCGGGGACGACGCTGTCGATCATGGCCAAAAGGCCGCGTGAACCGTCGAGGCGACGTGCCATCTCCTGCACGACCAGTCCGCCGAGCGACCAGCCAACCATATGAAAGCGACCATCGGGCCGGATCGCTCTGATCTCGTCGAGATAGCGTTCGGCCATGGCGGGGATCGAGGAAAGTGGCGTTTCTTCTCTGGAAGTGAGCCCCGGCGCGCGCAGGCCGTAGATTGCTCGCTCGCCCGGCAGAAGTTGCGCGAGCAGGGCATAGCACATCACATTGCCGCCGATCGGGTGGATGCAGAACAGCGGCGCGATAGCATCGTTTCCCCTGCGGATCGGAACGATCAGCGCGTCATCCGCCGTAGCGCCGTCGCCGTTCGCGATCGCGTCGGCGAGCGCTGCGATAGTCGGGTGGCTCATGAGCATCGCGAACGAAACGGGCGTGCCGCATCGCTTCTCCAGCCGCGCCATCAGGCGCATCCCTGCAAACGAGGAGCCGCCAAGCGCAAAGAAATTGTCGTCCCGGCCGATCGGTCCGGCAATCGCCAGAACGTCCTGCCACAGGGCGGCGATTTCGGTCTCGAGCCCCGCCTGCGGGGCCGCGTATGGGCGCGTCTTGCGGCCGGTCGCGGCGAAATCGGGCGCGGGCAGGGCGGAGCGGATGACCTTGCCGTTGTCGTTCAGCGGCAGCCTGTCCAGACTCATGAAAAATGCGGGGACCATATAGGCCGGCAAGGTCGCGCGCAGTCTTTCCCTCAAGGCTTTGATGTCGGGCGTTGCGTTGCGAGCAACGATATAGGCCACGAGGTGGCGGGTTCCGGTACTGTCGCTGGCAGCCGACACGATCGCGCCGGCAACCTCCGGCATGGCAAGCAGAGCGGCCTCGACCTCTGCGCATTCTACGCGATAGCCTTGGATCTTGACCTGGAAATCCGTCCTGCCGAGAAATTCGATTTCGCCATCGGTGAGATAGCGGCCCATGTCGCCAGTGCGATAAAGGCGTTCCCCGGTTCTTGGATGGATAATGAAATTCGCTGCGGTTTTTTCCGGATCCTTCCAGTAGCCGAGCGCCACGCCGATGCCGCCGATGTGGAGATCGCCGGGAACCCAGGGCGGGCAGAGCCGCAGTTCCTTGTCCAGCACATGGATCGACTGGTGGTCCATGGCATGGCCATAGGGGATCGACCGCCATTCCGGGTCCATGTTTGCGATCGGGTAGAGCACCGACTAGATCGACGCTTCCGTCGCCCCGCCAAGGCTGCAGATGTCCGCGTCGGGTGCGGCGATCCGGATCTGCGGAGGCAGTGATAGCGGAATCCAGTCGCCGCTCAGCATGACGAGCCGCAACGAGGAAAGGACCGGTTCGCGGGCCTCCTCGGCGGCCAGCTGCATCAGGGCGGGAACAGAGTTCCAGATCGTTACGGCGTGGTCTCGCACGAGCTTTTGCCAGTGCGCCGGGTCGCGGGTGCCGTCCCGATCGGGCATGACGATCGTCGCACCGGCCGCAAGCGTGCCGAAGATGTCGTAGACCGAAAGATCGAAGCTGAGCGAGGAGAGCGCCAGCACTCGGTCGCTTTTCTTCAGCTCGAAGCGTTTGTTGAGATCGACGATCGTGTTCCAGGCGCCGCGATGGTCAATCATAACGCCCTTCGGTGTGCCGGTGGAGCCGGATGTGAAGATGACATAGGCGAGGTCCGTCGCCTTGAAGGCGGTGGTTGTCCGGACCGGGGCTGGGCCGGCAGGCTCATCGAGCCCGTCGACCGGGATCGTCTGAAGGGTCTCCGGCCAGGACAGGCGGCTCTCCAGTTCCCTGCGGGTGAGGGCGATCCGGGCGCCGCTGCTCTTCATGAGAAGCGCGCGCCTTTCATCGGGCAGGTCGGGATCGACCGGCACATAGGCGGCGCCGGCATAGAGGATGCCCAGCACGGCCGCGACCTGTTCCCACCCTTTGTCGAGCACCACGGCAACGAGCGTTCCAGGCGCGGTTCGGCTGTCCCTCAGTGCACGGGCGACCGCCAGCGCGCGGTCGCGTAGCCTCGCGTAGCTGATGCTGCCTGTCGACGAGATGATCGCGGTCTTGTCGGGGTGAGAAGCGGCCTGATGCTCGAACATCTCTTCCAGACGCTGAGGCTCCAGGGCGGGTTGCGCCGCCGGCGTCGGGTCGGGGCGGGTCCTGGCCAGGGGATCGTCCTGGTCCCAGAGCGCCTCATCTTCAGCAAGAGCCGTCATCAGTGCGAGATGGGCTTCGCTCATTTTGTCGACAAAGCCGGTGGGGACGATTTCCGCCGCATAGTCCCAATTGAAGATCGCCGAACCGTCGGGGCCGAAATGGAGCTGATGGTCCAGGTGGACCTGCGGCACCTGCAGGCGCGACGCCTGGTGGCGGATTGCGGCGGGTGCCGGTTCGGCTGCGGAAGGGCGGGGGGCGTTGACCGCCGTGAACGTGACGGGAATGCCAATGGTCGCGCCCGCACCGGATCGCTGCTGCAGCGCCCGGGTCATGTCGATGCCGCTGACTTCCATATGTTCGACATCGCGCAGGAATTGCGACTGGAGCGCTCGCGCCCGGCCGACGAAGCCCGCGTTGGCGGATCGATCCACTTCAAGCAGGATCGTCGTGCCAAAATTGCCGATCGTGCGCTCGGCATCGGGAAGACATTGGAACCGGCCGGAATGCAGCAGGGTGATCGCGAACTCCTCGCTCCCCGAGGCGCGCGCAAGCACTTCGGTGTAGGCCGCGCAGGCAAGCAGGCTTGGCGTGAGCCGGCGGGTCGCGCAGATGCGCATGAGCTTTTGCCACTGAGCCTTCGGAAGGGTGCGGGCGATATGGCGGAATGTCGGTCGTGCCCCCGGCTGACGCCGAGGGCTCAGTGGCAAAGCGGGCGGGCCAGGGAAGGTTTGAAGGCGCGGTTGCCAGTAGGACCACGCGCGTTTCCGGCTTGCGCCGGCGCGCCGTTGGCACTGATCTTCGACATAGGCGGGAAAGCGCAGCGCGATCTCCGGCAGGTCCGTCTCGGGCTCTAGGATCAGTGCGGTCAGTTCCTGCAGCAGGATGTGAAAGCTCCACCCGTCCATCATCCATAGCGCGAATGAAATATGCAGTCGCAGCCCGGCATCGTCGCGGGTGGCGCGGATATCGAATTGCGGCCAGCGGTCCGGCGGCAGGTTGCGTGCCTGCATCGCCGCGCCAAGTTCGCCGCGTCGCGCTTCCGCCTGTTCGGCGCTAAGGCCGCGCAGATCAATGCATTCGGGCTGATAGAAGGGTACGCTCGCCAGGATGCGCTGTTCGCCATTGTCGCAGACGACCGCGCGCAGCATTTCATGGCGTTCGATCAGGGTGTTGAGTGCAGTTTTGAGGGCCTGCGGGTCTCCGCCGGGCAGGTCTGCCTCGCCGTAGTAGCGTGCCGGTACGCTCAGTTCTAGCGCCCCGGATTGCCCGACCCAGTAGGCCTGCTGAATGCCCGCAAGCAGGAACTGCGCATCGACCTGTTCCGTCATGTTTTCGCCCTGGCCCATGCGTCCTCCCCGTCAGCCCCGCCTTGGCTTGCCGGTTCAGTGCCAAGGCTTGCCTTGTATTAATATACTAGTGTAATTATGAGTTCAAGTTTGAGGACCGTACCGTTCAACGGGAGGATAGGCGAATGAGCGACGATATCGGCGGTGACGGCTGGAATGCCGGGCCAGCTTCCTTGCGACAAAGTGCGGAGGCCCACAATGCCGCGGTATCGGCGGCGCTGGCGCTTCGGGGCGGGTTTCCGGAGGACTGGGTCGTACCCCGGAAGGGCATTGATCACGACGTCGTCATCGTCGGTGGCGGCCAATCGGGCGTAGCGATCGCCCTTGCGCTCAAGCGGGCGGGGATCACACGCATTAGCCTCATCGACGCCGCGCGCAGCGGCGAGGAGGGGATTTGGCGCACGACGGCGCGGATGAAATCTCTCCGCTCTCCCAAACAGCTCCCGGGGCCGGAACTGGATGTGCCTGAAATGAGTTTTCGTGCCTGGTACGCCGCCCGCAATGGCGATGAGGCCTATGACGCGCTGCAATCCATACCGCGGCTGGTGTGGGCGCAGTATCTCGATTGGTTCAGGACTATCGCCGGCGTGTCTGTGCGTTATCAAACGCGGCTCGACAGGATTGAAAGCGACGAAAACGGCCTGCGGCTCGCTTTGTCGGTTGACGGCGAAAAACGCATCGAGACGTGCCGGAAAGTGGTTCTCGCCACAGGCTTTCTGGGCGGCGGTTTCGCGCGCATTCCCGACTGGATCAAGAATGAGCTTCCGCCCGAACGGTATGCCCATGCCGATACCATGGTCGATTTCACGGCCCTGAAGGGGCGCAGGCTGGCCGTTTTCGGCGCCGCCTCGTCGGCCTTCGACGCCGCTGCGGTAGCCCTTGAGGCCGGCGTACATTCTGTGCACATGTTCTGCCGGCAGGATGATCTGGAGCGCTATTCGCGCATGCGGGTTCTCTATTATCCCGGATCGGTCGAGCACTTTCCGCGCCTGCCTGACCGACACCGGTGGCACATCATGAATGCGCTCTGCTGCCGTGCCCAAGGCCCGGTCACGGAAACGGTGCGCCGCGCTGCGCAGTTTCAGAATTTTCATCTTCATCTGGGCGTACGCGATGCCGTGCCGGTGTTTGACGGTCGTTCGATCGTGATCGGGGACCTCGCATTCGACTATGTCATCGCGGGCACGGGCTATGGCGTTGACCTCGCCGCGCGACCGGAACTCGCCAGCGTTTCTGACGGGATCGCCTTGTGGGGAGACCGCTATCAGCCGCCGAAGGAGGAGCGGAACGAGGAGCTCGCGCGGTATCCTTACCTCTCACCGGGGTTTGGCCTGACGGCGAAAGGGCCGGACCGGCGCGTCGAGGACATTCATCTTTTCAACGCGGCAGCGATGCTGAGCAACGGCCGCAATCCCGCGGAGGTCAGCGGGTTCCGGCACGGGATACCGCAATTGGTGTCGGCGATCGGCGCTGATCTTTACACGGCCGACGCCGACATGCACGTGAAAAGGGCGTTGACGCCGGTCGAGCCTATCCTGAGCGCAGACGAATACAGGCACAGTATCTGGACTGAGCGCGCGCCGACGTTCTCGCGGAAAGACCGAGCCATGCAGCCGGCCCGGCAAGATGACGCCTATTGATATCAGAAGCCCGGCCAGGACGCGCGCTGGTTGCTCTCGGCTGGGCGGGCCAAGGCCGGATTGGTTCAAGAAAGGGAGACTATGATGAGCGGACACACCGTGATCGACGAAGCCGGCCTTCAGGCTCGGTTATGCGATATAGCCGGCGTTCTTCTGCGGGCCGACACGCCTGCCGCCGAAGACCATTTTCTGGCGCTCGGGGGCGATTCCCTGCTCGCGACGGTCTTTGCCCGCAAGGTCGAGGGCGAGTGCGGACTGCGCCCGTCGCTCGAGGAAATCTTCACGCTGTCCTTTGCCGAAATGGCCGTGGCGCTTGCGGGGCGCCAGAACCGCGCCGCGCGGCCTTAGAGCGCCGTGCATCCATTCGGATGCACAAAGGACGCTCTAACCTATTGAAACTACGCATCGTGCTTTCCGAAAATCGATTCCGATTTTCGGGCCGATACTGTAGCGGGCCCGGCAAGCAGCCGGGCCGCGATGTCCGGCGGGCGTGTCAGGTGTCCGCCCGCACCTGCTGGCGCTGACCGCCGAGGCCTTCGATTCCGAGTTCGACCGTATCGCCGGCTTTCAGATAGCGCGGCGGCTTCAGTCCCTGACCCACGCCGGGCGGGGTGCCGGTCGAAATGATGTCGCCCGGGTGCAGCGTCATGAAGTCGGACAGGTAGCTCACCACATGGGCGACGCCGTAGACCATCGTGGCCGACGAACCATCCTGCATCGTCTCGCCATTGACCTTCAGCCACATCTTCAGGTTCTGCGGGTCGGCAATCTCGTCGCGCGTGACCAGCCAGGGGCCGACTGGGCCGAACGTGTCGCAGGACTTGCCCTTGGTCCACTGGCCGGACCGCCGGGTCTGGAAGTCGCGCTCGGAGACGTCGTTGATCACGCAGTAGCCTGCAACGTGTTCGAGCGCCTCATCGCGGGAGACGTGCTTGGCGCGCTTGCCGATGACGACGCCGAGCTCGACCTCCCAGTCCGTCGCGGTGGCGTTGCGCGGGATGACGATGTCATCATCGGGCCCGACGATCGCCGATGTGGCCTTCATGAAGATCACCGGCTCGGGCGGCACTTCCATGCCGGATTCGGCGGCGTGGTCGGCGAAGTTCAGCCCGATGCAGATGAATTTTCCGGTGCCCGAAACGCAGGGGCCGAGGCGTGATGCGGCCTCCGCCATGGGCAGCGCCTCGGGATCGAGGTCTTTCGTCCATGAAAGGTCTTCAAGCCATTTGCCGGCAATGTCATCGACAATCCCCGAAAGGTCGCGAATGTTGCCGTCCTTGTCGATCAGCCCGGGGCGTTCCTCGCCAACGGGTCCATAACGCAGAAGTTTCAACAGGGTATCTCCGCAAATCAGTAAGTGGTTCGACCGCCGGAAAGATCGAAGGCGGCGGCGGTGGTGAAGCTGTTTTCGCGCGAAACCAGCCATGCGACCATCGCTGCTGCCTCGTCGACCTCCAACAGGCGGCCACGGGGGATGCGCGAGCGCATATATTCGATGTGCTCTTCGGTGAGCTGTTCGAGAATGCGGGTCTGGGCGGTCGCCGGCGTGATGCAGTTGACCGCAATATCGTATTGCGCCAGTTCCTTGCCCAGCGACTTCGTCATCCCCATCACGGCGGCCTTGGACGCTGAATAGGCTGCGGCGTTGGGGTTGCCTTCCTTGCCAGCGACGGAGGCGATATTGACGATCCGCCCGTAATTGCGCGCCTTCATGCCCGGTACCACCGCGCGGTTGACGTAGAAGGTGCCGTTGACATTGATGTCTATGACTTTCTTCCACATCTCGATGTCATAGTTGTCGAGGGGCGCAGCCGCGCCCGCGATGCCCGCGGAATTGACGAGGATCGAAATCTTGCCGCTTACCTTCGCGGTGGCGGCAGCCGCGGCTTCAACCGATGACCAGTCCGAAACGTCCGCGATCTGGACGGTTGCCGCCTCGCCTATTTCGGCGCGAGCCTGTTCCAGCTTGTCTTCATCGATATCCCACAGGGTGACCGTCGCGCCGGATGCGACGATGCGTCGGGCCATGGCGAAGCCCAATCCCTGGGCGCCTCCGGTGACGACGGCGTGTTCGCCGGCAAGGTCAATCTTGTTCATAGATTTGCTTCCTCCTCATGATGTGTGCGCCCGCCCTGAGACGCCATGTCCCGGCATCTTTCCGCATGGCGGATAGTCTGATATATCCCTTGAACAGTTTAATTATATTAGTGTAACAGTTTGGGCAAGGCCTGGTTTCACCGGGCGAATTTTGCAAGGGAGGCGGTATTGAAGGCGTTTGACGAACGGAAAGTGGGGCGGACGGATCTCAACGTGACCAGGCTCGGCATGGGGTGCGCCTCGCTCGGCGGGCTGTTCGCCCCGGTGGATGCGCCGACATGTCTCGCGACGCTGCAGGCTGCCTGGGACTGCGGCATTCGATATTTCGATGCCGCTCCGATGTACGGGCTCGGCCGGGCGGAACATATGCTCGGCTATTTCCTGCGCGAGCAGATCGGCGCGCGGCCGAACGTGGTCAGCACCAAGGTCGGGCGCCTGATGGCGCGGGACCGGCCCGGCCGGGAACTGCCGCCCGAGGCCGACAAGAACCCCCTCGATCCGGGCTGGCAGAACGGGCTGCCCCTTCGGGAAGTGTTCGACTATTCCTATGATGGCCTGATGCGGAGTTTCGACGACAGCCTCCAGCGCATGGGTCGGGCGGACATTGATATCCTTTACGTGCACGATATCGGCAAGCTGACCCATGCCGAGCTTGCCGAGCATCACTGGAACGCCTTGACCAAGGGCGGCGGTTTCCGTGCGTTGTCCGGTCTGCGCGACGCCGGCATCATCAAGGGCTTCGGTCTTGGCGTCAATGAGGCAGAGGTCGTGATGGCGGCTATGGATGAGGCGGAGCTGGATTGCACCCTGCTTGCAGGTCGCCATACCCTGCTCGACCAGAGCGCCGACGCTCTGCTCGAACGTGCCGCCCGCGAGAACATGGCAATCGTCATCGGCGGCGTATTCAACTCGGGCATTCTCGCCTCGGCAGCCGGCGGCAATCTCAAATTCGATTATCAGGATGCGCCCGAAGCGATCGTCAGGAGGGTTGGCGCGTTGCGGGCGGTGTGCGACGAATTCGACGTGCCGCTTGCCGCCGCTGCCATCCAGTATCCGTTCCGCCATGAAGCCGTCACCTCGGTGCTGATCGGCGCCAAGCACCCCGACAGGGTGAAGCAAAATGTCGACTGGTTCGAGATGACATTGCCGCAGGAGCTGTGGCAGACGCTCGCCGCACGCGGACTGGCAGGCTAGGGGCGGCTCAGGCGCCCCTACATGGTGGCGCCCAGGCTCCACGGCACGAATTCGTTGTCGCCATAGCCGAGCGTTTCCGATTTCGTCCTGCCGCCTGAGGCCACTCTGAGAATCTCGTTGAAGATTTCCTCGCCCTTGGCGGCGAGCGAGACGCCTTCCAGCACGTCGCCGCAATTGACGTCCATATCGTCGTTCATCTGTTCGTAGATGAAGGAGTTGGAGGCGAGCTTGATCGATGGGGTCGGCTTGCAGCCGAAGGCGGAGCCCCGGCCGGTGGTGAAGCAGAGTACATTGGCGCCGCCGGCCACCTGGCCGGTCGCCGAAACAGGATCGTATCCGGGGGTGTCCATGAACACCAGCCCGCGCGCGCGGATCGGCTCGGCATATTCGAGAACCGCGCGCAGATTGGTGCTGCCCCCCTTGGCCGCCGCGCCGAGCGATTTCTCAAGGATCGTCGTCAGGCCGCCGAGCTTGTTGCCGGGCGAGGGATTGTTGTTCATTTCCATATCGTGGCGGGCTGTATAGTCTTCCCACCAGCGGATCCGCTCAATCAGCTTTTCCCCGATCTCGCGGTTTTCCGCGCGCCGCGTCAGAAGGTGTTCCGCACCGTAAATTTCAGGCGTTTCCGACAGAACGGCCGTGCCGCCATGGGCAACCAGCATATCGACCGCCGCGCCCAGTGCCGGATTTGCGCTGATGCCGGAATAGCCATCCGAGCCGCCGCATTGCAGCGCCAGCACGAGTTCGGAAACGGGTTGGGTGGTGCGTCGAGCGGCATTGACGGTCGGCAGCATGTCGATGATCGCCTTGACGCCGGCATCGACGGTTTTGCGCGTGCCCCCTGTTTCCTGGATGGTCATGGTGCGGAAGGTCTCGCTCTCCGCGATATCGTAGGATTTCATCCAGCGCGGAATCTGGAACGCCTCGCAGCCCAGCCCAACCATCAGCACGCCGCCGACATTCGGGTTGGTTGCAAAGCCCCATTGGGTGCGCTTGAGCACATCGTAGGCCGGCCCCTTCACATCGATGCCACAGCCCGTGCCGTGGACGAGCGAGATCACGCCGTCGACATTGGGATACTCATCGAGCACGCCGGACCGGTTGATTTCGTCGGCTATGAAACGGGCAACGCTCGCCGAGCAGTTTACCGAGGTCAGCGTCGCGATGTAGTTGCGAGTGCCGACCCTGCCGTTGGCCCTCCGAAATCCCTCGAAGGTCGCGCGCGCGCTGTCATCGACGAAGCGTGTGGGATGGGTATTGGTGCCGAACTCATAATTGCGCTCGAAGGAATGAAGGTAAACATTGTGTTCGTGAACCCAGGCGCCGGGGACGATATCCTCGCGTGCAAAGCCGATAGTCTGACCGTATTTCACGATCGGCTCATCCTTGCCGATCTTGCGTAGGGCCATCTTGTGGCCACGGGGAATATTGGTGAGCGCCGTAACGGCGTCGGCCTCCTCCCCCTTCTTGAGCGGGTCCACGACCAGCAGGATATTGTCTGTGTCGGATAGTTTTATGAAACGTGTCATTTGCCAACTCTGAAAGACCGCGGATTCGTCATCCGGTAAAATCGAATTTGTATACTAATATAATAATGGCAT
Organism: Martelella sp. FLE1502; assembly: GCF_053484255.1. Taxonomy (NCBI): domain Bacteria; kingdom Pseudomonadati; phylum Pseudomonadota; class Alphaproteobacteria; order Hyphomicrobiales; family Aurantimonadaceae; genus Martelella; species Martelella sp. FLE1502. Next base: position 164,423 of record NZ_JBAKFQ010000003.1, read on the forward strand.
CCTAAGCAAGTGTGAGGGTTGTCGCACTGGTGAATCACGCCGAGATAAACGGAGAGGAGCGGATGCGGAACCCGTTGCTCCGGCGGGCGGAATGGCGCGCCGGAGCATTCTCCGCTGATGTGAGGTGACCTATCTGTTTGTTTTTGCGCCTTTAGCGGCGGGTGACGTTTCAGTCCGGCCGCCGAAAGCCTGCGTGGCTGGATCGGTTCAGGGGAGGTGGAAGACTTCTTCCATGGACGCCCACCACTCGCCGGAGGCGCGGGTAGCAAGCGGCGCCTGCATCGGGTCGCACAGTTCCCACCATTTCTTCATGGCGGGCGATTCGGCCATTCGGGCCGCATCCGCAGCGAAGTCGTTGCCATGATATTCCCAGTAGGCGAACAGAAGGTTCTCAGGCTCGCGCAGGAAGATCGAATAATTGCGGATATTGGCCTTGCCGAGCAGGTCGAGAATTTCCGGCCAGACGACGGCGTGAACGCGCTTGTATTCCGCGATCGCCTCGGGTTTCACGCCGATGCAGTGAGCCATTCTTTGCATGCGGTCGCACCTCTTCGCTACAGGAATCAGTCGGTAAGATCGCCCGCGACTTCCAGCGTGTTGAGGAGCGATGTGTTGAGGTGGCTTTCCATGGCGCGCGCCGCGCCCTCCCCATCGTTACGGGAGAGCGCCTCCAGAATGGCCTCGTGCTGCTCGATCGTCTGGGCGCCATATCCCGGTCTCGGGATCGCCAGATAGCGGCCCCGGTCCATCTGGGCCTTGGAAATATCAACCGCGCGCCAGATTGACGGGAAACCGCTGATTTCGGCTATGGTGCGGTGAAAAACATCGTCGAGCTGGATAGCGTTGGCATATCGGCCGCGGGAAATCGCCAGCCGGTGGGCGGCGATGTTGTCTTCCAGCAGTTCGGCGGTGGCGGGCGTGAAATTGGCCGCGGCGTGGCGCGCGCTTTCCATCTCGAGCGCGCGGCGGATCACATAGGCCTCTTCCAGGTCCTTGCGACTGATCGGCGCGACATAGGTGCCGGTCTGGGCGAGGATCTTCACCATCCCTTCATCGCTGATCCGCTTCACGGCCTCGCGCACCGGTGTGCGCGATACGCCGAGCGCTTCGGCAATCGCGATCTCGTTGATCGGCTCGCCCGGCTTCAGCTTTCCGCCCACGATCATGGTGCGGATCATCTGGTATATCTGGTCCCTCAAAGGCAGGGATCGGTTCAAAGTCGAGGGATCGAATTCCATAGGTTCGTTCCAGTTTGCGGCGCGCCTACGGCCATTATTATATTAGCATGTCAAACACTTACCGGCATGTCAAATATTATCTGGACTGTCAAACACGCGGTCTCGGCGGGGCTTCGGCTTTTCGGCAGAATGTCTTTCAAGTCTGCTTGTCAGCGCTATTATATTAGTGTAATAGGGTACAGGGTTAGCTTCTCGTAATTGCTTGACCGCCATCGTTTTAAGGCGAAACCGGGCTTCGGGTGAGAGAGATCACGCTTGAATAAGCTGTTATACTAACATAACGTGGAGACGGGCATTGTTTGGAGGCGATGTCCCTTTCCGGAGGAGGAAGCAGGCCGATATGACCGAAGCTCATTTCGCGCTGGACATGAGGGGCATCACTAAGACGTTTCCTGGCGTCAAGGCGCTCTCCAATGTCAATTTCAGGGTTAAGTTCGGCACTGTGCACGCTGTCGTCGGAGAGAACGGCGCGGGCAAGTCCACGCTGATGAAGGTCCTGAACGGATCCTACGCGCCCACCAGCGGCACGATCCGCGTCGCCGACAAGGAGGTGCGGATGCGCCGTCCGGCCGATGCGCAGGCGCTCGGCATTCGCATGGTCCACCAGGAGATCAATCTGGTGCCGGATCTCAGCGTGGCGGAAAACGTGTTTCTTGGGCGCATGCCTGGCCGTTGGGGCTATTTGCGCCGCAGCGAGTTGGTCTCCCGCACAGAGGCGATCCTGGCCGAGCTTGGCGCCATCGTGAACCCGCGCGATCGCTTGGGCGATCTGTCGATCAGCCAGCAGCAGCTTGTCGAAATCGCCAAGGCCTATGCCGCAAACCCGCGCATCATCGTTCTGGACGAGCCGACGTCCAGTCTGAGCGAACACGAAACGGCGGCGCTGTTCAGGATCCTGCGCAAGATGCGCGACGACGGCATCGCGATCGTTTATATCAGCCACCGTGTCAAGGAAGTCCTGCAGATCGCCGACGAGGTGACCGTTCTGCGCGACGGCGCCATGATCGAGACGCGACCGATCTCTGGTATCACCGCCAGCGAAATGATCCGCCTGATGGTCGGTCGCGAGGTGGGCAATGTGTTTCCAAAAAGCCCGGCAACCATCGGCGCACCGGTTCTCAGCGTCGAGAAGATCGGCGACGGCGCCCATTTCCACGATGTCAGCTTCGAGGTGCGGGCCGGTGAAATTCTTGGCCTGACGGGGCTTGTCGGCGCCGGGCGGACGGAACTGGCTCAAGCGATCTTCGGTCTCTCTCGCCTTGTCGAGGGTACGGTGACGCTGAACGGCCGGCCGCTTTCGATCGAGACGCCGGCCGATGCGGTGCGCGCCGGCATTGCCTATGTGCCGGAAGACCGCAAGGGCGACGGCATCATTCCCGAAATGTGCATCCGGGAGAACATCAGCCTTCCGGTCTTGAGGAAGCTCAGCCGGATCGGTCGCATCAGCCGCAGCGCGGACCGTGCACTGGCCAGTGAGTATGTGAGGCAGTTTGCCATCTCGCCGCCTGACGGGGAACGACGCATCAACCTGCTTTCCGGCGGCAATCAGCAAAAGGCGGTTATCGCGAAATGGCTGGCGGCAAAGCCCAGCGTGCTGATTCTGGATGAGCCGACGCGCGGCGTTGATGTCGGCGCCAAGGCGGAAATTCACAACATCATCGGCAGGCTTGTCGCAGAAGGCATGGCGGTGGTGATGATCTCCTCAGAACTTCCTGAAGTCATGGGCGTGTGCGACCGCGTCGTGGTCATGCGGGGCGGGCGCGCATCGGCGCCGCTCCTCAGGGAAGAATTGAGCGAGGAGCGGATCATGACACTGGCGACGTACGAGGAGGCGGCATGAGCGATCTGACCGCCGGCAGCATGAAAAAGACAGAACGATTTACACGCGCCCACTGGCTTGTCGAGATTGCCTCGCGCGCCGGGCTGCTGTTCGCAATTCTGGCAGTGATCCTTTACGGCTCCTTCGCCAGCCCCGCATTCTTTTCCACGGGCAATTTCGTCAATGTCCTGACATCAATGTCGATCGTGGGCATTGTCGTGGTCGGCATGACATTTGTGCTCGTCGTCGGCGGGCTTGCCGATCTTTCGGTACCGGCGACGATTGCCTGCGGGGCCATCCTGTCGCTCGGGCTGCAGCCAATGATCGGGCCGGTTCCGGCCTTCGTCGTGGCGATCGCGCTTGCGGGCGTCATCGGCTCTCTCAACGGAGCGTTGGTCGGCTATGCCGGCATCAATCCCATCATAGCGACGCTCGGGGTTGGCACGGTGGGTCTCGGTATCGTCCAGGCGGCGGTCGGCGGCGTCATCGTCTATGGCACCAATCCGGCTTCAGCCGAACTGGTGAAGGGCCGTTTGTTCGGCATACCGGTCGTGGTCATCATCTTTGCAGTCATTGCAGTGGTTGGCCATCTCATCCTGTCCCGTTCCTATTGGGGGCGCTGGACCACGGCAACCGGCGGCAATTACTCGGCAGCCAGGGCAAGCGCGGTTCCCGTGCGCGCGGTCAAGGCGGGAGCCTTCGTCATCACCGGCATCGCTGCAGGCATCAGCGGCGGCCTTCTCGGCTTGACGCTGCAAAGCGCGCGGCCGCTGGTGGGCACCGGCTATGAGTTCAGCGCGATCACGGCCGTCGTGGTCGGCGGGGTTTCCATCATGGGCGGATTCGGTTCGGTTCCGCGCGCGATCGCCGGCCTCGTCTTCGTGCAATTGCTGACCAATGTCATGGTGCTTGAGGGCGTGCGCACGCCGGTTCAGGGCTTCGTTCTCGGCATTCTTATCGCGGGCGCCGTCGGCATGGATGCCGCGTTGCGCAGAAGAGGAGGCGTCTGATGCGCATGCTTGCACTGGCCCTTCAATACCGGGTCGCCATCATTCTTGGTCTGACGCTTCTGGTGTCCGCGCTCGTCGTTCCGGGGTTTCTCAACCTGACGACGCTCAGCCTCGGCTTCGACCGCGCCGCGACCGTCGGCCTGATCGCGCTCGGACTAACGGTGCTGCTGATCGCCGGCCAGATCGATCTTTCAGCCGGGTCCGTGTTCGCCCTGTCCGGCATCGTCTCGGTCATGCTGCAGCCGCAACTGGGCATTCTACCCGCCGCGGTGGTGGGGATCGTGGTCGGCATGCTCTGCGGCGCGATCAACGGGCTTCTGGTGGTCGGGCTGAAAGTCAACGCGCTTGTGCTGACGCTCGCAACCATGCTGATCTTCCGTTCGGTTGCGCACTGGCTCACCGACAGCCAGCCGGTCAGCGGCATCGACATCATGTTTTCGCTGAAGATGTCGCAGCTCTATTTCGACATCTTCACCATCCGCAGCGCATTGTTCCTGCTCGCCATTCTGGTTCTCCATTTCTGGCTGACCCGCACCATTCCCGGGCGCAATGTCTTTGCGGTCGGCTCCAATGCCGTGGCGGCGAAGGAGAGCGGCATCGCTTCCGGGCGCATCATCTTCATGAGTTTCGTCTTCGCCGGCGCCATGGCCGGGGTCGCGGGCGTGCTGCAAAGCCTTGTGACCAATACCGGCTCTCCGGTGTTCGGCTCGGAGCTCATTGTCGTGGTGATCGCGGCGGTCGTCGTTGGCGGCACGAGGCTCGAGGGCGGCAAGGGGTCGGCGCTCGGCACGCTTGGCGGGGTGCTGACCATCGGAGCACTGACGATCGCAATGGAGTTCCAGTCGGTGCCCGCCTACATCCAGCAGGTCGTTTCAGGTTGCATCCTGATCCTGCTGGTCGTGCTGGACCGTACCGTGAGCATAAGGCGCGCCGCTGCGCCGGTTATCGAAGGCAAGTTTATCACTGAAGGAGGAAACGCATGACTGGGAAGAAAACGATTTTGGGTTTGGCCGTTGCGGGATTGATGGTCTCGGCCGGCTTCGCACACGCCAAGACCGTCTGTTATGTAAACGCTGCGGATTCGCACGCTTATGCAACGCCGGCAAACGAGGCGCTGCTCGCAAGCGCCAAGGAACAGGGCCTGGAAATCCTGAGCCTGAGCCAGGACTTCGACGTTCAGAAGGGCACGGAGCAGCTGAACACCTGCGTGGCCCGCGGGGTCGACGCCATCATTCTGTGGCCGCTTGATCCACAGGCCTATATTCCGGGTCTCGCCCGCGCGCAGCAGGCCAAGATCCCGGCCATCATCATCAATTCGCCGATGAGCGACGAAGCAAAGCCGTTCCTCAAATCCTTCACCGGCCCCGACGTTTACGAGGAAGGTGAAATGGCTGCCGATGCGCTCAACGAGGCGCTGGGCGGAGAGGGCTCGGTTGTCGTGATCGCCGGCCAGGCCGGCAACGGCACGACGATTGGCCGTGTCGGCGGCTTCACCGATCGCCTTGCCGAGATCGGCTCCAATATCGAGGTACTCGATACTGTGAATGCTGACTTCGACCAGCAGAAGGCGCTGGTGATGAGCCGCGACCTGATCACCCGTTTCGGCGACAAGATCCAGGGCGTTTACGCCAATGACGATACCATGGCCCGCGGCTTCATCGATGCCTGGAAGGAAGCGAAACCGTCGCAGGACATGCCGCCGATCGTCGGCATCAACGGCCAGAAGGACGCCTTCGAATCCATCCGCGGCGGCGACATGTACGCAACAATCGTCCAGTCGCCGGCCGAAGATGGCCGTCTGGCGGCCGAAACCGTCGGCAAGATCCTCAACGGCGAGGATGTCGCGGATCGCCTGCCCATTCCCCTGACCGTGGTCACGATCGACAACGTCGATTCCGTCGAGCCGGCGTTCTGACAATGACTGCCGGCCCGGATCAATCCGGGTCGGTTTTCCCCTTTCCTGGGGCGACTCCCATGCGATTGGGAGACCTGACGATCGATTGCGCAACTCCGCTGGAGGGCAACGATGAAATTCAGCCTTATCTTCTTTTCCAATTCCTACCCGGATGATGCCGGCGGAGCCTATGGCGCAATCTCCGAATTCGCGCGATTTGGCGACGATCACGGTTTCGAGGCGGTCTGGGTTCCCGAACGACATTTCCACACCATGGGCGGAATCTACCCCGACCCGGCCGTGATGGCGGCCTATCTTGCCGCGATCACGAAGAAAATCCGCCTCAGGGCCGGCAGCATCGTCGTGCCTTTGCATCATCCGGCCAGCATCGTCGAGTCTTGGTCGATGGTCGACAACATGTCACACGGCCGAGTCGATCTCGCGCTTGCCAGCGGCTGGAACGTCAATGACTTCGTGCTCGCCCCGGAGGCCTATGGCGATCTGCGCGGCATATGGCTCGCGCGTGTCGCGGAAATTCGCGCCCTGTGGGCCGGTAGGCCGCAGACCTATCGCAACGGCGCTGGCAAGGATATTCAGATCACCACCCATCCGCGACCGGTGCAGCCGGAGCCCGATCTCTGGCTGACGGCGACGAAACAGCCCGAAACCTTTCGCATGGCCGGCGAAATGGGCATGAACGTGCTGACCATGCTCGCCGGGATTTCGCTGGAGCAACTGGCGGAAAAAACCAGACTTTACAGGGCGGGGCGGGCCTCTGCCGGCCTCGATCCGGACGGCGGCACGGTATCGCTGATGCTGCATACCTATGTGCATGAAGACCCGGAAAGCGTCCATAACGCCGTGCGCGAGCCGTTCCTGCAATACATCCGAACCAGCCTGCTCAGCCATCTCCAGGGTGGCGCGGTCGATGCCGGCCGCAGCCTTTCCGATGAAGAGATCGACGAGATGGCGGAGTACTCGTTCGAGCGCTATTTCGAAACGGCGGCATTGTTCGGCACTGTTGATCAGGCGCGCCGGTTCGCGCTGGAAGCGGAGCGGGCCGGCGTCCACGAGATCGCCTGTCTTCTGGATTACGGTCCCTCGTTGAGCGACATCCGCGCAAATCTTCCCTATCTCGCCCAACTCAAGCAGAGTTTTGAACCAGCCGATGCCGGATATCAGTAAAGCCGCATCCCCGTATGAAAACGCGGAAGGGATGGCGATCGTCGGCATGTCCTGCCGGTTTCCCGGCAGCAGAGGGTGCGAAGCCTATTATCAGTCGCTGCTGGGTGGGATAGACCTGTTCGCTCCGCCCCCGCGTGAGCGCTGGTCGTGGTGCGCCGATGACGCGGTTGCCGTGCGCCGGATGGGCGTGCTCGACGATGTTTTCGGTTTTGACAACGCGCTTTTCCGCCTGTCGCCGCGTGAGGCCGAAACCATGGATCCGCACCAGCGGCTGTTGCTGGAAGAGGTGTGGCTGGCGATCGAGGATGCCGGCTACCATCCGGAAATCTTTGCGCGACGGAGCACGGGCGTGTTCGCGGCGATGTACAATCAGGACTTTCAGTTCTACACGCGGGCGGGCGATTGGGATGAAATCTCGCGCATGTATCTCGCAATGGGTGGCGCGCATTCGATCGTGCCGAACCGGGTCTCCTACGTCTTTGATCTTCACGGGCCGAGCGAGGTGGTCGATACCGCCTGTTCGAGCGCGCTCGTCGCGCTCCACCGCGCCGTCGAGGCGATCCGCAACGGCGAGTGCGAACAGGCCGTGGTCGGCGGCGCCAGTCTGCTCCTGGAGCCGAGCCGGCTGGTGATGCTGCAGGATCTCGGTCTTCTGGCCATTGACGGCGATTGCATGCCTTTCGACAGGAACTCCGGCGGTCAGGTTCTGGGCGAAGGGGTCGCCGCGATCATCGTCAAGCCGCTGGCGCGTGCGCGGGAGGACCGGGATTTCGTCTATGCGGTCATCGGCGGGACGGGCGTCAATCATCAGGGCGCGCGTTCGGGTGGTCTGACGAGGCCGAGCGCCGCCGCTCAGGCCGATCTCATGCGCCGAACCTATGCCCGCCATCGGATCGATCCGGAAACGATCCGCTACGTCGAGGCGCATGGCAATGGCGGTGGTGGCGATGTCAGCGAGCTGCTCGCCTTCCAGGATGCGCTGCCGGCCGGCACGTGGGTCGGTTCCGTCAAGGGCAATATCGGCTTTCTGGAAGCTGCGGGCGGCCTTTCGCAGGTCATCAAGGTGGCGATGGCGATGCGCCATGGCGTGCTGCCCGGCACGCGCTCCCACCGGCACCTGCTGGAGGACGAGGCGCTCAGCGATGACGCCTGCCGGATCCTGCAAGCCGATACCGCGCTGGAGGCGCTTCGCGGGGAGGGGAAGCAGCCGTTCACGGCCGCCGTCCACGCCTATGGGCTGGGCGGATGCAACGCCCATGTGGTTCTGACGGAGCCGTGTGCGAACACCCGTGCCGGCGCAGCGGAGATGGTCTTGCCGCTTCTGTTCTCGGGCGAGGACGCAGCGCAGACGGCAGGCCCGGTCGAACGATTTCTTCTCTGGCTGGAAGGCGCGCCCGCCGTGTCGCTCGCGGATATGGCCTATACGCTTGCCACAGGTCGCCCGGCGCGCCGGCATCGGCTGGCGATCATGGCGTCGACGCCCTCCGAGGCCGCGACCCGCTGCCGGGCATGGCTCGCATCCGACCGCGCGGAGAGCGTCGTCGGCGATCCGCCTGGCGACACCTTGCGCGACTGGCTCGCCGGCGGTGCTCCGGACTGGAAGCGGCGCCTTGCCGGATCGCGGGCCGGCATACCGCTCACCGTCTGGCGGCGCAGGCAGTATCCGCTGCCGCCCCTGAAAGGCGTCGGGCCCGGCGCAGGTTCGGCCTGACCGGGCGCGGCCGACTCTGTCGGTCGGCCTCAGACATGGGTCGCCCTCTGGCTTTCGATCTCCGCGGCCATGCTCTCGATGGTCGGGTGGCGGATAAACCAGCGCGGGGTTATCGCGACGCCGAACAGACGGTTGAGTTGCGAGGAAAGCTTGACGGCCATGATCGAATCCACCCCCATGCTTGCAAATCTCGCCGTCCGGTCGACCTCGTCTGAACGCAGCATGGACGCAATCTCGGCGGTCAGAATGTCGGCGACGGTTTCCGGCTGCGATCGAGCGTTCGGGCCGGCGTCAACCGCGCCGTCCTGCGCCATGAACGCCGCGAGTTCCGCAACGGACTGATGGCGCAGCAGTTCCTTCGGGGTCAGCCGCCGCCCGAGTGCCTTGTCGACCAGAACGATCAGCCGGACCGCCATCACGGAATCAAGACCGATCGCAGAGAAGCGGGTCTGTGGGTCGAGATCATCGATCTTCAGAAGGTCGCCGATGATGGCGGTCAGTGTGGTTTCCAGCGGGGCGGATCGTTCCGAAACCGAAATTACCGGACGCGCGCGAGGCGCATCGCCGGTATCCGGCTGTGCCGGTCTCTCGGCTTCTGCCGCAGGTCTCGTGGTCTCGGTTTCGGGCATGCTTGCCGGTGCGATGGCGGGGCCCCGGAGGAGCGCGTTTTCGCGGTCGAGCGCAGTCCAGATCTCGTTGCTCCGGCCGAAGAGCATGATCGTTTCCGGCGTGTCCTCAGCCATTGCAGACCGGAACGCCTGGAGGCCCACGTCAAGGTCGAGGAAGGCAAAGCCCAGTGAGGCAAACCATGTGTCGAATTCCGGAGTGACGTATTTGTCCCACTTCCAGCGCGACCAGCAGATTGCCTTGCTCAGGCCGCAACGGCGACCCGCCGCGACTTCGCCGGCGCGCCAGGCGGCGAAACTGTTCTGGAACGCGCAGCCATAGGCATAGTCCGATCCTCCGGCAAGTCCGAGCGAAGCCAGCGAGGAGAAGGCCACGAAGAAATCGAGATCGAGCGCCGCCGTCGCTTGGTCGAGATTGATCGTACCCTGAACCTTCGCGGCCGAAACCTCGGCGAAAGTGTCCCAGTCCTTGCGGAAAATATAGGCGTCGTCATGGGCGGTGACCAGATTGACGATTCCGTCGATCTTTCCATGTTCTTTCAGGATCTGCCCGATGAGCTCGTCCGTCCGGGCGCTGTCGGTGATGTCGCACTGCCGGTAGAGCGCGCGACCGCGTATCGCGGAGGAAAGGGGTGCGATCGCGGTGTTCTGGTCGGCTTCGGCCGGCGATCGGCCGCAGGCGATGAAGGTCGCGTCGATATCCTGGCCGAGCCTTGCTATGAGACGGCGTCCAAGCTCGCCGGCCCCGCCGGGCACAAGATAGATCCCGCCATCGCGGAACCAGATCGGGGCCGGTGTCCCTTCCGTTTCGCCCTCGCCGAGAACGCGGGTCGTCCGGTCCGGATTGAAGCGCAGACAGGCCGGTGCTGCAGGCGGTCGGGATGTGATCTCGGCAAGGGTCAGCGACTGCCAGTCGGACGCCGCCTCCGGCCCGAAGCATAGGGTATGAAACCGCAGATGCGCATTCTCGAGAAAGGCGGATTTCGCAAAGGCGGTGATCGCGTCTATGGCGGGCTGTCGCGCAAAGTCTTCGACGGCTACATGGAATATATCGATCTCGCGGCTGAACGCGGCTTCCATCAGCGTGCTGGCGAGGCGGAAGGCCAGTTCCGGCTCGGTGCGAAGCGTGTCCGCCGCGTCCGAGGCCGGAAGCACGATTACCGCCTCCGGTTCGGCGCCCGAGCATTGCCAGACATCGAGCGAAGGCCGGAAGCAATGTTCCTCTTCCGAGAAGACCGACGAGATGACCGTCGCCGTTCCAGCCAATGCTCTTTCGAAGGCGGGCATATGGGCGGCAATCTGTTCCTCGCTCCGGCCGACTACCCACAGGCATTTGCTGCTCCAGATGCGCGGCTCCGCCTGGGCGGGCCTCGCGCGCCAGCCGGGTTGCAGGCTGATGAGTTCGGGTTCGGAATCGCTGGCGACCTCTTCGAGGCGTGGCTCGAACCAGCAGCTTCGGCTCGGCCATGGCACGATTGGCAGGGAAACGCGGCGTGCCTGGTCGATCGCCGGCCAGCTTGCATGCCCGCCCTCAAGCCAGACGGCGACGTGGTCGGGAAGCGACAATCTTCGAGCGGTCGCCGCGTCGGCTATGATGGCGTCGTCTGCCGCGCCGCCCGATATGATGGCGTTGAGCCGTTCGATAAGGGTCTCGGTATCGGCAACCTTGATGACCACGCGCACCGGCCGGCTTTCTCCGCGCTGCTGCAGCGTGAAGGCGATGTCCTTCAGAAGGTGCGTCGGGCCGGTTTGCACCTTCAGTGCAGGAATGGCTTCGGCGATGGCTCCCGCATGGTTTAGAAGATCGGTCTCGGTGGAGGCCGTCAGCGGAATGAACACGGGATCGACGCTCGCCGGTGAACGGCCGGACGGCAGGTGTTGCGCCAGCGCGACCGATGCATTGGCGCCGCCGAAGCCGAACGAGTTCACGAGCGCGGCAAGCGGAGCATCGGGCGCCTGCCACGGCCCGGTCTCGGCCTGAAGGCTGAGCCCGTCCTCGAAAACGATATGGGGGTTGAGCGATTTGAAGTTAGAGAGGCCCGGCAGCCTGCGATCCCGCATCGCCATCGCCACGTTGATGACGCCCGCGACGCCCGCCGCCGGCTCCAGATGGCCGATATTGGTCTTGACCGATCCGACGGTGCAGGGGGAGGGCGGCAGATGCCGGTCCGCGCGAACCTGCCGGAAGGCGCTCTTGACCGCCTCGATCTCGATCGGGTCGCCGAGTTCCGTGCCGGTTCCGTGCATTTCGACGTAGGAAATATCGTTCGGCGTCAGCCCCGCATCTTCCATCGCGCTGATCATCAGTCTCGCCTGCGCGCGGCTGTTGGGCGCGGTGAGCGACGCAGCCTTGCCGCCGTGGTTGACGGCGCTGCCCTTGATCACGGCGTAGACGTGGTCTTGGTCGCGCTCAGCATCGGCGAGCGTCTTGAGCAGCAGCACGCCGACGCCTTCTCCCCGCACATAGCCGTCGGCCGCGGCATCGAAGGTGCGGCATTGGCCCGTTGGCGACAGGACGCCCAGCTGTCGGCCCATGATGAACATGTCGGGAGACAGCAGCAGGTTGACCCCGCCGGCCAGAGCCATGGTGCATTCGCCGCGGCGTATGGCCTGCACGGCGCTGTGAATGGCGACCAGGCTGCTGGAGCAGGCCGTGTCGATGGCCGCGCTCGGGCCATGGACGTCCAGCAAAAACGAGACGCGATTGGCAATCATGGCATGGGCATTGCCGGTGCAGGCCTGTGCGCTGGTCAGGCCGCGCTGATCGATAAGCCTCTGGTAATCCTGAAACTGGACGCCGGCGAAGACGCCGACCGATTGCCCGGCGAGCGCACGGGGATCGTGGCCGGCATCCCATATTGCTTCCCAGGCCCCGGTCAGAAACAGGCGGTGCTGGGGATCCATGAATTCCGCCTCGTATTGCGAAATTCCGAAGAAATCAGGCGCGAACTGGTCTTCGACCTCGATGAACGCCCCCCATTTGACATCCGTGCGACCGCTCTCGCTGAAAGGGTCGCCATCGATGCTCTTCCAGTTCCAGCGCCGACGCGGAATTTCCGTGATGGCGTTCCGTGCTGCGATCTGGTTTTGCCAGAACTGTTCCTTTGAGCGCGCGCCGGGCAAACGGCATGAAATCCCGACAATGGCAATATCGTCGCCTTCGTGGATGCCGTGATGCCGCGGGTCTTTTTCAGCAGGCGGGGTGGCCGACGGGCTATCGTTCGCCGCCCGGTGCTCGTCGAGATGTTCGGCAAGCTCGTTCAGGGTCGGGAAGGTAAACAGCGTTATGGTATCGACGGGGTGGCCGAAACTGTCGGAGAGCCGGGCGGCGAAGAGCTTGAGCGATGCCGAATCGAAGCCCAGATTGCCCATGGTCTCATCGGCATCGATTCCGGTTTCGCTGATTTCGAGGATTGAGGCGGCGAGACCCTTGAGGGTTGTGACGGTCGGGGTCGCGGAGCTCATGAGGGCTCTCCTGTTCCAGGTTGCACACCGTCGGATGGCACGGCTATCCCGTGCTGTGGTTCGGCTTCGCGGGCCATCCGCGCTTCGGGTGTCTCGAACCAGACGGGCTTGCGGGAAAACGGATAGACGGGCGCCGAAACGCGCCGGGCGCGGCTTTCGCCATAAAGCGCGGCGAAGTCGGGTTTTCCGTCCGTGATCCATTGTCTTGCGAAGGCGACCGCCAGCTCGGTCAGTTCATGGCCCGGTCTCGGCAAGGCCGCGTCCGCGCCCGATGAAAGGATGCGGGCGTCGCTGCGGCCTTCGAGCCAGTTGTCGAGGGTTTCCTTAAGCGAGGGCCAGCTCTCTGCAAGGAAGGCGATCCGTTGTGGCAGGCAGACGCGTCCGCACTGGAATGTGTAGAGGAAGTCCGAAAGTGCCGGGGCATCGCCGCTGCCGGCGAAGCCGGCGAGGGCGCGAACATAACGCTTAAGCCCCGATTGGGATCTGGCCGAGACCGGAAGGATGGGAAGCACGTGGTCGATTCCGATGCGGGCGAATGCCGCGCTCACCGGCGGCGGTTCCTCCAGTACGACATGGCCCAGGGCCCCGCCGAAGCCGAAGGCGCTGACGCCGGCGCGGCGCGGCAATAGCGCGCCGGAGTCATCCGTTGGCCTCGTCCAGGCTTGCGTCTGTCTTGCGAGGCGCAGCCGCGTACCGGCCGTCTTGCACATCGTGTTCGGGTTGATGAGTGTCGGGTGTCCGGGAATTTGGCCGTGGCGCATGGCCAGCAGTACCTTGATGACGCCGGCCAGCCCGGAAACCGCTTCGAGGTGGCCGATATTGGGCTTCAGCGAACCGACAAGGCAGGGCGGACCGCCTTCGCTCCCTCCGGCTTCCGCCGCCATCGCCTCGTCCGCCTTGCGCAAGGCATTGAATTCGATCGGATCACCGAGCGGCGTTCCCGTTCCGTGGGCCTCGATATAGGTTATCGACCGGGGGGCGATTTGGGCGCGTCGCCAGGCCTTGATGATCAGGTCCTTCTGCGCCGCAGGGTTCGGCGCGGTCAGCCAGTTGGCGCGGCCACCGTGACAGATTGCCGAACCAAGCATGAGGCCGTGGATGTGATCGCCATCGGCCTCTGCGCGCCGAAGCGGCTTCAACAGCAGGAAGGCCGCGCCTTCGCCGCGGGCATAGCCGTTTGCGGCGGAATCGAAGCTTCGGGTACATCCGTCCGGGCTGAGTGCGCCTTCTTCGGCCAGCCCCTCGGAAAGGGTCGAACTCAAGATGACATTGACTGCGCCGACCAGCGCTGCCTCGCAGTCGCCGGCGCGGATGGCCTGGGCGGCAAGGTGCAGTGCGGTCAGCCCACCGGAGCAAGCAGTATCGACCGCGATGCTGGGGCCCGTAAGGCCAAGGCTGAACGAGATCCGGTTGGCGACGAGCGCACTGGCGACGCCGGTCGGCAGATGGCCTGTGGGTGCCAGCTCGGCCTTCTGCATACACTCCTCATAGTCGGATTTTCCGGTAGCGACGAAGACGCCGGTCTCAAGTTTCGCAAGGTCAGCAGGCCGCCAGCCGGCTTCCTCGACGCAGTGCCAGGCCGATTCCAGCGCCAGCCGCTGGATCGGATCCATCAGGCGGGCTTCGTCTTCCGAGATCGCAAAGAAGTCGGCGTCGAAGCCTGAAACGTCCTCAAGATAGCCGGCGGGTCGCAGGCTGGACGGTTCCGGCCGGGTATCGGGCGGCGGGCCGACGCTCTCCTTACAGGCGGCCAGATTTTGCCAGAAATGCGCGAGGCTCTCTGCGCCTGGAACCCGCGCGTCGAGGCCGATGATCGCGATCGGCTCCGCGCGGCCTGCGCCAAAGCGGGACTGTCTGTCTTCGGTTGCGTCCGTCATGGCCATCAGCTCTGGCTTTCGCGGCTGTTCGCGCCGAGCGCGGCCTTTAGGTTCGCGATCATGTCCTGGCGCGATGTGCCGGCGGGCTGCGGTTGCGGCGGGGGCTCGGCGGCTGCTGCCAGATGGGTGGCGAGCCGGGCAGGGGTCGGATGTTCCCAGATGACGGTCGGATCGAGCGAGAGCGAAAACCTCCGGTTCAGCGCCGCGACGAACTGCGCCGCCAGAACCGAATCCAGGCCGATCGCGCCGAAACTGTCTTCAGCGCGCCGCGCCTTTTCTCCGACCAGCTTTTGCAACTCCTCCATCAGGCTTTGCTGGAGTTCACCCGCCTGCAGGTTGACGGGGCTTTCTGTCCGGGAGCGGCGCTGCGTCTCCAGCGGCTTGATATCGCCGGCCAGATAAAGGTCGCGGGTCAGGCGGCGCTGAACCTTTCCGCTTGTGGTCTTGGGAAGAGAGGCGGGCGGGATGAACACAACGTCCGCCAGGGTGATATCATGCTCCTGATAGACCGCTTCGCGAACGGTGCTTTCGAGTTCGGCGAAATCTGTCGAGTGGCGGGCGGTGCGCTCGACCTCGTGCACCACCACAACTGCATCGCCGTTTTCGGTGTCGATCGCGAAGGCCGCGCCGTTCACCGTGCGGAAGGCCGGGTGGCAATCCTTGGTGGTCAGTTCGATATCCTGCGGATAGATGTTGCGTCCCCGCAGGATGATGACATCCTTCAGCCGTCCGGCAATGAACAGCTCGCGGGCGTGCAGCACGCCGAGGTCGCCGGTGCGCAGGAAGCCGGAGCGGTTCGTACCGCTCGGGCTCTGGCCGAATGTCTTGCCGCTTTCTCCTGGCGCCTGCCAGTAGCCTGATGTGATGCTGCCGCCGCGAACCCAGACCTCGCCGATCTCGCCGTCGGCGCATGGTGAAAGGGTCTCGGGGTCGACGATCGCGATTTCCATGTCGTCGGCCGGGCGGCCCGAGCTCACCAGTTCGACGGCGTCGCCGCCTTGCTGCGCCCTGGCAAACCGGCCGGCAGCAAGGGCGCGCCTGTCGACGGACACGATGACGGGCGCCTCGCCGACCCGCGACGTGGTGCTGAGCAGTGTCGCTTCCGCCAGTCCATAGGCCGGGAAGAAGGCATCCGCGGCAAAGCCGTAGGGACCGAAGCGTTCCTGGAAGCTGCGCAACGTCGAGGCGTGGATCGGTTCGGCAGCATTGAGCGCATTGCGCCACGCCCGCAGATCAACGCCGTCCATCTGGTCGTCGCGGATCGCCTTGACGCAGAGCCTGTACCCGAAATCAGAGGACATGCTGGTTGTGGCGCGATAGCGGCTGATGGCCTGAAGCCAGAGCGCCGGATTGCCGCTGAATGAGGCCGGGCTCATCATATAGCAGGTGGCGCCGACAAAAAGGGTCTGGATGACGATACCGATCAGGCCGAGATCGTGAAACAGCGGCAGCCAACTCACGATCACGGTGTCTTCGTCATGGCCCATATGCCGGGCTGTGAGGTCTGCATTGTGCATCAGGTTGCCGTGGCTGACCATGACCCCCTTCGGGTTGCTGGTCGAACCGGAGGTATATTGCAGGAAGGCGATGTCGGTGGATTTCGGCAAGGCGGCGTTCCAGGCTTCCGCCGCGCCCTCCTCGATCAGGTCTTCGATGCAGAGGAATTCCAGCGCGCTGATCGAAGGGTATGGGCGGGACCAAGTCATGATCTTGTCGAAGAGCGCGCGACAGGTGAGGATCAGTTGCGGCCGGCAATCCGCCACGATCGCCTCGAATGTCATCCAACTGCGCTTGTTCGGCTTCGGCGTGTGCGCCGGAACGGCGATCGCGCCGCCGAACAGGGTCCCGAGAAAACCGATGACGAATTCGCTGCCCTGCGGGAACAGCAGCAGCACACGCTCGCCGCCGGCTTGCCGCCGCTGGAGCGCGCCGCCGATGCGCCTGCAGGCATCGTCAAGATGAGCGTAGCTGATGTGGCCTTGCTCTTCCGTCCCGTTCCGGAGGTTCACATAGGCGGTCTTCTCCCCCAGCCGTTGCGCGTTGTCTCGAACCACGTGAACGACGGATTCGGGTAGGGTGGCGGGCATGCGATCTCCTCCTGCGGCGCTTGCCGGTATCCCTCCTCCGGGCCGGCGGCCTCGCGACCATGCGCTCAGCAAATAACACTAATATAATAGTATTATTCTCGATGTTGTAAATGCGTAGCTTTCCACCAACAGGTGTCGCACCCATGATTCTGGTAGGTGACGGACGCGCGGCGCCGCGCGGGTGTACCTTTCACGCCGACAGGGCGGGGCCGCTCGGGGCGGGGATGGCTGGAAGGCCGTAGAAACGGACTGCATTGCCGCCAAAAATTCCTGGGTCGCGGGCGAGATGTGCGGGCAGGGCCGTCATGGTGGCGGCCAGCACGTCGGCGTAGTTTCCCGCCGGACGGCAGACAGGCCAGTCGCTGCCGAAGATGAGGCGTTGCGGGCCGAAAACGTCGAGCGCGTGATCGATGGCGGGACTGAGGTCGTCCACGTTCCACGCCCTGGGGTCGGCTTCGGTGATCAGTCCGGAAAGCTTGCAGAAGAGCGTGTCGTATTCCGCAAGACGGGCAAGGCCGTCCTTCCAGAAGCCGAGGTCACCGGAAGCGATCGGCGGCTTGGCCAAATGGTCGATTACCGCGCGCAGGCCCGGCACCAGGCGAAGAGCCTCCGCCACATGCGGAAGGTGGCGCGCGAGGACGAGGAAATCGAACGTAAGGTCCTTCTCCGCCAACTCATCCAGCGCGTTGAGGACGCGCGGGCGGACGATCCAGGCATCATCGGCGATATCCTGAAGCATCGGCCGCAGGCCCAGGAGTTTTGGACGTTTGGCGTATCTGGAAAGCGCGCTCGCAAACTGCGCGTCCTCCATATCAAGCCATCCGACAACCCCGGCCACGAAATCGGTCTTCTCGGCGATATCCAGCAGGTAGTCGGTCTCCGCCTGCGTCGGCGCCGCCTGGACCAGAACCGTGCGACGGATGCCGAACCGCGAAAGAAGCGGGGCGAGGTCGGAGACGAGGTAATCCCGTTGCAGGACTTCCGGAGCGTTGGACATCCAGGGATAGTCGCCGCGCGCACGGTTCCAGAGATGATGATGAGCATCGACAAGCATGATGTGTCCGCAAGGTTCGAAACGGGGCGTCCGGTCGCAAGGCTTATACGCCGGTCGCGCGCCTCAGGGCGTAAGACGTTGATCGGCGAGGGCGTCGTTGAGGTCGAAGGACTGAACGTCGATCAGCATTTCCGTCTCCATGCGCTGGAACTTGCCATGGAGATAGATCTTGTTCGGACGCGATGAGGCCGAATTGACCTCGTGGGATTTGCCGTGCGGGATATGGATCGAGCTTGCGTCCCGGCTGAGCTTGAACTCGACGCCCGACAGGTAAAGGGCGAGGGCGAAATCCAGATCCTCGGCGCCCCAGGTCGCGTAGTTCTCGTCATACAGGAACCGTTCGCCCAGCGTTTCGCGACGAACCGAAAGGTTGCAGCCCCATGAAATCGCCCAAGGCGCGGGCAGGTCCATCAGGTTTTCGCCGAATTTGCGATAGGTCCGTTCGCGCATGTCGGCGAACCGGTCTTCGGCCCGGAATAGCTCCAGCGTGGCTTCGACATTGTCGAGATCCAGAGTCTCCAATGCCCGACCGAGCGCTTCGTCGTCATTGCCGGTATTGCTGAAGCCAAAAACATAGCCGATGACGAGGGCGGACGGTGACGAATGCGCCTCGACATGCGCGCGCACGCAGCCTTGCGAAACGACCACCCCGCAGTCGAGAAGGATGCAGACCTCGCCTTCCGCCAGTTCGAGGCCGAGGTTGCGCGCCCGCGCCAGGCGATAGCCCTTGTCTTTTTGGTAGATATAGCGGATCTGGCAATCTGCGGTGTCAATGAAGGTGCGCACCAGTTCATAGGTGGCGTCCGACGAGCCGTCATCGACAATGATGATCTCAAACGCGTCTGCCGGCATGTCGCTAGCCACAAGGGACTGAAGGGTCTTGGCGAGCATCTTCTCCCGGTTGTAGGTCGGAACAATGACTGTCGCCTTGAACCTAGTGTTGTTGCGCATGACTTGTGCCCCTCCCCGAGCGGTATTCTATATCAAGACGACGCGTTGACCTTACTCAAGACAATCTTAAAAATCCTAATATATTAATGTAATGTAAGCTGTCAACGGCGGCTCTGCACCTCGGGCAGCTTGAGCATGGCCGGATTTTCAGTAGGCATTCCCTGCCACAATCCTGCGGCAACCATCGCGGAGACGCTGACCTCGGTTCTGGATCAGATCTTCTGCGACCTTCAAGCCATCGTCGTTGAGTGGTTTGCCAGACGCTGCCGGCGCATCCCGCGTCGTGCGGCAGGCGAATGGAGGCCCGAGCGCTGCCCGCAACCGCGCGGCCTTCGATCACGCCCAGGGCGAACCGCTCGCCTTCCTCGATGCCAATGACATCTGGTCCGCCGACCGGCCCGGCATTCTCGACCGCCGGTTTGCCCACCCCGCTCGAAATTCTACAGCCATCTGTCAGATCGGTACGGCTTACTTCAACATCCTCCAATCAGTCCGACCGAAAGCGAAGCGCGCTCGTTTTAGAACAGCCAGATCCTGACCCCGTTCTCGTGATCCACCAGAGCCAAGCTCATGGCCGTATGATTGAATTTCTACGAACATAAGCGGGTAGACTGTCATAAAGGCGGGGACGAGGTTCAAATCCCATCAAGCCCTTTGATTCTGTCTGGTCATTGTCAACGAGCAGAGGGCCGGCAGCACCTTTCGCTTTACGTCCGGCAAGCGAGGCCAAACGGTCAGGTCCAGCAAAAGGGCGGGCGCGTTACCCTGTATCACGCGCCCGCCCTCCGGGAGGATTTTGTTGGCCGGCGGCGACCCTTGGCGCCGACATCATGTCACTGTCGTCAGAACGTGACGCGCCAGTTGGCGGCGAGCCACGCATTCGACGATTCGCCGAGCGTGGTAACATTGCCCATTACCGACAATGTCGAGCCCGAAATGTCGACCTCGAAGCCGGCGCCGGCGCGCAGCCAGTCCTGCTGATAGGACGGGCCGGCGAAGTTGAAGCCGCTGAGCCCGATGACCTGCCCGGTCACGTTGGAGCCGTGGCTTTCAAAGCGGTGGACGCCTTCAAGCGTGCCGATCAGGCTGAATTTCTCATTGATAGGAACAGTGGTGTCGAAGCCGTAGCGCAGCTCCGTTGTATCGTCGCAGAGCTTGTCGAACGCGGCCGGGAAGGCGCCGCCGGTTTCGGTATAGGCGTTGAGGCAGGTATTGGCGAAGGCGACTTCGCCGTAGGGCGAGATGTAGGGCAGGGCGTTTTCCCACTCCAGACGTCCCCGGATGCCATAGCCTTCGGTGCCGGTATTGCCGGCGGAACTGTCGATGACCCCGCCATTGATAACGTAGTTCCGGGTGATATCCGCCTCGCCCCACAGACCCACGCCGGTGACGACGCCCCAGAGGCCGCTGATTTCGTCGCCGGCCAAAAGCCCCATGGCCTCGAGTTTCACATAGCCTGCGTTGACATCGGTGCCGCCGCCGAACATCGTGTTCTGGTTGAGGCCGGTATAGCCGACAATGCCGTTCAGCTGCACGGGTCCGAAATTATGGCCGAAGCCGAATTCGCCGAGCCCGAGCGTGCCGTCGCGGTTGCCGTGGTCGTCGCTGCCCCAGTCGCCGCTTGCCCAGGTGATCGACTTGCCGGCGGGTGCGCGCCGGTCGAGCGGGCGGGAACCGGCGCCGTTGACGATGATGCCGAGATTGTTGAGTGCTGCCGTTGCGACCGTGGCCGTGGTGCCAAGGCTTGCGGCGAGCGAGGTAACGGTGATGAGACCGACTCCCCCGCCTGTGCCGCCGCCGCCCGTGCTGCCGCCGGCCGTGCTGCCGCCAGAGCCGCCGCCGGCGCTACCGCCGCCCGTATTGCCACCTGAACCGCCACCGGTATTTCCGCCTGTGCCGCCGCCGGTATTGCCACCCGTGCCGCCGCCGGTATTACCACCTGTGCCGCCGCCGGTATTGCCGCTTGTCGGGCCGGTTCCCTCGCCGCGCGCGATGTAGGCTTCGTCGTCTTTCGTCACGCCGACCACAACCGAGCCGTCTTCATTGGTCGCTTCGGCTGTTTCGGTGATCGCACTCTTGGGCATATCGGCGCCGCTTGCCGTAAGCCAGTCTTCAACGGTCAACATGCCGCCGTCTTCCGTCCAGCGGAAACCGCTGTTGGGGGAGTAGAGCGTTCCGACCGCGACAGCCCCATTACCGGAAACGCCAAGGGCCGAAGACAGGGATACCTCTTCGCCATTGAGACCGCCGAGCGATTGAATTTCGCCATCAACCCAGCGAACGGCCTGATCATAATAACCCTTCCGGGATTTGCCTACGATAATGCTGCCGTCCCAGGAAATATCGTTGGCCTCGGTGAGTTTGTCGTCGAGCGTGGGCAGAGCCTGCATCCCGCTCTGTTCCGTCCAGCGGAAGGCGTTCCTTTTGTAGTCGCCGGTCATTGCGATGCCGACAACCACCGAGCCGTCATAATTGGTTGCGGTCGGCTGGTCGGTCTTTATGGTCTCTCCGCCCGGCAGAAAGCCGAGGCTCTGCATGCCGCCCGCCTCGGTCCAGCGGAAGCTTTCCCCGCTGAAAAAACCGTCGAAACCGACGACGACATTGCCATCTCCGGACACGGCCGTTGCGTTGGAGGAGATGCCGTCAGGAAGCGTGCCAAGCGACTGGAAGCCGCCCGCCTCGGTCCAGCGGTAGGCGCCGGCCAGACCGAAGACAGCGCCCGCAGCCTTGCCGACGATAACGCTGCCATCGGCGGAAATATCGGAAGACGTGTAGGATTCGGCCTGGATGAGCGGCGAACTGGCGGGCCGGTCGCCCACCGGTTGCACGCCGCCCGCCGCGGTCCAGATAAACCCGCTCTGGATACTCTGCGCATAGCTGCGATAAACCGAGCCCACAAATGTGCTGCCGTCAGCGGTAATGCCGCCGATCTCAGGCCTGTCGGTCAGGGCCGACGAGTAGTTCGGATCCTCGGGATCGCCGTAGTAGGAACGGATTTCCTGCGCGGCGTTGATGGTCAAAATGCCGGCGGTTTCCTGCGCGTGGCCGGGGTTTACTGCAAGAAGCGATAGCGAGGCCAACGCAGTCGACTGGAAAAACCTCTTGTATATCTTCGCCGTCATTGAAAAATTGCCCTTACGTTAGTCTATGTTGTCTAACGCAGAAGTAGCGGAGAGCAGGCTGGAGCGGCATCACCTGAACAGGTGAGGGGGAAGCTGTCTGGCAATGGTATAGAGATAAGTAAACCGGCCCCCGCGGAGAAGCCTCACTTGCTCAAGAACCCGACGCCATTTACCTTTCTCGTTCTTGCCGCGCTTTGCGGGCTCGTCATGGCCGCGGTCACGCTTCTGGCGGCGATTGACCGACCGTGGCTCGGCGTGACCTTTTCCGCCGAAGACTGGTCCGCCGTTGTCCGCATTGATTCGACGATATCCAGCGGGCCCGCCCGCATGCTGCCGCCAGGTGCGGCGGTGGCCACAATCGGCGACATGATGCCCGAACCGGGCGACCTGGTCGAGGAGCCGGACGTGGCCGAGAGCTACAAGGCGCTTTCCCGCTTCTTCGAAAGACAGTCGCTTTTGAACCGGATTATCGGCCGCGAGCTCGTCGCCATAACCACGGCGGAACCCGAGGCCTCGCAGGTTCTGGTGGAGCCCGCCGCGCATCGCCCGCTCACGAGCCTGCCCGGGGTCTTCTGGGTTCAACTCGTCACCGGACTGGCCACGCTTGTGATCGGCGCCTGGGTCTGGAGCCTGCGTCGTCACGATGCCGCTGCATGGCTGCTGGCGGTGGCAGGCCTGTCTATCCCCGTCTCAGCTTTTCCCGCAGCCATCTATTCCTCGCGCGAACTGGCCTTGCCGGGCGGTCTTTTCCGCGCGCTGACCGCCATCAACCATTTCGGAACCCTGCTTTTCGGCGTTGCCATGCTGGCGCTGTTCCTGATCTATCCGCGCCGGCTGGTTTCGAACCGCGTTCTCTGGTTGCTGCCGATCGTTGTCGGGGGCGTGTGGATACTGGACACCCTGCAGGTCGTTTTTCGCGGTCCGGTGGAGGCCTTGCATGTGCCGGTCGTCATTTTGATGGCCGCCATCATCATCAGTGCCGTGGCGCAGTATTTCTTCAGTCGCCGCGACCCCGCCGCGCGCGCCGCGATCCGCTGGTTTGCCCTGTCTGTCGGGCTTTGCGCGGGCACATTCGTTTCGGTCATTATTCTGCCAAATCTGTTCGGCGTGCGTCCCTCGATCTCGCAGGGTTACGCCTTCGTGCTGTTTGGCCTACTGTTCGTCGGCGTCGCCGTGGGCGTGGCCCGCCATCGGCTGTTCGAGCTGGAAGGCTGGGCCTTTTCGATCCTCTCCTATTTCGGGGCGTTTGTTCTGCTGCTGCTGCTTGATGCAGCCCTGATCTCGTTCATGGCGATGGACCGATCCGGCGCGTTTGCCGTTTCGCTGCTGGTGGTGGCGTTGGTCTATCTGCCGTTCCGCAACTGGATGGCAAGGCGACTGATGCCGCGCGGCGAACTCGATCGCGAGACGCTTTTCGGCCGCATCGTCGACGTGGCCCTGGCAAAGGATGCGGTGCAGGAAGAGCGCTGGCGGCAGATCCTGAGTGAGGCGTTCCAGCCGCTGCATCTGTCGGATGGTATTGCGGGCGAGGCCGACGAGCCGGCTATCGAGGAGGATGGACTGGCGCTTGCCATTCCCCGCATTGTCGGGCTCGCGCCGGTGAGGCTGTCCTATGCTTATCGCGGCCGGCGTCTGTTCAGTCCGCGCGACCGGCGCTTTGCCGCCGATATCTGCGCCATGCTCGCGCATGCGATCGCCAGCCGTGATGCCCGGGAGAAGGGCGCGCGGGAAGAGCGCATGCGGATTGCCCGGGACATGCACGACAATATGGGCGCGCAGCTTCTGTCGGCGCTTCACAGCGAGACCAATGAGCGCAAGAACACGCTGATCCGTGAAACGATCGCTGACCTGCGCGACATCGTCAACAATGCCGCGCGCGGCGGCAAGACGCTGGAAGAGGTTCTGGCCGATCTCCGGATCGAGGCGCTGGAGCGGCTGGCGGCGGCCGATATCGCGCTCGACTGGCGCGACAGCAACAAGGACGGCGACACAATGCTGGCGCCGAACATCGCCTATGCGCTGCGTTCCATTCTTCGCGAGATCGTCAGCAACGCCATTCGCCATTCCGGGGCAAGCAGCATAAGGCTGCGGTTTTCAACCGAGAACGGCATCGCCCTGCTCGATGTGAGTGACAATGGCAGCGGTCTTTCTCCCGGCTGCGAAACCAACGGCAACGGGCTTGCCAATCTTGAAGCGCGTGTCACCGCCCTTCATGGCACGCTGGTCATGGGCGATGCCAGGCCCGGCCTGGTCGTACGCGCCCGTTTTCCCCTTTCTGAAAGCAGGGCGACATGACCCGGATACTGATTGTCGAGGACCTGGCCGAGGCCAGAGCATGGCTGAGCGGCATTGCGAAGGCGGCCTTTGCGGCCCCGCATGAGATCGAGGCGGTGGCGACCATGAAGGCCGGCCTCACCGCTGCGGTGGCACGTGATTATGACGTGGCGCTGATCGATCTCAGCCTGCCGGACGGCACGGGCATCGAGGTCTTGCGTGCCCTGCGCGCCCGAAGCGCGGATACGCTCTGCGTCATCACCACCGCCATGGGGGATGACGCCCATATCGTGGCCGCGCTTTCAGCCGGGGCCAATGGCTATCTCCTGAAGGAACAGCCATCGGAACTGATCATACGGCAGCTCGGCCAGCTCGCCGAGGGGATCCCGGCTCTGTCACCGGCGATCGCGCGGCGCATCATGGAGCATTTCCAGTTGACCGGCCCGGCAGGCGCGCCGGAGGGCAGCCTGACCGAGCGTGAACGGGAAGTCCTTGCGCTTATCAGCCGCGGCCTGCGCAATGTCGATGTTTCCGAACAGCTCGGCCTCTCCGGCAATACTGTGGCGACCCATATCAAGTCGATCTATCGCAAGCTCGGCATCTCCTCGCGCGCCGAGGCGTCCTGGTACGCCGCCATGTTGGGCCTGTCGCCGGGCAAGGCGGAGTAGGCGTCTCCGTTGCAAAAATCATGTCTGACTGACCATGCGTCGCTAAGCCGGTGGCATAGGCGTTGACCGAGCTCATTTGATAATGCTGGCCCCTTCTGACATATGCGCCAGGGCGGCGCACGGTGGCCGGATCATTCTGTTCTCAACGGGACTTGTCGCTCCAATTGCAGATATTCGCGACCAAGCCAGTATCGGTCAGAACCTGTAGGTAAGACCCACAACCAGCCCGCTCAACTTCATATCATAGACATGGCCGTCTTTTTCGTAATCGGTGTCGACGATCTTATAGCCTGCGGAAAATGACAGGTACTCGGTGAAGGTATAGTTCGCCGTCGACAGGAGAAAGACCACGTCAGATCGGAATTGACGTCAAAGCCGCCGATATCGGCCTGGGCCTGAACCGATAACCGGTCCGTCAGGTTGAAAAACACGCGGGCGCCGACAACGGGATCAGCCCAGCCGAAGCTCTCGTCATAGCCGATTGATCTTGTGCCGGAAACCTGTATGTGTCCTCCTCGCTGGTATCCGTATACATCATGTCCGCGCCGGATGGTCTTCCAATGGCCCTGGCGGTCGCAATGTCCGGTCCCGCGTGCCGATTCCTGCAAGCGGCGTTCCCATAGCCTCCGGAAAAGTATGATGTTTTTGTCTTGACGTCATACTCTCCCGTACTAAACTGCTTACGCATTGAACCGGGGGCGTTTCATGACATTTTTCAGGGCGGGGGTGTTGATCGTGTCGGGCGTGCTCGCCGCAGCGGTCCCCGCCGCCGCCAAATCCGAGCTGATCCTCGCCATCGGCGGCGAGCCGGATACCGGCTATGATCCGCTGTTGGGCTGGGGGCGCTATGGCCATCCGCTGTTTCAGTCGACCCTGCTGAAGCGCGATGCGGCGCTTGAAACCGTTCCCGACCTCGCCAGCGCGTGGTCGCTTTCCGATGAGAGGCTGGTCTGGACCATCACGTTGCGACCGGGCGTGACCTTCAGCGATGGCACGCCGCTTTCGGCCGAGGACGTCGCCTTCACCTACAATGCGGCGGCCAAAGCAGGCGGCGCGCTCGATCTGACGGTGATGGACAGCGCCAGGGCTGTTGACGATCTCACGGTGGAAATCCGCCTTAAACGACCCTGGGTGACATTTTCCGAAAACTTCTATTCGCTGGGCATCGTGCCATCGGACGGCTATGGGCCCGGCTATGCCCGCAACCCGGTCGGCTCCGGCCCTTTCAAAATGGTCTCCTGGACGGAAGGGGAGCAGCTCATCGTCGAAGCCAATCCGGATTATTATGGCCGGAAGCCGGAATTCGAACGTCTGACCTTCGTGTTCTCGGGCGAGGACACCAGTCTCGCCGCCGCCCGCACCGGTCAGGTCGATATGGTCTCCGTGCCGGCGCTGCTGGCGGATGACGACATCGAAGGGTTCCACAAGGTCATCGTGCCCTCCGTCGACAATCGCGGTCTTTCCTTTCCCATGACCGCGCCCGGCGCGGTGAATGGCGAGACGGAGGGCAACGCCGTGACGTCCGATCTCGCCATCCGCCGCGCCGTCAATCTCGGCGTCGATCGGGAGCAGCTTGTCGAGGTGGCGCTGAACGGCTATGGTCGCCCGGCATATGGGCCGGCGGACGGTTTGCCTTGGTCCAATCCCGAGGCCGCCGTCGTCTATGATCCGGATGGCGCGCGCGCTTTGCTGGACGCGGCGGGGTGGACTGTCGGCGATGACGGCATCCGCGTTCGCGACGGCGTGAAGGCTGCGTTCGACATCTATTATCCGGCCTCCGATTCCGTGCGTCAGGCGCTTGCCGTCGTCACCGCCGCGCAGTTGAAATCGCTCGGGATCGCGGCCCGGCCGCTGGGCGCGACCTGGGAGCAGATCGGCCGCGTCGACCATCGAGAGCCGGTGATGTTCGGCTGGGGCAGCCACAGCCCGCTCGAGGTCTACAGCCTCTATAATTCCGCCTGGGGCGGCATTGAATTCTACAATCCCGGCTATTTTTCCGACGAAACCGTCGACGCCCATTTCGCCGATGCCCAGCAATCGGCAAGCCTTGAGGCGTCCTATCCCGACTGGCAGGCGGCGGAATGGGACGGCGAGACCGGATTCTCCGCCAAGGGCCTTGCCGGCTGGGCCTGGCTCGTCAATCTCGATCACGTCTATTTCGTCAATGAATGCCTCGAACTCGGCGAGACCCAGATCGAGCCGCACGGCCATGGATGGCCGATCACCGCGATGATCGAACAATGGACATGGACGTGTGAGTAGACTTGGCTCGAGCTCCGTCCCCAGGTTGTTGGCCACGCGTGTCGCGCGGCTCGCGGCCGTGCTTCTTGTCGTGGCCGTGGTCGCCTTCGCGCTCGCCAAAATCTCCCCGGTCGATCCGATCAATGCCTATCTTAGCATCGATATCGCCCGCGTCGGTCCGGAGCAGCGCGCCCTGATCGCGGCGCGCTGGGGGCTCGACCAGCCGCCTCTGGCACAGTTCACGCTGTGGGTGCGCAACCTGTTGCATGGCGATCTCGGTTACTCGATGATCTACAATGCGCCGGTTTCCGAGGTGATTGCCGCGCGGTTCTGGACCTCGCTTCCGCTTATCGGGCTGGCATGGCTGTTTTCCGGCCTGTTCGGTTTTGCGCTCGGCGTCGTCGCGGGCGCGCATTCGGGTTCCTGGGCCGATCGGGTGATCCGGCTTTACGCCTATTTCCTTTCCTCCGCGCCGACCTTCTGGATCGCGATCCTGCTCCTGATCGTATTCTCCGTCCAACTGGGCTGGGCGCCGGTCTGTTGCGCCGGGCCGCTCGGCGTCGTGCCCGCCGATGTCACCTTCGCCGAGCGGCTGCAGCATCTCGCCCTGCCGCTCGCGGCGCTCACCTTGCTCGGCGTGGCGCAGGTCGCGCTGCACACGCGCGCCAAGATCGCGGAGATCCTGCAGCTTGACGCCGCCCTTTACGCCCGCGCCCAGGGGGCCGGTAAATGGGACGTCGTGCTCCGCCACGGGGTGCGTAATGCGGCGCTGCCGGCGATCACCATCCTGTTCGCCTCGCTTGGGGAACTGTTTGGCGGTTCGATCCTTGCCGAGCAGGTCTTCGCCTATCCGGGTCTCGGGCAGGCCGCCGTGGCCGCAGGCGTGCGCGGCGACGTGCCGCTGCTGCTCGCCATTACCCTGTTCCTCACCTTGTTCGTCTCTATCGGCAACATGATCGCCGATATGCTCTATCACCGCGTCGATCCGAGGATACGGGAAGCGGAATTCACGGCGGGAGGCGCGCATGGCTGAAACCCTCCACGCGCCGGCGCCGGAACCGATGATCCTGCCGCGCATGGGCAACAGGGTCTGGACGCTGTCGGTCGCCGCGCTCGGGCTGGCCCTGATCCTGTTCGTTCCCCTTGCCGTGCAGATGGCGGGACCGGCGGGCGTTACCCCCGATTTCGCCGCCCGGCTGTCGCCGCCGGACTGGCGGCACTGGTTCGGAACCGACCAGATGGGCCACGACATGTTGGCGCGCACGTTGAAGGGCCTCAACACCAGCCTCTGGGTCGGGCTTGTGGCCTCGGCCTGTTCGGTGCTGATCGCCACGGTTCTGGCGATCGTCTCCATCGTCGGCGGCAAGTGGGCCGACGGGCTGGTATCGCTTCTGGTGGACGCCGCCATCGGCCTGCCGCATCTGGTGCTGCTGATCCTGATCTGCTTTGCGCTCGGCGGCGGTCCGGTTGCCGTGACGCTCGCGGTCGCGCTGACCCACTGGCCGCGCCTGACGCGGATCTTGCGGGCCGAAGTGCTGCAGATCCGGCAGGCGCCCTATGTCGTCGCGGCCCGCCATTTCGGCTGGTCCTGGGCGTCGATTGCCTTCGGCCACATCCTGCCGCATCTGTTGCCGCAGATGCTGGTCGGCCTGGTGCTGATGTTTCCGCACGCGATCCTGCACGAGGCGAGCCTGACCTTCCTCGGGTTCGGCCTTGATCCGACGCGACCGGCAATCGGCGTGATGCTGGCGGATTCGATGCGCTACCTGACCGCCGGAAAATGGTGGCTGGGCCTGTTTCCCGGGCTTTGCCTGCTGGCGCTGGTGCTCTGCTTCGATGCCGTGGGCAACGGCCTTCGTCTGATTCTCGATCCAAGGACGGCAGAGACATGACGCTTCTTTCCTTCCACGATTTCGGCATCGGCTTTCGCCGCTACAGCGGCCTGCTTTCGATGCGGGAGGTGCCGGTCGTCAGCGGCATCGGCTTTTCCGTGCGGCGCGGCGAGGTGGTTGCCCTGATCGGCGCTTCCGGCGGCGGCAAGAGCCTGATCGCCCATGCGCTGTTCGGCGTGCTGCCACCCAATGCCTGCACTTCGGGCGCGATCCGCTTCGAAGGCCGGGTGGTCGACGAGGGGAGCCGGCCGGCCCTGCTGGGACGGCGCATGGCGCTGATGCCGCAATCGGTGAGCCATCTCGATCCGATGGCGCGCTGCATCAGCCAGCTTCGCTGGGCGGCGCGGCGGTCGGGTGCCGCGGCGGATGATGCCCGCCTTGCCGCGACCCTCGCGCAGTTCGGGCTCGGCCGGGAGGCGGGTAACGCCTTTCCGCATCAGCTTTCCGGGGGTATGGCGCGGCGCATGCTGATGGCGATCGCGACCATCGGCGATCCGGACCTGATTGTCGCGGACGAGCCCACCAGCGGCCTCGACGACGACAATGCCGATATCGTGCTGGCGCGGCTTCGCAAGCTCGCCGGCGATGGCAAGGGCGTTCTGCTGGTCACCCATTCGCTCGCCTCGGCGCTTGCCTATGCCGATCGGGTCTGCCTTATCCGCGATGGCCGGCTTGAGGGCGAGGAAGACGCCGCCGGTTTTTCGGGCGGCGGCGGCGGGCTGCACACAGCCTATGCCCGCACCTTGTGGCAGGCCCTGCCGCAGAATGCGTTTCGAGGCGGCGACCATGCTTGAGGCGAGACGCGTTCGCTTCGGCTACGGCGTCAGTGCGCCGGTGGTTGACGGGGTCGACATTGCCATCCGACCGGGCGAGATCGTCGGCCTTACCGGCCGGTCGGGGGCGGGCAAGTCGACGCTGGGGCGGCTTCTTGCCGGCTACCACAGGCCGGCCTCCGGCGAGGTGCTGGTCGATGGCAAGGCCCATGCGAAGGGCTACAACGCGGTGCAATATCTCCACCAGTCGCCGATCTTCGCCGTCGACCCGCGCTGGACGGTGGGCCGGATCATCGCGGAGGGTTGGACGCCCGACGAGGAGACCCGGCAGGCGCTCGGCGTTTCGAAGAGCTGGTACGACCGCTTTCCGCACGAAATCTCGGGCGGGGAACTGCAGCGCGTCGCGGTGCTGCGCGCGCTTGGCCCCCGCACAAGATACCTCGTGGCCGACGAGATATCGGCGCCGCTCGATCCGCTGACCCAGGCCCAGATATGGGACGCCCTCATCGGCGCGGTGCGCAAACGCAATCTCGGCATGCTGGTCATCAGCCACGACCGCCACCTGCTCTCCCGCCTGTCCGGCCGCCTCGTCACGCTTTGATTCTCTCTGCCCGTTTGGCCGATGGGGCGGTTGGCGAAATATGAGAAGGCGGCTATCAAGGCGTGGCGGAGCAACGAAGGAAACCGAGCCATGCAGCGCGTCACCGTAACCCTCGACGACAATCTGATGGACGAGCTGGACAAGGTCGTTCGCGAGCGCGGCTATCAGAACCGCTCGGAGGCGATCCGCGACCTGACGCGCGCCGGCATGCAGCAGACCCTCGTCGACAGCGGCGCGGTCGAAGAATGCATCGGCGTGTTGAGCTATGTCTATGACCACGAGGCGCGCGATCTGGCGCGCCGGCTGACGAACACCTTCCACCACGATCACGACCTCTCGATCGTCAGCACCCATGTTCATCTCGACCATGATCGTTGTCTGGAGGTCTCGATCCTCAGGGGCGAGCCGCGCATGGTGAAGCACCTCGCCGACCACGTGATCACGGAGCGTCATGTGCTCCACGGCAAGCTGGTGTTGATCCCGGTGGAGGACAATGAGACGGGCGGCGAGGGCGCCTGAGCCTTTCCGCCGGACGGTTCAGGGTTTTCTGGCGTTTACCAGCAGCGGCAATATCAGTGCGGCAAGCGCGATCCCGCCGATGGTCAGCAGCACGCGGTTCGCCGTGATCGCGAGAACGCTGCCATCCGCCTGCAGATTGAAGGCCAGGGCGATCGCAGTCAGGCAGAAGGACCACGGCGCGTATTTCTTGGCGCCGATCATCAGCATGGCGAAGACGAGCCCGCCGACAAGCGCAGCATGGAGCCACGGGATGGGAGACAGGCCGAGGATCAGCCCGCCGGCTGCCGCGCCGAGCGTGGTGCCGAGGCCTCGTGCCTTCATTCGGTAGAGCGTCTGCTGCCGCGTCGGCTTCATTACCCTGAGGCCGGCCGCCGGAAGCCAGCACGGATGGGTGCCGGGCAGGACGCTGGCGATGCCGCTTCCCGCGAGCGCAACGCCGACCATGCCGGCGGCAAACCGCCGCTGGCCGGGATCCGCCGCAAGGGCGAGCCGGCCGGTTTCGGGCGGTGAGACGGCCAAGGGAATGACGAGACTGACGAAAATGCCGGCCCAGAGCGTTCCGGCGAGAAAGCTCAGCCCATAGGCGGGAACCCCTCCGGCGGGCACCTGACCGACCGAGAGAAAATAGGCGAGCGCGCCAAGGGCGATCGGCAGGCGGAAATAGCCGCCCTTCAATTCGCCGAGGCATTGCGCCAGCGCCGCGATCACCGCGCCGGCGAAAAACAGGCCGGATCCCAGCGAAACGGAAGCGCCCAGCGTTGCGAACAGACTGATGGCGACGGCCGAGCCGAGCAACAGCGGAACGCGGCCGGAAGGCGGAAGGCGGGGAAACGACACGCCAAGCAGATAGGCCCCGAAGGATGCCACCATGCCGTGCGCGGTTTCGCCCGCGGCAATGCCCGCGACCCAGGGCGCGATAATGGCCAGCGCCATCACGGCTGCGCTTCGACCTCTTCCGCCAAAATCAATGAAGTGCATTGCCGAACCTGGACTGCTTCGCAGCGTGCAACAGGGCCGTATTCAATGAGGCAGCCCGCAGGCTGCCGGAAAGGCCGAGTATCGTATTGGTCACTCAAATCTCCCAGTCGTACGATCTGTCAAAACGCGATTGCGGGTAGAGTATCGCACCGCCGTGTCGATTTGTCTCGGTCACCGGGTCGTTGGCGCCGGTACGGCAGCACGGCCTTCGCCACGCAGGCCGCGGGCTCGCCGTGCCTGGCCACATAGCGGGCGACTTCGCCGCCGCCGGTGGAGTGACCGATATGGATGGCATTCCTGGGGTCGAGCGCCTCGGCGACGGCGAAGGCATCGGCCGCATAATGATCAATGTCGTGTCCGCTATCCACCTGTTCGGACCGTCCGTGACCACAACGGTCATGGGCGACCATCCGGTAGCAATCGTCTCCCGATCCCGAAGTCGCGCTCTTGGACTTCCTTCAGACGACGTACGAGGCCGCTGCCGCTCTGGGCGGCTGGGATCGGGACGGGCTCGAATGCCAGCCCGGGCAAAAAGGCCAGCCCCGTCCGCACGAGGCAGCTCGCACCGTTTCGACCGCCGCCGCGGCAAGGTGGAGCGGCAGGATGCAGGATCGAAAGGGCGTTACGTGATCGTCATCGGCGGCATCGAGGCCGAAATGACCTACAGTCGGGTGAACGGGCGAGGCGGGCCGATATCTTGCGGTTATCACGCTCCAACGAACATTCATTATCATTTCATGAACAGCTCGGTCATATTCCTGCGGGAAGGAGCATCCATGAGAACCATTTTCGTCCTGTTTGACAGTCTGAACCGTGCCGCGCTCGGCGCTTACGGCGGAACCGAGGTAAAGACGCCTAACTTTGATCGATTCGCCGCGCGCGCGGTGACGTTCGACAGTCACTATGTCGGCTCGCTGCCCTGCATGCCCGCTCGCCGCGATATGCATTCGGGGCGCCTCAATTTCCCCCACCGCTCATGGGGGCCTCTGGAGCCATTCGACAATTCCTTTGCCGAGATCATGAAGGGGAGCGGCGTCTATACCCATCTGATCACGGACCATCTGCATTATTTCGAAGATGGCGGACATGGGTTTCACACGCGTTTTTCGAGCTACGATTTCATTCGCGGGCAGGAATACGATCCCTGGGTCGCCATGGTCGATCCACCGCTTGATCGGATCCGGGAAAAGTTCGATGCCCGCCATTACAATACGGAAAAGCCTGACAAGCGGCTGCAGCACGCGATCAATCGCGAGATAATCGTGGCGGAGGAGGACTTTCCGGGTCCGCGCTGCTTCGCCTCCGCCTTCGCGTTTCTAGACCGCAACCGCGCGGCCGATGACTGGTTCCTGATGCTGGAGTGCTTCGATCCCCATGAACCGTTTCACGCTCCGGATCGCTTCAAGGCGGCCTGCGAGACGGGCTACAATGGCGGCGTGCTTGACTGGCCGCATTATGACCGGGTGACCGAAAGCCCCGAGGAAATCGCGGAGATTCGCGCGAGCTACGCGGCGCTCGTCGCCATGTGCGACGCGTATTTCGGCAAGTTGATCGACTATATGGACGAACACGATATGTGGAAGGACACATGCGTCGTGCTCACCACAGACCACGGGTTCCTGCTTTCCGAGCATGACTGGTGGGGCAAGTGCCGCATGCCCTACTACGAGGAGGTCTCTCACATTCCGCTGATGATCCATCATCCGGGTTATGGACATCTTGCCGGGACGCGCCGCAAACAACTGACGCAGACGACCGATCTGATGCCGACCTTCATGGATATCCACGGGTTGGACACGCCGCCGGAGGTGACCGCACAAAGCATCATGCCGCTCCTGGCGCGCGAGGAAGCCATTCGCGATGCAGCCGTCTTCGGGGTTTTCTCGGGCCCGATCGGCGTGACCGACGGCGAGCACGTGCTCTATCATTATCCGCCGGACCTTTCCCGCGAGGGGCTCAGTGAGTACACGCTCGTTGCGAACCACATGACGGCGCCGTTTACGATCGAGGAGCTGCGCACCGCCCAGCTTCATCCAGGTTTCGATTTCACAAAGGGCGTACCGGTGCTCAAGATCGACGCGCGTCGGGATGCCAAGCGCGTGCCACATAATGACGGCAAGGGCTTCGCCGACCCCGGCACCCGACTTTACGATCTTAAGGCAGATCCGCAGCAGCGGTCGCCGATTGAGGACGTCTCCATAGCCGAAAGCCTGTACCGGCTGATGATCGCTGAACTCAAGGTCCACGATACGCCGGCGGAGGTCTACCGCTGGTATCAACTCGAAGCCGGTTGAGGAAGAGGAATCCGCGTTGCGGCAGGCAAGCGTTGCGGTGGGTGCCTCGCCATGTTGCTGCAAGAACCCTTCAAGTTGAAGCGGATGCGGTTCGGTTTGTTCAAACCGATACCTGCGATATCCTCTGGTTATCTTTGCCGCCCCAATCTATCTTCGCGGCAAGAGAAGGAGTGAGGAGCGGTAATGCACGACATCTGGCGGTTTCAGCATTTTCTCGGCGTGGTGGATGCCGGCAGTTTTCATGGCGCCGCGCGGGCAATGAACATTAGCCAGCCGGCGCTGACGAAATCGATCCGGCTTCTGGAGGAGGCGTTCGGGACGGAACTGTTCCTGCGCCTGCCGCGCGGCGTCCGGCTTACGGAAGCAGGGGAAATGATGCACATCCGCGCGCGCGAGGTCGAGGCCGCATGGAACGCTGCGATCGTCGAGGTCGGCGCGCAGTCCAAGGGCCTTGGCGGGACGATGCGCATCGGCGGCGGGCCCGTCTATTCTTCCGTTCACTTCCCCAACATGCTCGCCGATCTCCGCCGGCGTTTCCCGCATCTGAAGGTGCAGGTATCAACTGGTGTCGGCAGCGAATTGCTGCCGTTGCTGAAAACGGGCGATATCCGCGTTTACGCGGGCGGCCTTCCGCGCACGGAGGGCGGCACGCTCAATCTCGGCGCCGAGTTTAAGACCATCGAACTCTACCAGCAGCAGAATGCGATCTTCGCCTCCAGCCAGCATCCGCTGTTCCTCAAGGATCGCGTCGAGCCGGCTGACACGCTCGACTATCCATGGCTTTGCCTTTTCAGCGGCCAGCAGGCAAACATCCAGATCCGTAACTATTTCGAAGCCCGCGGCCTGCCCGAGCCTCGCGTTGCGCTGGAATCCCATTCCTTGCAGATCGCCTTCAAGATGATTGCGGAGCATCAGTTCATCGGCTGCATGCCGGTGCCTCTCAGCGCAACCTCTGAAGGGAGCGACCTGAAGGAAGTCGCGCTTGACGGCTTCCGCTGGAGCATCCCGACCGGCATCACCTTTCACCGGAGTTCCGCAGAGTTCGCGCCGATCGCGCAGATGATCCGGTCTCTGAATGCGGGGACGGAACCGCTGCGTGAGGGAGAGGAATTGCCCGCTTCAGTGGCCCGCGCAAAGCCCTGAAATCATCAAAAGCCTCATTGCCGGAATAGTCCCGTTCCTCCGACGGAGACAGTGGTTGCGCGCGCCTGCGATATCTCAGGGTTATCGCTATTCGCTCCGAATGTATTTTTCAAGAATTGGCAAATGTCTAGTATCGCGGCAGGGAGACCATACATGAAGCTTGTTTTTGTCCTGTTCGACACGCTGAACCGGCGCGCGCTGGGTGCCTATGGCGGTCGCGAGGTCGCGACGCCGAATTTCGATCGCTTCGCGGCGCGCGCGATGACCTTCGACAACCATTATGTCGGCAGTCTCCCCTGCATGCCGGCCCGCCGGGACATGCACACCGGCAGGCTCAATTTCATGCATCGCTCGTGGGGGCCGCTCGAACCCTTCGACAATTCGCTTCCCGCGATCCTGAACAAGGCGAATGTCTACACGCATCTCGTCACCGACCACTTTCACTATTTCGAGGATGGCGGCGCAACCTACCACAACCGCTACCGCACCTGGGACCTGGTGCGCGGCCAGGAATTCGACCCGTGGAAAGCGGTGGTCGAGCCGCCGCTCGAACGCTTCGCCCGGGACTATTCCGATCTCCACTACAACAAGCCGGGCGAACGGAACCGGCTGCAGCACCAGATCAACCGCTCCTTTATCCGCGACGAGGCGGATTTCCCGGGCCCGCAATGCATTACGAAGGGCCTGGAGTTCCTTGATAGCAATCGCGATGCCGACAACTGGATGCTGCAGATCGAGTGCTTCGATCCGCACGAGCCGTTTCACGTCCCGGAGAAATACCGCAAGGCGCTGCCGACCGATTACGACGGCCCAATCCTGGATTGGCCGCGCTACGGGCCTTGCACCAACACGCCTGAAGAGATCGCCGAGATCAGGGCGAACTACAGCGCCCTCGTTGCCATGTGCGACCATCATTTCGGCCGGCTGCTCGACTATTTCGACGAACACGATCTCTGGAAGGACACCTGCCTGGTTCTGTCGACGGATCACGGATTCCTGCTGTCCGAGCATGAATGGTGGGGCAAGAACATTCCGCCCTATTTCGACGAGATTTCGCACATCCCACTGATCATGCACCATCCGGACCATGCCGAGCGTGCCGGAACCCGCATCGATGCCCTGACGCAGACGCCGGACCTGATGCCGACCATGCTCGACATTTTTGGCCTTGAGGCGCCGAAGGAGACGCGCGGCCGCCCGATCCTTGATCGTCTGGACGAGGATGACGAGGAGCGTATCATTGCCTTTGGCATGCATGGCGGTCCGGTTGGCGTGACCGACGGGCGGCACACCTATTTCCGCTATCCGCCGGATCGCGACGGCCCGGCGCCCGCAGAATACACGCTGATGCCGACCCATCTGAAATCGCTGTTCTCGGTGGAGGAACTCGCGGAGGCGACCCTTCATCCGCCGCTCGATTTCACCAAGGGCGTCCCCGTGCTGCGCGTTCCGGGCCTCGTGCCCGAAAAACGCGGGCCGGGCCTTTACAGGGATCCTTACAGCCGGTTCGGGACATCGCTTTATGACCTGACCAACGATCCGGGGCAGTCGACGCCTGTCGATGATCCGGCTGTCGTGGCGCGTCTCGAGGATGGCTTGAGGGGCATATTGAAAGAACACGACGCCACCGATGATTTCTACGCGTGGCTGGGGCTTGAGGCGCCGGCGCGTTCGTTCGCAACTAAAACGGGAGGAGAATGACAATGGATACAGTTCAACGCATACGCAAACGCATGCTGACGCTTTCGGCAACGGCTGCAATGACGCTCACAATGGCGGCAACCGCCCACGCGCAGGAGGGAACGACGCTGCGGGTGCTGATCAACCAGTCGCCCTGGCTCGATGGTTTCATTGCCATGGTGGATGCCTATGAAGAGGAGACCGGCACGCAATTCGACCTCGACGTTACGCCGTTCGGGGGTATGCTGGAGAAGACCCGCAACTCGTTGCGCGCCGGCGAGGGCGATTATGACATCCTCAACCTGAATGCCAGCGGCATGGCCGAGATCTACGCCGGCGGCTTTCTGAAGCCGCTCAAGGAGATCGACCCGGACTTCAGCCTGCCCGAAAGCGTGCTGACCTTCGGCAACTCGACCTACTGGAATGCCGAAACCCACAGCTTCGATCCGGATGGAACGCTGCTGTCCGTCCCGACCAACGGCAATGTCCAGATATTCTACTATCGCAAGGACCTCTATGAGGAGGCCGGCCTCAAGGTGCCCGAGACCTGGGACGATCTTCTGGCCAATGCCAAGGCCCTGAACGATCCGCCGAACATCTATGGCTTCGTGCCGCGCGCCGCGCGCGATTCGATCCTCTACAACTTCACGCCCTACCTGTTCAGCTACGGGGCGACGTTCTTCGCCGATGCGGCCAAGGGCGATTTCACGCCGACCATTGCAAGCGAAGAGGGCCTCGCAGCGCTTGAGGAATACATTGCCCTCGGCAACGAAGCGGGGCCGCCCAATCCGGGCGCGATCGCACAGGCCGAACTGATCCAGCTGATGGCAACCGGCAAGGCGGCGCAGGCGATCGCGGTGGTGGCCGCCTATTCCTCGCTCACCGACCCCAACAGCTCGATCGTCGCCGACAAGATCGCAACCGCCCTCATTCCGGCGGGCCCCGGCGGCATTCATTCGTCGGCCGCCGGTCAGTGGGTCGGCGGGATCGCCAAGAATGTACCGGAAAGCCAGCAGAAGGCGGCCCTGGACTTCTTCAAATGGTTCCTGGAGAAGGAAAACCAGGTCAACTACGTGCTCGACGGCGGCGTTCCGGTTCGTGACGATCTTGGCGACGCCGAACAAGCGAGCGACCCGGCCTTCGCCTTCATTCCGGCCTTCTCCGAAAATGCGGCCAATGCTCAGATGAACATGCCGCTGGTCGAGGGCACGCAGATCAAGGATGCGATCTCCGTCCATCTCAACCGTGCCGTCATCGGCGAGATCACGCCGACCGAGGCGCTTAACGCTTCGGCCGATGACATGTACAAGATCCTGACGGACGCCGGTTACGACGTCAAAGAGCCCAACCATCTGTAATTGAGCTGCTCCGGCCTGTGCTCCTTGGCGCAGGCCGGACCTTCGGGGCATTGTCATGCAGAAACGCACGTCTGAAATCGGCCGCGCCGGAAAGGCCAACCGCATCTGGAAGGTGTCATCGCTCGCGCCGGCGGTGGTCCTGCTGGTCGTGCTCACGATCTATCCGGTGTTCAACCTCGCCGGCCTCAGCCTGTCGAGCGTTGACTGGAGCGGCGGCCAGCCGGACATCAGCTTCATCGGCCTGAAGAATTTCCGCGAGCTCTTCACCGGCGAACCCGTCTACTGGGCGGGCGTGAAGAACACGATCATCTTCGCGGTTTTCGCGGTCGGGATCCAGATGATCATCGGGTTCTCCATGGCGCTTGCCGTCAGGCGATCCTCGGGCGTCGGCCGCGGGCTGCTGACCGCAATTTTCCTGTTGCCCATCGTCATTCCGCCGATCGTGATCGGCGCCATGTGGCGGCTGATGCTCGGTCGCGACTTCGGCATCGTCAATGCGGTTCTCGGCATCTTCGGCCTGGGTCCGGTCGATTTTCTTGGCGACCAACGTTTCGCGCTCGCCTCGGTCATCGGGGTCGACATCTGGCACTGGACGCCCTTCGTCTTTCTGTTGTTGCTGACCGGGCTCGAAACCCTCGACGACGAGATTCTCGAGGCCGCGCGGCTGGACGTGAAATCGAAGTGGCAGGAACTCGTCCACATCATCATCCCGATGATGATGCCGACCATCCTGATCACGCTCGGGCTCAGACTGGTTCTGTCATTCAAGGTTTTCGACGAGATCTTTCTGCTGACCGGCGGCGGGCCGGGCACCTCGACCGAAGTCATCAACTTCTCGATCTATCGCACCTTCTTCGGTCAGGACCGGGTCGGCATGGGGTCGGCGATGTCTCTGCTCACCCTGTTGGCCGTCGCGGTGCTGACGGTTGTGGTCAACCTCGTCATCCGCAGCCGCCGCATGCGCAGGAGCAAGACATGAAAACGAGAACCAGAAGGTTTACCGGCGGCGACATGGTCGCCTGGGGATATGCGCTGCTGATCGTGGCGCCGATGGTGTGGATCCTGTCGAACTCGTTCAAACGACCGATCGACATCCTGATGGGCAAGATGGTCGCACCGGTGACCGACGCCAACTACGTCTCGATCCTGTTCTCGCGGCAGTCGGACTTCCTCGCCAACCTGCTCAACAGCGCGATCGTCGCCGTTTCCGCGACGGCGCTCACCCTGCTGATCGCCACGGTCGCGGCCTTCACGATCGTCAGGCTTAACCCGCCGCGCTGGGTCACGTTCCTGGTGCTCGGCTGGGCGCTGGTCTTCCACATGCTGCCGACGCTGACATTCGTGGGGTCGTGGTATGTCATGGCCACCCAGGCCGGTCTGCACGGCAGCTACCTGGCGCTGGTGCTAACCCACACGGTGCATATGCTGCCGCAGACGATGTTCCTGATGATCGGCTTCATGCTGGCGATCCCGCGCGAACTCGTGGAAGCCGCCCGGCTTGACGGCTGCAACTACGGCCAGATCTTCCGGCGCATCATCCTGCCGCTTTCCTTCGGCGGAATGGCGGCTGCGGGCGCGCTCGCCTTCATTCAGTCCTGGAGCGATTTCGCGATTTCGCTCAACCTCTCCGACCAGAATACGATGACGGCGCCGGTGGCGATCGCCACCTTCGCGCAGGAGCATCAGATTCGCTACGGCGAAATGGCGGCGGCTTCGGTCATCTCGATGCTGCCGGCGCTTGTCCTCATCATGTTCGGTCAACGTTTCGTCGTGCGCGGTCTTCTGGCCGGCGCGGTCAAGTAGGTGAATTATGGCACAAGTCGAACTTCAGAACGTCCGCAAGAGCTACGGCAACCTTACCGTCATCCCCGATCTCGACCTCACCATTCCCTCCGGCGAGTTTGTCTGCCTCGTCGGCCCGTCGGGCAGCGGAAAGTCGACGCTGTTGCGGATGATCGCCGGCCTTGAGGATATCACTGGCGGCACAATCAAGGTCGATGGCGAGGACATCACCAATACCGACCCCTCCGACCGCGATATGGCGATGGTGTTCCAGACCTATGCGCTCTATCCGCATATGACGGTGGAGCAGAACATGTCCTTCGCGCTGCGCATGCGGGGCGAGGACCGGGCGCTGATCGACCGTCGCGTGGGCGAAGCCGTGAGCATGCTCGGCCTTGAGGGCCTGGAAAAGCGCAAGCCCGGACAGCTTTCCGGCGGCCAGCGCCAGCGCGTCGCGATGGGGCGCTGCATCGTGCGCAATCCCAAGCTTTTCCTCTTCGATGAGCCGCTGTCGAACCTCGATGCCAAGCTGCGCGCACAGACGCGGCTGGAAATCCGCCGCCTCCACGGCAAGCTCGGCGCGACCTCGATTTTCGTGACCCACGATCAGGTCGAGGCGATGACGATGGCCGATCGCATCGCGCTGCTGGACCATGGCAGAATCCAGCAGGTCGGCTCGCCGAAGGACCTCTACCTCAATCCCGCAAACCGCTTCGTGGCCGGCTTTCTCGGCACCCCGGAAATGAGCATTTTCCGAGGGACGGTTTCGGTTGTGGACGGAAAGGTGGCGTTCGACGGTCCGCAGGCGATGACGCTGCCGGCCTCGCCTGAACGCATCGCTCTGCTGGCCGAGCGGATCGGCGCCGGACAGACTGTCGATCTTGGCATCCGTCCCGAGCATTTCCAGATCGTCCCGGCAGGCGGCGACATCGGCAGCAATATCGTCGTCGACGTGATCGAGTGGCTGGGCCACGAAATTTTCGTGTTCGGCGAGCTTGGCGGAACCGGGATTGCAGTGCGCGCGGCCGAAGGCGATGCCGGCGGCCAGCGCCTGCCGCAGCAGGGCGAGACCATTGCCATTCTGCCCGCCCGCGATGCCTGGCATCTCTTCGACGCCGAAGATGGACGCAACCTGCTGAACTGAGGCGAGCATGAAACTCTACGGCAGGAACTGGAAGCGCGAGGAGCTCGCCGCGTTGATCCCGGACATCGCCAAGGTGGCGGGCATCAGGCAGTTTGCGGAAACCGATGGCCCGGCGAGCGGCGCCCGCCTGATCCAGATCGACAGCGGCGGCGGCCTGCGTGTGGAACTCCTGCCCGACCGGTGCTGCGGTATCGGCCAGGTCTGGTGCAATGACGTGCCCTTCGGCTGGACCGGGCCGATCGGCATGAGCGGAACCCACTCCGTCGGCGAGAACACGACGCTCTCCGGTCTGATGTCGACCTGCGGCTTCGACCACATCCGCCAGCCCGATACGGATGAGGGGCGCTCCTATCCTCTGCATGGCCGGATGGCGCGCATGCCCGCGAAGATCGTCTCTTGCGTCTCCGACTGGGATGGCGATGATTGCAATTTCCGTGTGGCGGCGGAGGCGACCCAGTTCGTGCTCGGGCAGGCGACCGTCAGGCTGGAGCGTGAGATCGTTGTTCCCCTCGGCGGCCGGACACTCACGCTCACCGACCGCGTGACAGTGCTTGCGGGATCGCTGCCGCTGATGGCAATGTACCACATCAATTTCGGCTTTCCGCTGGCGGGCCCCGGTTCGCGCCTGACGCTTGCCGGCAAGGATGTCCCCGATGCGTTGTCGCCCGATGGCATCCGCACCCGACCCTCCGGTTCGGGGCCAGTCCAGGTCGTTCTTTCAGGCGATGGCGAGGCGCCGCCGCGCTACACACTTGAATATGACGGCGATGCGCTTCCCTGTCTCCAGACGCTGCGCAACGCGACGGACGGCACAAATCTCTTCTGCATCGAGCCGGCGACCCACGAGAAGCAGCCGCGCGCCGCCCTGCGCGAGGCCGGCCTCCTGGAACCCTCCAGCCGCAGCGCGACGCGTGTCTTCAGCCTGCACATGTCCTTCGATCCCGGCGGACACACGGCGGGCTACGCGTGAAACCGCCTCGATCCGAAAAGATGGTTGGTCCTCAGCGCTCCTAAGGCCGTGCCGGAAGATGACGGAACGCGAAGTGTTTTTCTCTTTCCCACATAAAGGCAATCCCGGGCGGCTTTCACCACGTCGCCCGGCATCGGACCCCACGAACAATGTCGAGTGAAACCATGGCCCGCCCCAACATCATCTTCATCAT
Organism: Martelella sp. FLE1502; assembly: GCF_053484255.1. Lineage (NCBI taxonomy): Bacteria > Pseudomonadati > Pseudomonadota > Alphaproteobacteria > Hyphomicrobiales > Aurantimonadaceae > Martelella > Martelella sp. FLE1502. Next base: position 206,972 of record NZ_JBAKFQ010000003.1, read on the forward strand.
GTCCGACGATCATGCCTCGCGGGCCATTTCGGCCTATGGCGCGGGCATCAACAACACGCCGAACCTCGACCGGCTGGCCGATGAAGGCGTGCGGAGCGATGCGACCTATGTGACCAACTCGATCTGCACGCCGTCGCGCGCGGCAATCCTGACGGGAACGCATAACCATGCGAACGGGGTGACGACGCTTTCGACCCATATCGACAACCGCCTGCCGAATGTCGCCAAGGCCTTGAAGGCCGGTGGCTATGGGACCGCGATCTTCGGCTGTTCGACCGAAGCGAATGCGCTGCATGGCGGGCCTCTCTTTTTCTATGACAAGAAATCATAAGACAAGCCCTTCAGGCTCAAGTCGCGCACGGTGGTATCACACGATCCCGCCGTCGGCGCGGATGGTTCTGCCGGTTACCCATCGGGCGTCCTCGGATACCAGCATGGCGATCACGCGGGCGATGTCCTCGGGCTGGCCGACGCGGCCGAGCGGGGTCTGGGCGGCGACCGCGTGGCCCCGTTCGGCAATCGCCTGCCGTGTCATGTCGGTCTCGGTCAGGCCGGGGGCGACCGAGTTGACGCGGATGCCGCGCCCGCCCAGTTCCTTGGCGAACCCTTCGGTCAACGCGATCACCGCCGCCTTCGAGGCCGCATAGAGCGCGACGCCCGGCTGAACATTCTGCGCGAACCGCGACGAGAGCGTGACGATCGAACCGCCGTCAGTCATCCTGGCGGCGGCGGCGCGGATCGCCTGCAAGGTCCCGCCGACATTGACGTCCATCACCGCCGTCACGTCCTCGCCGCTGATGCCCTCGAGCTTCGACCAGTGGTTGACCCCGGCGGCCGTCACCAGAATGTCGAGCCTGCCGAAATTGTCGATCGCCGCGCTGACGGCCGCATCCGCGGTCTCGCTCTTGCGGACATCGCCGCCCGATATCACGGCCCGCCCGCCCGCGCGCGTGATTGCATCGGCCACGGCCTCGGCTTCGTCGCGCGCATTGCCGTAGCCGACGACCACCGAAGCGCCCCGTCGGGCGAGGAGCTTCGCCGTTTCGGCACCTATTCCGCGCGAGCCGCCGGTGACCCATGCGACCTTGCCTTCTAGCGTTTCCATCGTCATTGCCTCCTACCTGTTGGCGGTAATTGCGCTGTCGGGCACACGCGACAGCGGATCGGTGATGCCTTGTCCGCGATCGACCGGCCGCGCCGCGGCTTCGAGCAGGCGGTCGGCGAATGCTTCGAGATAGGCGGCGCGTTGGTCGGCATCGACGCGGGGCGCGCCGTAGGCGACGAAGGGCCGCTCGAGCGTGTAGCCCATATATTCAAGAACCAGATGCTGGAGCTGCCAGAGAACCTGGTCCTCGAGCTCGCCATAGGCCGCGCCGCGCCCGAAACGCTGCGGCAGGCCGCCGGTGGTCATCGACACCATGGCCCGGCGTCCGCGAAAGACGCCTTTCTCGTAGCGCAGCCCGTCCGCATAGGCGAAACCATAGGCCAGAACGCGCTCGATCCAGCCTTTCACCACCGCCGGTACGCCTCCCCACCAGAGCGGAAACTGGAACACCAGCAGGTCGGCCTCCATTACCCGCGCCTGTTCGCGGGCGATCTCGTCGCAAAACCCTCCGGTGCGCACCGCATGGGCCTGTTCGCGCTGGTAGTGGAAGCGCGTCGCATCCGCCGCGCCGGTAAAATCGTGCCGCTCGGCGCGGGGATCGAAATCCTGCGCGACGAGATCGGAGATCGTCACCGCGTGACCCGCGTCGCGAAGGGCCGCGGCGCCATGGGCGGCAAGCGCCGCGTTGAACGAGGTTGGTTCTGGATGTGCGAGGATGATCAGGACCTTCATGGGATCAAAACGCCACCCGGTCGGCGCCCTTCAGTTCCAGGATTTCACGCGCCTCATCCGGCGTCGCAACCTCCATTCCAAGCGACTCCACCATCTGCCGGGCGAGGGCGACCTGCTCGGCGTTGGACTTGGCCAGGCGCCCTGGGCCGATCCACAGCGAATCCTCAAGCCCCACCCGCAGGTTGCCGCCCATCAGCACCGAGTGCATGGCTATCGGCATCTGGTTGCGGCCCGCCCCCAGCACGGACCACTGATAGTCATCTCCGAACAGGCGATCGGCGGTTCGCTTCATGTGGATGACATCTTCGGGATGCCCGCCGATACCGCCCAGGATGCCGAAGACGCTCTGGATGAACACCGGCGGCTTGATCAGCCCGCGCTCGACGAAATGGGCGCAGGTATAGAGGTGTCCGATATCGTAGCACTCCACCTCGAAGCGGGTCCCGTGCTCGGCGCAGGTGGTCAGGATATTCTCGATGTCGCTGAACGTGTTGCGGAAGATGCGGTCGCGCGAGCCTTCGAGATAGTCGCGTTCCCAATCGTGCTGGAACTCGGTGAAGCGCTCCAGCATCGGGTAGAGCCCGAAATTCATCGAGCCCATGTTCAGGGAGGCGATCTCCGGCTTGAATTGGGCGACCGGACGCAGACGTTCCTCGACCGACATGGTGGGCGCCCCGCCCGTGGTGATGTTGATGACGCAATCGGTGCGTTGCTTTATCACCTGCAGAAACTCGGAATAGCGTTCGGGCGACTGATCGGGCGCGCCGGTTTTCGGGTCGCGTGCATGTAGATGGACGACGGAGGCGCCGGCTTCCGCCGCCCCGATTGCGGCATCGGCGATTTCCTGCGGCGTGACCGGAAGATGCGGCGACATCGAGGGCGTGTGGATCGACCCGGTGACCGCGCAGGTCACGATTACTTTGCGGCGCTTTGCCATGGTGGCTTAACTTCCTTCTCGTGGACTGGCTTCTAATGGACTGGGATGAGCGCGTTCGGCAGCGAAAGCGTCAGGGCCGGGATGAAGGCGACCAGCATCAGCACGACCAGGCAGATCGCGATGAGCGGCAGCGCCTCGCGGATGATCCGCGGCAATGGTTCTCCCGAAACCCCCGCGACGATGAACAACTGGATCCCGACCGGTGGCGTGGCCATGCCGATGACAACATTGAGGACAACCATCGCGCCGAACTGAACCGGCTCCATGCCGACCAGACCGCTCATTTTCAACAGGATGGGCATTGTCAGGATCAGGATGGAAATCGGTTCGAGGAACATGCCGAGCAGCAGCAGGAACAGGTTCAACAGAAGCAGGATCGCGATCTTGTTGTCGGTGATCGCAAGAATGGATTCGGTGATCCGCGTCGGCACCTGTTCCAGCGTGAAGACGAAGGCGACGATCGAGGCCATCGAAGTGATGAACAGGATCGAGGCGGAGATGATCGCAGTCGACACCAGCGCGTTCCAGATCCGTGAAGGCGTGAGATCGCGATAGGCGAGGCCGACCACCAGCGCATAGGCGACCGCAACGGCGGCGGCTTCCGTCGGGGTGAAGATGCCGGCCTTGATGCCGACGATGATGATCAGAGGCAGGAACAGCGCGGGCAGGGCGCGGAAGACGGCGACGCCGCGTTCGGCCATCGGCACGCGGTCGGAAACCGGGAAATCGTCCCGCGCGGCGCGCCATGTCGCATAGGCCAGGAAGCCGCAGATCAGCAACACGCCCGGCACCACGCCGGCCATGAAAAGCTGTCCGATCGACGTTCCCGACAAGACGCCGTAGATGATCATGGTGATCGAGGGTGGGATGATCGGCCCGACGATCGAGCACACCCCGACCAGCGCCGCGGCATAGGCCGCCGGGATGCCCTGCTTCTTCATCGTCGGGATGAGGATCGACCCAAGCGCGGCCGCCTCGGCGTTGGCGCTGCCGGAAATCCCGGCGAAGAAACCTGCCGAAAGCACCGTGACATTCGACATGCCGCCCCGGCGGTGGCCAACGCAAACCTTGGCGAATGTCACGATGCGGTCGGTAATGCCGCCGACATTCATCAAAGCGCCGGCCAGCAGGAACAGCGGGATGGTCAGCAACACGAACTGATCGACCCCGGCCATCATCCGCTGCGGCAGCGACAGCATCATCGCGCCATTGCCGGACAGCCAGAGAAAGGCCATGCCGCCGATCCCGAGCGCCAGCGCGATCGGCACGCCCGTCACCAGAAGCAGGGCGAATATTCCAAAAAATCCGGTCATTTAAAGCTGTTCCCCCATGTCGACGGCGGGCGGCGGGTCATCGATGCCCCGGCGATGGCGAAGAGTCGACACCACAAGATCGGCGACGACGTGCAAGGCAAGAAGCGCCGCCCCGATCGGCACGCAGATATAGACCCATTTCACCGAAACCCCGGCGTTTGCGCCGGTGAGCGACGACCAGATGAAATCGAGCGCCGGAATCTTCTGACGCTCGAAGCGCGAGGCGTAATCGAACCCCTCCACGACGATCACGGCGAGAAATATCAGCACCGGGATGGCCGTCGCACATTTGAGGACAAGCCTTGCCCGCGAACTCAGCATGTAGGGCAGGAGGTCCAGCATCACGAATTCGCCGCGCTGGTAGGCGACGCCGAGCAGGAGAAAGGTCTGCCACAACAGGAGATAGCGACAGGCCTCCTCCGCCCAGATGATGGAGCCGGAGAAAAGGTAGCGCGCAGCCACCTGAACGATCATGATAACGAGGATAATGGCCATGCTGACCCCCGCGACGCCCTCGATGGTGCGGGTATATATCCCGAACCATCGAAACCAGCGCGGGAGGTCCGAAGGACCAGCGGTTGACTGCGCTTGCATTTTCCCTCCCCTTCTCGCAACGGCCTAGGACGGCTGCTGCGCGACGCTCACGAAGTCGGCGATCAGAGGCGATTTCCCGCTCCATTGCTCGACGATCGGAGCAACCTTGGACTTCATCTGATCGAGCCCCTCCAGCTGGAGGATCTCCACGCCCTTGGCCTCCAGCTCCGCGCGGCCATCCAGGTCCTGCTTGGCGGTGTATTCGAGGGTCGGTATCACCGAGTCCCGACCGGCCGTGCGGACCGCCTCCTGCAGTTCGGGCGACAGGCTTTCGAAGAAGGCGGCGTTCACGCAGGTGACATTGTGCCAGGGGTAGTGCCCCGTCAGCGTGAAATGCTTGGCCACTTCCCAGAGGTTTTCGCCCAGCATCGACGACACATTGATTTCGCAGGCGTCGATGGTGCCGGTCTCGAGCGCGCCGTAGACTTCCCCGTAAGGCAGGCCGACGGGATTGACGCCAACGGTTTCCCAAATGACCTTGTGCAATTCGAGCGGAACGATGCGGGTTTTCAGCCCTGCGAAATCGGCGAGCGTTCTGACCGGCTTACTCACGGTCGCAAAGTGGCGCTGACCGATATCGGCGGTCTGCAGACCGAGTATGCCCCCCACCATCAGGCTCTCGTTGATCGCCTCGCCTTCCGGGCTGAGCGCCATGCGCGCGAAGTGGTCGTAATCCCTGATCAGGAACGGCAGCTGGTAGGCGTCCAGCGCCACCTGGCCGGTAACGATCGAGATCGTCGAACCGCTGCCGCCGCAAAATTCCAGCGTGCCGGCAACACAGCTTTCGACGTTCTGCCGGTCGTCGCCCAATTGCCGGTTGGGAAAGATCTGCAGGTCGAAGGCGCCGGGGACAAGGGTGTCCAGCGACTTCTTGAATTCGAGCGAGGCAATGTGCCCGGGGTGAATTTCATTGGCGGCATGGCCAAGGCGCACCGTCATAGGCTGCGCCCGCGCCAGGTTCGGGGCCGCCAGCGTCGCCGCAACGGCGGCGCCGGTCTTCATCAGTGTACGTCGTGTAATCATGTCTTCCTCCCAGTGGTTGATTGCCTGCGCCTCCCACAGGCGTCAGGTCAGGTTCAACAGTTTCGCGGCGTTGTGTCCGATCAGTGTGCGGATGTCGTCGTGCGAAAACTGCAGGTCCAGCAGCATCCGGACTATGGTGCGGTACCCCTCGATGGGACGCGGCGAGCCGCGCAGGCCGAGATCGGAAGACAGCACGGTGTGATCCACACCGGCCACCGCGATGTAATGGGCCAACTCCTCCGGCCCGAAAATCTTGCCCGACCCCTCGCTCCACATCGCGATCGAATGTTCCATGTAGGCGCCGAGCTCCACCATGGCGCGCATGTCGTCATCGGTCGCGCCGACGATATAGGTCGGGTGGTTGACCAGCATCTTGGTGACGCCGCGCTTGCCCGCCTCCTCGAAGATCATGATCAGTTCGCTGGCAGGCAGATGCCCGCCGGCCAGGATGATGTCGCCCTCCGCGATCAGGTCCAGCACCTGCTTGACGGAATCGAGCAGTTGCCCCGATCCATCCAGTGCCGAAAGCCCTTCGGGCGGCAGCATCCGCTTCGCCGTCTTGGGAAAGGTCTTGCCCTGTCCTTCCTGCTGGTCGAGGTGGTTTTGCGCCGACAGCGTCGGCAGCCAGACGATCTTCGCGCCGATATTGATGGCGTGGTTGACCGCATGCGGGTTGATGCCGCCGCTGGCATTGTTGAGCGCGATGCCGGAATAGAGCTTCACATCGGTCGGGACAAGTTTCTCCAGCATCGCGCAGTGGGAGACGCCGAGATAGAAATGGTCCTTGTAGAGCAGGGCGCGGAAGCCGGCTTCAGCGGCATCCAGCAGGGCCTCGTGATGGTCGAGGATGCGCGGCATCGCCGCGGGTCCCGAGTGGCAGTGCAGGTCAATGGCGCCTTTCAGCAATTCGGCGATTTCGGCGTCGCGGTTGTCTTGAATTTCGTCTTGCATGGTATTCCTCCCTACGCGCCCTCAGGCATCGGATAGTCCTCGGCGTTCAGCACCCAGCCCGGCTTTTCGGAAAAGTCCGTGCGGGGCGGGCAGAAGATGTCCACGAGCTGGTTGCGCCCGGCCTCCATCGCGCGGGTGGTGTGAATGACCGGAGGCGGGATAACGTAGGCCGAGGGCGATTGGACGTGATCGGCCCGGTCTTCGCGCCAGTCGTCCATGTCGATGGTCCAGGTCCAGCGCAGATAGTGGATGAAGGACCCCGATATCGCCAGCGAACACTGTTCGAAGTCGTCGTGGTGATGCGGCGACAGGTTGTGCGGATCGCGCGGCCCGTCATTCGGCTCCAAATAGTTCACCATGAAGGTGGTGCAGCGGAAAATCCGCCCGAAACGGCCCTCCTGCTTCGGCACGTCGAGCGAGTAGTGCCGCACCTTCCAGCCCGCCGGCGGCTCCGGCCAAGGCTTGAATTCCGGAATATGGGTGCGCGGGCGCGCATAAGCGTCGCGATTGGTGCAAAGAGGAACGAGATCCCGGGAATTGATCGAGAGCAGCCGGCAGAGTTTTCCGCCTTCGGGCAGTTCCACCCGGCTGTCGCCGTGCGGCACGAAGGCAATCGAGAAGCCCGGAACATCGACTGTCTCTCCGTTCCAGGTGATCCTTGCTCCGGCTTCGGGCAGCAGAACCACATATTCGTCCGGCTGGTTCTTGCGTTCGAAGACGGCACCCGCCTCGGCTTCGCTCCAGGACAGCACGAAGTTGTGCCCGCGCGTGTACCAGCTCTTGCTGTCCGGGCCCGTTTCGGCGGGTTTTTCCTGGTAAAAGAGACCCAGCTGAGGCTCGGCGACCAGGCCCTTGGGCGCCGGCCCGGCTCCCGATTTCTGCGCCAGCGCTGAGCGCGGATCATTCTTGTCGTACATTGTGTTACTCTCCCGAAAATCAGTTCAGAACGCCGGCAAAACGGGCCAGCGTTTCCCTGGCGCCCTGGCGCAGGAAGCCCTGGTCGGATGCCATGATGAAACCGGTCGCGCCCCGGTCCGAAAGCGCTCTGGCGTCGTCGGGATCGCTGGACATCACGAAAACCTTGCGCCCCGCGCGCGTTGCCGCGGCGGTGATCGCCTCCACCGCCCCGACCACGTCGGCGGCGGCCTGGCTCTCGGCCTCGAAGGCAACCGTCAGGTCGCCGCGGCCGATGAAGAATGCATCGACGCCTTCCACCGTAGCGATCGCGTCAAGCCGGCCGATGGCCGCGCGGTCTTCGATCATCGCGATCACCGCAACGCCGTTATCCTGGGCCGCGATATGATCGCCCATTGCGACCGAACCGTAGCGGCCGGCCCGCGTGGTATTGGAGAAGCCCCGCGCGCCGCCCCGGTAACGCGCGGCGGCGACGACCGCCTTCGCCCGCTCGGCGCTGTCGACATGCGGCACGAGAACGCCGTCGGCGCCGCTGTCGAGAACCCGGAGAATGTCTGCGATCCGCGAGACGCGCACCACACCCGCGATGCCGGCGTGGCGGCAGGCCATCAGAATGCGATCCGTTGTTTCCGGATTGAAGGGCGCGTGCTCCTCATCGATGACGACGAAGTCGTAGCCCTCCTGCGCGAGTATTTCGGCGGCGTGGGTCGTCGGCGTCTTCAGGAAGGTGCCGAACAGCTTGCCTCCGCCCAATACGCGATTGCGAAATCCCCTGGCCAAGTCCTGAGCCACCTCCACCTCCCATTTTTTTCTTGCGTATCACTGACCGCAACAGTATATTGCTTACCGAAACACGGTTACTGCGCTCAACCCCGCTTGTCAAGCGGGCGAGTTTGAGGCGCCTCGAAGGATGAATTTGCACGATGCCCAAGATCAGCGGTGAAGGAAGCGACGGGATTCAGGGCGTGGTGCTCACTTTGCGAACGCTGGAAGCGCTTGCGCGCGCAAAGGGGCCGATCGGCGTTACCGAACTGGCCGAAAAGCTCGGCACCACGAAAACGCGTGCTCACCGCCATCTTCGCACCCTCGTGCAGGAGGGCTATGCAAGCCAGCACGACGAAACCGGACGATACCGGGCGGGCGGGCGCCTGATATCGCTCGGACGCCTTATGACCGAAGCGTCCAATCTGGTCGATCTTGCGCAAAACGACCTGCGACAGTTGCGCGACACGTTGGGCCAATCCTGTGTGCTATCCCAGTTCGAACACAGCGGCGCGCGGATCGTGATGGCGCTTTCTGGCCGTTCGCCGATCGAAATCGGCGTCAAGCCGGGCTCGCTTCTCCAGTTCCACAACTCCGCCCAGGGGCGGGTCATGCTAGCCCATGCCGACCCCGAGTTTCGGGAGGCGATACTGGCCCGTCCGATGTCTGCGCCGACCGCGGAGACGATCACCACGGTCGCAGGCGTCAACGCCGAACTCGAAAAGATCCGCAGACAGGGTTGGGCGACGGCTGCAAACCAGACCGCGATCGGGCTGAATACCCTGGCGGCCCCGCTGTTCGACGCCACGGGCGGCGTTGTGGGCGCCGTCGGCATCGTGGATCTCATCCAGTTCCTGCCGCCTGAACCCGACCAGACAAAAATCGACGCCGTCATGCGCGCCGCCCGCCAGATTTCCAGGAAGCTCGGTTATGAGGGCGACTGCGAAGAAACCGACGCTTCGGACGCTTCCCCGTCATCCACGCTCTGACAATGCACACTGCAGAAGCTTTGGTTTCATAATGTTCGGCGGGACCGAAAAGATGCATGTGGCTGTCGATCGCGTCCGCCGGAAGCCCGAGCGACGGTGCGTGTGGACTATGCAAAGGCGGCGACGTTCTGGACTTTACTTCAGTATTTTCCTGGCTGTAGTTGAGAACCGCCTCGGACGAGCTGTCCGGCAGCGGAACTCATTCGAATTTGACATCCTCGCAGTCCTTAACACGCCTCTTGATCTTTTGTATGAACAGGTGTTTATATGTTCATATATAGTGAGTGCTTGCGGGAAGGTCGCTCCCTCCCGCGGCGAAGCAGATTCTCTACACGGAGAGCAGGAATGGCAGAAGGCGACAAGAGTGGCGGGCATCATCGCGCCCATGATGAAGGCCATCAGCACCACAGCCACGGCGGTCACGACCACGCGCATGGCCACGGCGATGGACACCACAGCCATGCGCCTTCCGTGTCGCGCAACAATGAGCGCGTGGTGCTGATCGGCCTGTGCCTGACGGCCGGTTTCATGGTGGCGGAATTTGTCGGCGGCTGGCTGTCGGGGTCGCTGGCGCTGATCGCCGATGCCGGGCATATGCTGACGGATACGGCGGCGCTGGGGCTTGCCTGGGCCTCGTTCCGCTTCGGTCGCCGGGGCGGCGATGAGAAGCGCACCTTCGGCTATATGCGCTCCGAGGTGCTGGCCGGGTTCGTCAATGCGCTGGCGCTGTTCCTGCTCACCATCTGGATCGCCTATGAGGCGGTCGAACGCCTGATCACGCCGGAGCCGGTGCTGGCGGGGCCGATGCTCGTCGTCGCCATTCTGGGGCTGTTCGTCAATATCGGCGTGTTCCTGCTGCTGATGCGGGGCGACCGCGACCATGTCACCATCAAGGGCGCGTTGCTACACGTTCTCGGCGATCTCCTGGGGTCCGTCGGCGCGATCACCGCGGCGGTGATCATCTATTACACCAACTGGACGCCGGCCGATCCGATCCTGTCGGTGCTGATGTCGGTCCTCATCCTCCGGGCCGCCTGGGCTTTGCTGCGCAGCGCGGCGCAGATCCTGATGGAGGGAACGCCGAGCAATATCGAGATCGAGGAACTCCGCCGCTACGTGCTGAATGAAGTCGCCGGCGTCAGCGATGTCGCCCATGTCCATGTCTGGTCGATCACCTCGGGCCGGCCGGCGGCAACCATGGAAATCAGCCTTGCGGAAAATGGCAATGCCGCCACCGCCGTTGATCGCGTGAAGGCGGTGCTGGCAAGGCGCTACGATATCCGCCACGCCACGATCGAGATCAACTGGGGCCAGCACCCGGCGGATTGCCCGCTGGAGGCCCCGGCATGAGCGTCTGTCCGGACGATGATCCGGTGCATTTCGAGGAGGCGCTCGCCGACAGGCAGGCGCAGATTGCGGTCGTCGCCGAGACTTTCAAGCTGCTCGGTGACCCCACCCGTCTCAAGATCCTGATCGCCTGCCTGAGCGAGCCGGTGGCCGTCGGCGATATCGCGAGCAAGGTGGAGGCCTCGCCCTCGCTCGTCAGCCACCATTTGCGCCTGTTGCGGGGCGCCCGGCTGGTGCGGCGCACCCGAAAGGCGCGGCAGATGTATTACGAGGCCGCCGATCACCACATCGAACACATCGTCTCCGACATGATCGCCCATGCCGGAGAGCACGATGTGATGGACGATCCCGACCCGTAAAGGCATTGCGCCCGGGTCAGGCCAGCGCCGGCCGGGTTTCGGCCATCAGCGCCACGGCATCCGCGCCGGCCGGTATGCGCATCGGCGTCGAGGGGTCGGTCGCCGCGCGATAGACGGCCTCGGCGACATCCTGTGGATGCGTTACGAGATCCGCCGGGGCTTCGGCCCATTGTTTGAAGACGCCGTCGGCAATCTCCTTGTAGGCTTCGGGAATGCTCATGCCATCGGGCGCAAGCGAAGCCGCGTTCTTGCCGAAATCCGTGGCGGGTGCACGTCCGGGAAGAACGAGGCGGACACCGATATTGAAGGGCTGAAGCTCCAGCGCCAGGCATTCGCTGAATGCGTTGATCGCCGCCTTGCTGGCGGTATAGACCGACAGGAGATGAAGTGGGCTGACCGTAACCGTCGAGGTGACATTGACGATCATGCCGGCGCGGCGGGCGCGAAACTGCGGAAGGAAGGCCTGGGTCAGCGCCATCACGCCGATCGTGTTGGTCTCGAAAACCTTGCGGATGACGTCGACCGGCGAGCCTTCCAGTGCGTTCAGCCAGCCGACGCCGGCATTGTTGACGAGAATGTCGACCGGGCCGGCGGCCTCCACGACGCGGGCGATGCTGTCGGAATCGGTGACGTCGAGCGGCAGCAGTTCGAGGGTGTCGGAGGCGGGAAACAGGCTGGCGTCCGGTTTGCGCATCGTGGCGATGACCCTGAAGCCGCGATCGAGAAAGGTTTTCGCGGTTTCAAGGCCGAATCCGGACGAGCAGCCGGTGATGAGAACGGTTTTCATGGGAACTCCTTCGCGCGGCACGAGGGGCGCGGATGCGCCCGCTGCCGGCTGAACTGAACGGGTGAAAACGACAGGCGCGAAACGCCGTGCCGACAATGCCAATATAGACAGCCGCATCCGGACGCACCATAATGGAGCATCGCGTTCACATCATTGAAAGTCCGGTTTTGACAGATCCGCTCGCTGATATCGTCTCATTCCTGCAGCCGCGCGCACCCTATTCCAAATGGGTCACTGGCGCCGGTCCGTGGCGCATTCGCCGGGACCAGACCGGCCAGGTGTTCTATGCGCTCGTGCTGGAGGGTGCGATCCGGTTTCAGGCGGACGGACGGGACGAGGTGGAGCTCGCCCAGGGCGATTTCGTGCTGGTGCCGTCCTCATTCGGCTTCACCACCACCAGCGCCACCGAGAGGCCGGAAGCCGGGATCGTGACGACGCCGGTTCATCTTGGCAATGGCGCGCTCAGGGTCGGGCGCGCGGAGGGGCCGGCCGACTGCCAGTATCTCGTCGGCCATTGCGTCTTCGGATCGCCGGATGCGGCACTGCTGGTTGCGCTGCTGCCGGAAACCGTGGTCGCGCGCCGCGACGAACGGCTCGCCGCGCTCGCCAGGCTGGTGCGCGACGAAACGCTGTCGAGACGCGCGGCGCGCGATGTCGTGCTCGAACGCTTGCTGGAAGTGCTGTTCATCGAGGCGTTGAGGTCAACGGCGGCGTCCGATTCCGCGCCCGGCCTTTTGCGCGGTCTTGCCGACCAGAGGCTCGCCGAGCCGATCCGGGCGATGCATCGCGAACCCGCCCGCGCCTGGACGGTGGACGCGCTTGCCGCTCTCGCCGCCCTGTCGCGCTCGTCCTTCTTCGCCCGCTTCAGCCGCACCATCGGCGTGCCGCCGATGGAATATCTCTACCGCTGGCGGATGATCCTCGCAAAGGACATGCTCAAGCGCGGCCAGTTGCCGGTGGCCGCCATCGCGGAACGGGTGGGCTATGGCTCGTCCAGCGCCTTCAGCCTCGCCTTCACCCGCCATACCGGCCTCGCCCCCGCCCATTTCGCGCGGGCGGAGATCAAGGCGGCGGCGGAGTGAAACCGCCTCAGCCCTGCGCCGTCGGCCGGATGACGATATCGCCGATATCGACATCGGACGGCTGGGCGATCGCGAACAGGATCGACCGGGCGATGGCTTCCGGCGAAATTGCCATATCCATGCCGCTTGCGACCTGTTCTCTCAGCTTCTCGTCGGGAATGGCATCGCCGAATTCGGTGCGGACATAGCCGGGCGAGATGCCGGTGACGCGCAAATTGGGTCCCGCCTCCTGCCGCAGGCCTTCATGCAGGGTGCGTACGGCATTCTTTGTGGCGGCGTAGACCGCCATTCCGGGCACCACCCGCAGGCCGGCAACGGATATCACGCTGATGAAGTGCCCGGCCGACTGGCGCCGGAAGACGGGAAGCGTTGCCGCGATGCCATAAAGCGCGCCCTTGAAATTGACGTCCACCATCGCCTCCCAGTCGGCGACGCGCAGATCGTCGAGGCCGGAGATCGGCCCGACGCCGGCATTGCCGATGAACACGTCGAGCCGGCCGAAGGTCTCCGTCGCGCGATCAACGAGACGCTGCACGGAGGCGCGGTCGGTCACGTCGGTTTCGTGCGCAATGGCGGTTCCGCCGGCGGCCTCGATTTCGGCGGCAAGCGTCTCCAGTCGCTCGGCGCGGCGGGCGCCGAGAACCAGACGGGCGCCGGCTTCCGCCAGCATTAGGGCCGTGGCACGGCCGATGCCGCTGCTGGCGCCGGTGATCGCAATGACCTTGTCCTTCACATTTTCCATGGGTGATCTCCTTTTTCTGCTGAAGGAGATATCGCGCGGCATCTGTTCGTTCTATAGTGTTTCGTCCATATTGTTGTAGCAAACGTTCAGCCCATGACCGATACCCTCACGACACTCTTCAACCTGCTCGACCTGCGCAGCGCCCGCTGCACCCGCTTTGAGGCGGGCGGCGAATGGTCGCTGCGATTTCCTGAAAAGAGCGCGATCAAGTTTGCTGCCGTTCTCAAGGGCACCTGCTTCATGCTGCATGGCGACAGGCCGCCGATACGCCTGCGCGCCGGCGATGTGTTCCTGCTGTCGCAGTATCCGTCCTACGTGCTTGCAAGCGATCCGGCCCTTGCGCCGGAGGATGGCGCGCGCGTTATCGACTGGGCACAGTCCGATACCGGCCGATATGGCGGTGACGAGGTGGTGATGATCGGCGGCGCCTATCGCGCCAGCCCCCTGCACGCGCATCTGCTGGGCGACGCCCTGCCGCCGCTGATGCTGATCCCGGCGGAAGCGCCGTCCGCCGCCCAGATCAGCCGGACGCTGCAGAGCCTGGAGAGCGAATTCACCCGCACCGATATCGGCGCGGAGATGATGCGGCGGCATCTGACCGACATGTTGCTGGTGCAGATGCTGCGGGCGATCTCCGCCCGCGAGGGCGAGACCGCCGCGGCCCCTGGCCAGAGCAACTGGATCGGCGCGCTGGCAGACAGGCGTCTTGGCGCGGCGCTGGACGCGATCCACGCGAACCCCGAGCGGAACTGGACGGTCGCCGCGCTGGCGGGCATCGCCGGCATGTCGCGCACGGCGTTTTCGCAAGGGTTTCGCAAGGCGATCGGCCGCGCCCCGATCGATTATGTCCTGCGCTGGCGCATGCAGATTGCCGAAGACCTCATCCACCGCGGCAGAAGCGTCTCGGAGGTAGCTGGTCTCCTGGGCTACGGCTCGCAAAGCGCCTTCGGCGTCGCCTTCAAGCGCATCAAGGGCCGCTCGCCGCGCGCAACGCTGCGTGCGCAGGCTGAGCAGCGCGCATAAGAAAAGGCCGACACACTCAGCGTCGGCCTTTTATAGGTTTAAAGCCAGATCCTATTCAGCCGCATCCGGCGTTCCCGGCGTCGAGATCGCGTTGGCCTCATAGCCGTGGGCTTCCTTCAGCGCGGCGCGAACGCCCGCTTCGTAGTCCGGGTGGACCTGCTTGAACAGGGCGAGCTGGCGCTCGATGATCTCGCCCGGCACGCCGCCCATGGCGGCCGCCACATTGTCGAACAGGCGGGACTTCTGGCCATCGTCGAAGAGTTCGAACAGGGCGCGCGGCTGCGCGAAGTCGTCATTACCCTCGCGGTGATTGTAGCGCGCCATCGCCCCTTCGATCGCGAGCGGCGGCTCCATCGCCGACTTGTCCTCGACAGCGCCGCCCATGCTGTTGGGCTCATAATAGGCGTCCGTCGCCCCGGTCTTCTGGCCGAAGAAGTTCATCTGGCCATCCTTGTGGTAGTGATGGACCGGACATTTCGGCGCGTTGACCGGCAGCGCCTCGTAATGCGTGCCGAGACGGTAGCGATGGGCATCGGCATAGGAGAAGATGCGGGCCTGCAGCATCTTGTCCGGCGAATGCGAGATGCCGGGCACGATGTTCGAGGGCGAGAACGCCGCCTGCTCGATCTCGGCGAAGTAATTGTCGGCATTGCGGTTCAGCTCCATCACGCCGATATCGATCGGCGGATAGTCGCCATGCGGCCAGACCTTGGTAAGGTCGAAGGGGTTGTATGGCGTCTTGCCGGTATCGCTCTCCGGCATGATCTGCACCTGAACCTTCCAGCGCGGATAATTGCCGGTCTCGACCTTGTCGAACAACGCCTCCTGATAGGTCTCGCGGCTCTTGCCGATCAGCGTTTCGGCCTCGTCATTGGTATAGTGCTTGTGGCCCTGCTCGGTCTTGAAGTGGAACTTGACCCAGAAGCGTTCGCCGGCATCGTTCCAGAGCGAATAGGTGTGCGAGCCGTAGCCGTTCATGAAGGTCGGATCGACCGGGATGCCGCGGTCGGACATCAGGATCGTGACCTGGTGCAGGCTTTCCGGCGACAGCGACCAGAAGTCCCACATCGCCTTCGGCGAGCGCAGATTGGTGCGCGGATGGCGCTTCTGGGTGTGGATGAAATCCGGGAACTTGTAGGGGTCGCGGACGAAGAACACCGGCGTGTTGTTGCCGACCAGGTCCCAGTTGCCGTCCTCGGTGTAGAATTTCAGCGCGAAGCCGCGCACGTCGCGCTCGGCGTCGGCAGCGCCCAGTTCGCCGGCAACGGTCGAAAACCGGGCGAGCATCGGCGTTTCCGCGCCCGGCTGGAGACACTTGGCCTTGGTGTATTTCGAAATGTCGCCGGTGATTTTCAGCGTGCCGAACGCGCCCCAGCCCTTGGCGTGGACCACGCGCTCGGGGATACGCTCGCGGTTCTGATGCGCCAGCTTTTCAATGAGCTGGTAGTCCTGAATCATCACCCCGCCGCGCGGGCCGGCGGTGATCGAGTTCTGGTTGTCCGGGACGGCGGCGCCGGCGGTTGTTGTGAGGGTCGGTTTATCTGCCATGGTTTCCTCCATTGTATCTGGCAGTCATGGTCTCATGAACAAGTGATAGTTTCCAATTGCGATTTCCTGCAAATACGATAGGTTTTTCCTATCATGATAACACTCAAACAATTGCGCTATTTCGAGGCGCTGGCGCGCGAGCGCCATTTCGGCCGGGCGGCGGAGGCGGTGCATGTCAGCCAGCCGGCGCTTTCGGCCCAGATCATGGATATGGAGGCGACGCTTGGCGTGCGCCTCGTCGAGCGCACCCGCAAACAGGTGCTGCTGACGCGCGAGGGTGAGCGGGTGCTGGCCCATGCGGCACGCGTGCTGTCCGCCATGGCCGCGCTGGAACACGCCGCCCGACCGGCCGCGGGGCCGCTATCGGGGCCGGTGGCGATCGGCCTCATACCCACTGTGGCGCCCTACCTTATCCCGAAACTCGTCCCCTATCTGAAGCGTCACTATCCCGAAGCGGAAGTCGCCCTGAAGGAAGCCGTCACCGACCAGCTTCTCGACCATCTGGAGGAGGGGACGCTCGATGCGGTGGTGGCGGCGCTGCCGATCGAGCGCGACGGCATTCAGACGACGGACCTTTTCGCCGACCGGTTCTTCATGGCGGTCGCCCGCAATGACGAAACCGTGCTCGCCTCGCCGCTGACCGAGGCCGATCTGGAGGCCGATCGCCTGCTGCTGCTGGAGGAGGGCCATTGCCTGCGCGACCAGGCGCTTGCGCTATGCGAGCAGAAGCCGAAGCGCAATGTCGTCAATGTCGGTGCGACGTCCATGACAACGCTGCTGCAGATGGTAGCCAACGACATGGGCATGACGCTGATCCCGGAAATGGCGGTGGCGGCGGAGACCGCGCGTACGCCGCTGACCATCCTGCCCTTCGCCGAGCCTCAGCCGGCACGACGGATCGGGCTCTGTTGGCGGCGTTCGGACAGGCGGCGTGACAGCATGGAGGCACTGGCAGCAGCGGTGCTCGGCTGCCGCGCGGGTTGAGACCAGTTTTGGCCTTTACGAAAGCCCTTACACGCGGGATAGTATCGGCAGCGAAGAATACCGGCTGACGGGCGAGAGGGGCTTTGGTCATGAACGGAATAGCACGCATTCTGGCGACGGCATTCGCGGTTCTGGCGCTTGGCAGCGCTGCGGCCATGGCGGACGACGACAAGATCATGGTCTTCGGCGGCGACACCTATGCCAGCGGCACGACCACCGTGCTCAACCAGGACAGCCCGCGCAGCGCCTTCGTCTCCGGTCTCACCGCGCGGCTTGATGGCGCGGTCGGGCGCGACGCGCTTCTGGCGGGCGCCAGGGTCCGTTCCAACGCTTCCGTCAACGGCGACCTTTATGCGGCCGGCTTTTCCGTGCGGATTGACGGCACGGTTGCCGGCGATCTTTCGGCCGCCGGCGCGGATATCGAGGTCGGCCCAAATGCGGCCGTCAGCGGCAATGCGCGGCTGGCCGGCGGCTCGGTGGCGATCAACGCGCCGATCGCGGGCAGTCTCCTGGTTGGCAGCGGCGACCTGACGCTGAACGCGGCGGTTTCCGGCGATGTCAGGATCATGGGCGATGATATTGCCTTCGGCCCGGACGCCACGATCGGCGGCACGCTGACCTATTATGCGCCGGATGAAGTCGACATACCGGAATCGGTGATTGCCGCCGACAAGGTGACGTTCCACGAGCTGACGCACGAGGCAGCCCCGGAGGAAGAACCCGAGCCGGACGTGGTCTCCGACACGACCGTGGTCGCGAGCTTCATTTCCATGCTGGTCTTCATGCTGGCGCTGGCGACGGTGTTCCTGGTGCTGGCCCCGCAGCGGACGGAAACGGCGCGGGCGCGGCTGATCACCCGGCCTTTCGCCTCGCTCGGCTATGGCTTCGTTGCGCTTTCCACGCTGTTCGGCGCGGTGCCGCTGGCGCTGATGACGATCATCGCCATTCCGCTGATCCCGTTCATCATTCTGGCGACGGTGGTCCTGTGGACCTTCGCCTATCTGCTCGCGGTCTACGCCCTGTCCTGGTGGGTGGTCACCAGCATCAAGCCGCTCAAGCCCAGCCTCGTCAACCGGCTGCTGGCGATCGCGGCCGGGCTGGTGCTGATGTCGCTGCTGCACTATCTGCCGTTCTTCGGCTGGATTGCGAACATCGTCGTCGTGCTTCTGGGCTTCGGCGCGATGGCCGCGCTTTGCGGCCACGGCATGATGGCGCGGCGCGAGCGCCGGAAGGCCGATGTGATCGAAACTCCGCCGCCGCACCCGCCCGCAGCCGCGACGCCAGATCCGACCGACCCGCCGGACGAGCCGCCGCGGGCCTAGGCGATCTCAGAACCGGAAGCCGATGCCGACATTGACGGCGTTGGTGAGAATTCCGGTCTTCATCCGGTCGCCGCTGTCGATCTTGACGTCGATCCAGGAATAGTTGGCCTTGTATTCGACGAAGGCATCCCAGTTCTTGGCGAAGCTGTAGGAAACGCCGGCCTGGGCCTGCACGGTCGGGCCGCCGAACTGGTAGCCATAGGTGCGGCCCGACGGCCGGGTGACCTCGACATGGGGCACGTTGATGCCGGCCCCAAGGCCGACATAGGGCGTCCACTTGCTGTCTTTTATCGGGAAGCGGTAGAGCGCGTTCAGCGTCAGCAGATTGAGCCCGTCGGTGAACTCGAAATGGCTCCAGCCCGATTTTGCGAGCGTCGCGTCATCGGCATAGACCTTGGCATGGCTGAAATCGAGCGCGATGCCGAGATTGGGCTGCTTGTAGCGGTCGAGCCAGTAGGTTGCGCGCGCGCCCCAATAGGCCGGCCAGCTGAATGATCGGCCCTCCCAACCCGCGGTGAAAGCGTCAGCGCCATTGATCTCGACCGACGAATGCGGCGCGGTCTGATAGCCGCCATAGACGGAGAAGGCGGTTTCGGCGGAAGCGCTATCGGCGGAAGCGACAAATGACGCGGCAAGCAGGAGCAGGCCCGCTGAGGCGGTGAGGCGAAGCATGGAGACTCTCTGGTGCGGCCTAATATTAACTTTAAATAAAGTATAAATTGGTTAAGGCTTCGTGAATCGTCACGCCCGCGACAGCGGCGTTTCATGTTGGCCCGAGCGCTCGGCCCTTGCCGTATCGTCGAAATCATGTTTCCTTTTTGTTCCATTGAGAATCAGGAGGCACATGTGAGCGAAACGGCGGGGTTGATAACGGGTGACGACGGCAAGGTCCGCTGTTTCTGGCATGGCAATCTGCCGGATTATCTCAGATATCACGATGAGGAATGGGGGCGGCCGGTCACCGACGATTTCCGTCTGTTCGAGAAACTTTGCCTGGAAGGGTTCCAGTCGGGGCTTTCATGGCTGACGATCCTGCGCAAGCGCGAGAATTTCCGCGCCGGCTTCGACGGTTTCGATTTTCACAAGGTTGCGCATTTCGATCAAACGGATGTCGCGCGGCTGCTGGCCGATGCCGGCATCATCCGCCATCGCGGCAAGATCGAGGCGGCGATCAACAATGCCGCCCGCGCCATCGAGATGGAGGCCGAATTCGGTTCGCTGGCCGCGTATTTCTGGGCGCACGAGCCGGGACCGGAGGACCGGCCGGCGGTTGTCGATCTTGAGACGCTGAGGGCAAACCCCACCACGCCGGTTTCGATCAAAATTTCCAAAGACCTGAAGAAGCGCGGCTGGAAGTTCGTCGGCCCCACCACCGTCTATGCCTTCATGCAGGCGATGGGGCTGGTCAACGACCACTTGGAAGGCTGCTGCTGCCGCGATGAGGTGGAGCGGCTGAGGGCCGCGCTGAAACGGCCCGTGGCATCCTGATCAGCCGATCTGCAGCGCGAAGATCAGCGCCAGCGCAATCGCCGTCAGCGCCGCGATCGAAAGCACGGCGGTGGCGACCACCCGGCCGCCGGCGCGGCAAAGCGAGCGGATGTCGACCGAAAGGCCGAGCGCGGCCATCGCCAGCACGGTGAGCGCGTTGGAGGTGTGGGCGAGCGGCTCGATGAATTCTTCGGGAAAGGCGCCGGCCGAGCGCAGCGCCATCATCAGCGCGAAGCCGATGATGAACCAGGGGGCGATATGCTTGAGCTTGACCTGCGCGCCGCCTGAGCCGCTGCGAGCCGCCATGCCGAGTGCGAACAGCACCGGGCCGAGCATCATCACCCGGATCAGCTTCACCAGCGTGCCGGTCTGCACCGCGATCATGCCACCGGGCTGGGCGGCGGCCAGAACCTGGGGAACGGCATAGACGGTGAGGCCGGAAAGCACGCCATATTGCGCGCCGCTCATGCCGAGGCCGACAAGCGCCAGCGGCAGCGCCAGCACCATGATGACGCCGAGCACGGCGGTGAACGCGATCGCCGAGGCGATGTCGCGCGGTTCGGCATCGATCACCGGAGCGGCGGCGGCAATCGCGGAATTGCCGCAGATCGAGTTGCCGCAGGCCACCAGCGTGGCGAGTTTTTTGTTGAGCCCGAGCGCGCGACCAATGCCATAGGAAACCGCGATCGCCACCACCACCGTGCCGATAATGCCGAGCACCAGCGCTGGCCCCGCCGCCTTCAGCGCCTGAACGCTGATCGACGCGCCGAGCAGAACGATCGCCACTTCGAGGATGAATTTCTCGCAGAAGCGGATGCCGGGCTTGAACACCTCCGACAGCGACACGAGCGAGCGGATCAGCGTGCCGATGAGGATTGCCAGCACCAGATTTTCGATGAAGCGATGGCCGGAAAGCCGCACTTCCACCGCCTCCAGCCCGAATGCGGCAAGCGCCACCAGACAGGACAGGATGATGCCCGGCGCAAGCGACATGATCGGCGCGGTCCAGGAGCGGTCGGGATTGTGGGTAACGGCAATGCGCATGCGGGTCTTTCCTCGTTTGCGCAATACATGGTCTTCTTGAATGTCGCGTTCCATCGAATAATAATTGACGTTTCATTCGATTTTGGAGAATGTTTTTCCATGATGACCGTGGAACAACTCGTCGTGTTCGTGGCCGTGGCCGAGCGCGAACACCTGACCCGGGCGGCCGAGGCGCTGCGCCTGACGCCGTCGGCGGTGTCGAGCGCGCTGCGTAAGCTCGAGGACTTCTATCAGGTGGCGCTGTTCGACCGCGTCGGCCGGGGGCTGGTGCTGACGGCGGAGGGAAGAGTGTTCCTGGAAGAGGCGCGCGCGGCCCTTGCCCGCATCCGTTCCGCCGAGCAGGTGCTGGGCGAACTCGGCGGGCTGGAGCGCGGCCAGCTTTCCGTCTATGCCAGCCAGACGATTGCCAGCTACTGGCTACCGGAAGTGCTGATGCGGTTTCACGCGCGCTATCCCGGCATCGAGCTGAGGCTTGCCATCGGCAACACCACCACGGTGGCGGATGCGGTGGCCAAGGGCGAGGCGGAGCTCGGCTATATCGAAGGCACGCTCGACAATCCGCGGCTGAGAAAACGGCACCTGACCGACGATGCGCTGATGGTGGTGGTCGGCCCCGGCCATAAGCTCGCCGATGGCCGGACGGTGACGGCGGAGGAGCTGGTCGCATCGACCGGCTTCGTGCTGCGCGAGGAAGGTTCCGGCACGCGCTTCGAGTTCGAGCATGCAATGGCCGGCTTCGGCATAGCGGCTTCCGACCTCGACGTGGTGATGGTGCTGCCCTCCAACGAGGCGGTGCTTTCGGCGGTGCGCTCGGGCCGCGCGGCAACGGCGGTTTCCGGCGCGGTCGCTGCGCCATGGCTGGCGTCGGGCGGGTTGAAGCGGGTCGCATTCGATCTGCCCTCGCGCGCGTTCCAGTTGCTCAGCCACAAGGAGCGGCATCTGAGCAAGGCGGCGGCCGCGCTGGTGGCCTTCAGCATCGAGGCTCAGCCCGATGCGCTGCCGCCAAGGGCCAGCGGTTCCGGCGCGATCTCCAGATAAAGCTCGTGCGGCGTATCGGGCAGGCCACGCCGGTAGCCGAAATCGAGTTTCAGGGCGCCGGCCGTCATGCCCGCCGCTTCGGCATGAGCGTGCAGGCGCGCGAAACCCCCGGCGATATCCGCAAGCGGTCCGTCATGGCGAAGGCGAAGATAGCGCCCGGGCGCAACCACGTGGCGTTCCAGGCCGTCCGGTATCTCGGTTTTGCCGGCGGCCAGAAAGCCGAGAAACTCGGCATAGGTCCCATCCCCCTGCCTGCGGGAAACCTCCAGAAAGTTCTCGGCCTCCGGGGCGGCGGCGAACAGCCGCTCCCAGCCCGCGGGAACCGCTTTCGGCAATTCCTGCCATGTTCCGTTGACGGTCAGACCGATGCAGACGAGTTCAGGCAGGGATGTGGTTGCGATCATGATCGGTCCTCCTTTTCGCCGCCGCGTTCCGCCGCGCCGCGCCGGTTGCGGCCTTGGCGCTTGCCGGACTTCCGGCGATCCGTTAATCAGGGCCGGAAAATGAAGCTGTGTTCCGGATAGGTCAACCATGAGCGAGAAGAAGAAGAAACCGCAGAAGCTGAAGGCCCGCCTGCCGCGCGGCTTTGGCGACCGCTCCGCCGCCGATATCCGCGCGACCGAGGAAATGGTGGCGAAGATCAAGGCGGTCTACGAGAATTACGGCTTCGACCCGGTGGAAACGCCGATGTTCGAATATACCGATGCGCTGGGCAAATTCCTGCCGGATAGCGACCGCCCGAACGAGGGCGTATTCTCGCTGCAGGATGATGACGACCAGTGGCTGAGCCTGCGCTACGACCTGACCGCGCCGCTCGCCCGCCATGTCGCCGAAAACTTCAACGAGATCCAGCTTCCCTACCGTACCTATCGCGCCGGCTACGTGTTCCGCAACGAAAAGCCCGGCCCCGGCCGCTTCCGCCAGTTCATGCAGTTCGACGCCGACGTCGTCGGCGCCCCCGGCGTCCAGACCGATGCTGAAATGTGCATGATGATGGCCGACACGATGGAAGCGCTCGGCCTGAAGGGTGAGTATGTTATTCGCGTGAATAACCGCAAGGTGCTGGATGGGGTTCTGGAGGCGATTGGCCTCGGCGGTGAGGAGAATGCGGCGCAGCGGCTGACGGTGCTGAGGGCGTTGGATAAGTTCGACAAGTTTGGTCTTACGGGAGTATTCCAGCTTCTCACAAAAGGAAGACAAGACGAAAGTGGTGACTTTACGAAAGGAGCTGGCCTCGAACGCGAGTCATCTGAGCTGCTCTGCGATGTCCTAGAGGCCGCATCCGACTCGTTTGATGTTGAGCAGTTTCGTGAGCGCCTTCCAAGCAGTATTGTGGAGAGCCAAGTTTGTATTCTTGGACTGGATGAACTGCAGTTAATTGAGGATTTGTGTCGCGCGGCAGGCTACACAAGGGACCGCATCAAGATCGACCCTTCAGTCGTCCGTGGCCTCGAATATTACACCGGCCCGGTCTACGAAGCCGAGCTCACCTTCGACGTCACCAATGAAAAAGGTGAAAAGGTCGTGTTCGGCTCGGTCGGCGGCGGCGGGCGGTATGATGGGCTGGTGTCGCGCTTCATGGGCCAGCCGGTGCCGGCGACGGGCTTTTCGATCGGCGTGTCGCGGCTGATGACGGCGCTGAAGAACCTCGGCAAGCTCGGCGCATCCGAGATCATCGAGCCGGTGCTGGTCACCGTCATGGATGGCGATGCCGAGGCGATGGGGCGCTACCAGAAGATGACGCAGGAATTGCGCAAGGCCGGCATCCGCGCCGAGATGTATCAGGGCAACTGGAAGAAATTCGGCAACCAGCTCAAATATGCCGACCGCAGAGGTTGTCCGATCGCGATCATCCAGGGTGGCGACGAGCGCGCGGCGGGCACCGTCCAGATCAAGGACCTGATCGAGGGCAAGCGGCTCTCCGGCGAGATCGAGGACAATGCCGAATGGCGCGAGGCCCGCGTCGCCCAGAAGACCGTGCCGGAAGACGCCTTGGTCGAAGAGGTTCGCGCCATGCTGGCCGCGCAGGCGGAAGATCGGAAGCGCGGGGGCTGAGGGGCAAGTCTCTCAGTTTCTCTCGGCCTTTGTGATGGGCATAAGCCCCGCAGCCCATAATCTCCCCCCTTGAGGGGGAGATGTCGCGAAAGCGACAGAGAGGGGTAAAGGGCGCAAGCCCTAAAGGCCGCATACTCCGTGCTCTCGGAGAGGTTTCACCCCTTGTAACCTCTGCCCTGCAACACCTGGGATATTTGCGGTTGCGGCGCAGGCCGAGGAACGGACGGGCGGGGGCTGAAAGGTCCTCGGTCTGCAACGTCTGCTCAGGCCACAGGCCAACTACCGCCCGCTCTATCACCCCGGCGTATAAAGCTTCTCCAGCGGATAATCCCGCAGATCCTCAATCAGCTCGATAAAGCCCGCCGCCTGATGCCGGGCGATGGCCTTGCCTTTTTCGGCGGTGCCGGCCGCCGCATTGCCGACGGCGCCCTTGGGGTTGAGGTCGTGGGCGATCCAGGCGAGCGAATTGGGCGGGATCGGCTGCAGGTGGCGGGTGTTTTCTTTCTGCCATTTGGCGAGCGACGCGAAGTTTTCCGCATGCTCCATCTTTACGAGTTCCGGGCGGAAATGCAGCATCAGCGAGGTTTCGACCTCGCCGGCATGGATGCCATAGGTGCGCTCCTCGTCGCTGATCATGCCTTCGGGATGGCCGAACCGGCCCCATTGGGTGGAAACCACCGCCATGTTGAAGCGCACCCGCATTTCGCGTGCGACGATGTGCATGATGTCGAGATTGCCGCCATGGCTGTTGACGATGATCATCTTGCGAAGACCGGCCTCCGCGACCTTCTCGCCGATCGCGGTCCATGCCGGGATCAGGATATCGGCCCCGAAGGAGAGCGTGCCGGGGCCGTAGACATGTTCGTTGGCCTTGCCGATTTCCTGCACCGGCAGCACCAGAACGTCGAGATCGTCGGGAAGCATGGCCTGAACCGTGTCCAGCATGCCGCGCGCGATTGCGACATCGGTCGCGACCGGCAGATGAGGGCCGTGCTGCTCGGTGGAGGCGATCGGCAGGATCGCGATCGTCTTTTCGGCGTCAAGCGCGGCAAAATCCGGGCTCGTCAGTTCATTCCAGTAAAAGCGCTTGGCCATGTCTCACCTGTCTGATGTTCCCCGCCGCTTTTTTGCTGCGGCGTCTCAGACAGGTTTAGGCAAAGGACGTGATCGGCAAAAGCATCGTTTTGCGTCCCGTCCGCTCTCTTTTTGCGCGCAGTCTCAGGCCGGCTTCGGTTTGCCCCACTGGGCAAGCGCGATCCCGCCGACCACGAGCACAAGGGCGATCGCGTGGAATCCCGCAAGCTGTTCGTTCAGCACCAGCACGGCGATGATCGTGCCGAACACCGGGATCAGGTTGATGAAGATGCCGGCGCGGTTGGGGCCGATCACATCGACGCCGCGGATGAAGAAGACCTGGGAAATGAGCGATGGAAAAAGACCCGCATAGAGCACCACGCCGAAACCGATGGCGTCATGCGGGAAGATCGCGGAACCTACGGCGATTTCGGCCGCCACCAGCGGTATCGAGGCGATCACCGCGCCACAGCAGAACGATACCACCATCACCCGCCAGTCGAGCGGCGGCTTCCAGCGCAGCGCCACGGTGTAGCCGGAATAGCTGAGCGCTGCGGCAAGCGCGAGCAGGTCGCCGAGATTGAGGTCGAGGTGCAGCAGCTTGCGCATCTCGCCCTGCGATACGACGGTTGCGACCCCCGCAAGCGTCAGCATGA
Organism: Martelella sp. FLE1502; assembly: GCF_053484255.1. NCBI lineage: Bacteria > Pseudomonadati > Pseudomonadota > Alphaproteobacteria > Hyphomicrobiales > Aurantimonadaceae > Martelella > Martelella sp. FLE1502. The sequence goes on from NZ_JBAKFQ010000003.1 coordinate 232,842, forward strand.
AGCCGGTCATCTGCACCACGGTCGAGCGGGTGCGAAACAGCGCGAAATTGATGGCGAGGATGCAAAACGGCAGGCTTGCCTGGATCATCGACACGTTGATCGCCGAGGTGAGCTGGAGCCCGGAATAGAGAAAGGCGTTATAGGCGGTGTAGCCGACCGCGCCGAAGGCAAGGACTGCCGGCCAGTTGCGTCTGACCACCGGCCACTCGCTGCGCAGCTGCGGCAGTGAAAACAGCCCGAGAACGATGGCGGCCAGGGTCCAGCGCAGGGAATTGAGAACCATGGGGGAAACGTGCCCCACGGCCAGCTTGCCCGCGGTCATGTTTCCGCCCCAAAGAAATGCCGTGATGGTGAGAAGCAGATAGGCCTGCCATTCGCTGGCGTTTGCGCCTGATTTCATGTCATTCGCCGATCCATTCGAGGGTAAGGACGCAATAGTCCGTCTGCCATGGGGCTGTCACGAGAAAATTTTGCGCTTGCGAGCGTGGGGGATCGCAATATGACAGCGAGATGGTTATAGATGCTGCGGCTTAACCGTGACTTAGGACTTCCAGGTAGGTGATATGACAAATGTTGTAGTGGTCGGCTCGCAATGGGGCGACGAGGGCAAGGGCAAGATCGTTGACTGGCTTTCCGAGCGCGCCGATATCGTGGTGCGCTATCAGGGCGGTCACAATGCCGGCCACACGCTGGTGATCGACGGCGTGAGCTACAAACTGTCGCTGCTGCCCTCCGGCGTCGTGCGCGAAGGCAAGCTTGCCGTCATCGGCAACGGCGTCGTCGTCGACCCGCATGCGCTGATCGCCGAGATCGGCCGGCTGGAAGCGCAAGGGGTGAAGATCAGCCCCGAAAATCTCCGTATCGCGGACAATGCGACGCTGATCCTGTCGCTCCACCGCGAGCTGGACGGCATGCGCGAGGATGCGGCCTCCAATTCCGGCACCAAGATCGGCACCACGCGCCGCGGCATCGGCCCGGCCTATGAGGACAAGGTCGGCCGCCGCGCGATCCGGCTGATGGACCTTGCCAATCTGGAAACCCTGCCGGCCAAGGTCGACCGGTTGCTGACCCATCACAATGCGCTGCGCCGCGGTTTCGGCGCGCCCGAGATTTCCCATGATGCCATCATGGAGGAACTCACCTCTGTCGCCGATCAGATCCTGCCTTACCGCGAAACCGTCTGGCTGCTGCTCGACAAGAAGCGCCGCGCCGGCCAGCGCATCCTGTTCGAGGGCGCGCAGGGCACGCTGCTCGATATCGATCACGGCACCTATCCCTTCGTCACCTCGTCGAACACGGTGGCGGGGCAGGCGGCGGCCGGCTCCGGCATGGGCCCGGGCTCGCTCGGTTATATTCTCGGCATCACCAAGGCCTATACCACCCGTGTCGGCGAAGGCCCTTTCCCGACCGAGCTCAATGACGAGGTCGGCAATTTCCTTGGCGAGCGCGGCCATGAATTCGGCACGGTCACCGGGCGCAAGCGCCGCTGCGGCTGGTTCGACGCCGTGCTGGTGCGTCAGGCCGTCGCCACCAACGGCATCACCGGCATCGCGCTGACCAAGCTCGATGTGCTGGACGGGCTGGACGAGCTGAAGATCTGCGTCGCCTATGAGCTGGATGGCGAGCGCATCGAGGCGCTGCCGGCAAGCCAGGGCGCGCAGGCGCGCGTCAAGCCGGTCTATGTCACGCTGGAAGGCTGGAAGGAATCGACCGTCGGCGCGCGCAAATGGGCGGACCTGCCGGCCCAGGCGATCAAGTATGTACGCCAGGTTGAGGAGCTGATCGGGGCTCCCGTTGCGCTTCTATCCACAAGTCCTGAGCGCGATGATACCATTCTCGTGACCGATCCATTTGAAGATTAAGAAAAAATCGTAGTATTGTCGCGGCACTGTCCCGCACAATAGGGGTGATTCATGGCGGATTTCACAGCAGTCATTCGGCGCGCGGTCGAAGGCCTTCCGGAACAATCTCCGGAATTGCGCGCCCGCGTCTATGAAAAGGCGCGCTCTGCTGTCATCCGGCAGATGGAAAACATGAACCCCCCGCCGCCGGAAGCGATGATCAAGCGGCAGATCGACAAGATCGATGCCGCGATCGCCGAGGTCGAAAGCGATTTCGCCGTGGCCCTGCCGCCCGATGAGGAGATTGTCGAGGACGGGTTTGCCGATGAAGCCCCGGTCGAGGAGGACATTGCCCCGGAACCGCCGGTGGAAGAGCCTTATCGCGACGAAGAACCTCATCGCGACGAAGAGCCGTATGAAGAGCCGCTGGAAGACGAGGTTGCGCCGGAACCGGAGCATCATTTCGAGCCCGAACCCGAACCCGAGCCGGAACCTGAACCCGAGCCTGCGCAGCCACGCCAAGCCACAGGCTTCCTGCAAGGCGCCACCTTCGAGGCGGTCAACCGGCCCGACAGGGTCGTCTATGAGCGCGCGCCCGATCCCGAGGAGTCCTATTCCTTCGACACACCGGAGGACGAAGAGGAAAGCGATGCCGGATCGGTGGTGGTCGAACCGGATGAGGATGAGCGCCGTGCCGCTGACGATTGGCGCTACGAGGCGGCGCCCGCCGCCGTGCCAACCGAACCGGCCGCGCCTGCGGGCGGACGGCCTGTTTCGGAAAAAGACTGGGCCCATGTGGACAGTCTTCTGGGGCTTGAGCCGGAAGAGCCGGGTTACGATGATGACGAGCGGTCTTCGGGTTACGGTCGCGATGACACCGAGCGTGGAGGACGCGGCGCGGCGAAACGTATTGTGATTGCGGTTGCCGCCGTCGTCATTCTGGCGGCGGTCGCGGTCGGCGGCTATTTCGCCTGGCAGAGCCGCGACACGGTGACCGCGCTGGTCGATCCGGGACAGGAGCAGGCTGCCGAAACGCCGTCAGAGACTGCGACAACGCCGGCGACAGAACCGGAGGCTGAAACCGCTCAGGCGCCGGCCGATGACGCTGCGGACGAGGGCGAGGCGGCAGGCGAAAAGCAGTTCACCCAGCGGCTGCTGCCGGATGGCACCGAAGTCGAGGAAGGCCTGCCCGCCGCCGGCGCCAGTGCCGGACCGGCGCGCACCGTCGCCAACCAGACATCCGGCGCGCCGGCGACTTCCGGCTCCACGCAGGAAGCGGCCGAGCCCGCGCCGCCGGTCGGCTCCGCGCAGAAGATGTTCCTTTACGAGGAGCAGCTTGGCCAGTCGGTGCCGTCGGCCTATCAGGGCACGGTGACCTGGGAGCTGAAACAGGAGAACACCGGCACGGCGGTGTCCGAACCGGTGATCGAGGGCGTTATGAACGTGCCCGATGCCGGGCTTTCCGGCGTGATCACCTTCCGCCGCAACGACGATTCCTCGCTGCCGGCGAGCCATCTCATCGACATTTCGTTCACGCTCGGCGATAATTTCCAGGGCGGCGCGGTTGACAATGTCCAGCGGATATCGCTGAAGAACACCGAAGCTGCCAGGGGCGATCCGCTGATCGCGGTCTCCGCCAAGATCACCGACGATCTCTATATGCTGGCGCTCAATGATTTCGATCAGGCGCGCGGACAGAACCTGGCCCTGCTCGCCGAGCGCAACTGGATCGATATCCCGATCACCTACCGCAACGGCCGCCGGGCGCTGCTGACGCTGGAAAAGGGCACGACCGGCATGGCAATCTTCGACCGCGCCGTCCAGGAATGGCAGGCGCTGGGCGATATCGGCGACAATTGAAGGCTTTCCGATAATGCCTGCACGCTTGCCGAGGTGAAGCGAGGCTGGACAGATGGATATAACGCTTGCTCAGGCGCTCAGCCGGCGTCGCTCTGTCCGCGCATTCGCAAAGCATGCGATACCGCTTCGCTCGCTGGAAAAAATCCTGTGGGCGGGCCAGGGCAAGTCGGGAGAGGATGACGGAAAGACCGTTCCTTCAGCCCACGCGCTCTACCCACTCCGGCTGTTTGTCATGGCAAGCAGGGTCGAAGGCCTTGAGAGCGGATTGTATGCCGCTGAACCGGGCGGGCTTGACCTGAGGAGCATCAATCATGCCGATTTGCGGCCGGCTCTGTGCGAGGCGGCGATTGGTCATCCGGAGTGGATTGCGAATGCGGCGTGCATTATTGCCATATGCGCTGACATGCTGACGCCGGTGCGGGCATTCGTTGAACAGCACCCCTATGGCGCGCGCGGCGAGCGCTACATCTTTCTGGAGGCGGGCGCGGCGGCGCAAAATATCCAGCTCATGGCGGTGGCGGAGGGGCTCGGAAGCGTTCTGGTTGGTGGTTTCAATGATGAAGCCACGGCCAGTGTTCTCGCGCTGGCGCCACCCCTCGTGCCTCTCGCGCTGATGTGCCTCGGGGCTCCGGTCCCGGAGCGCTGAGGAAGCACGTCGACATCGCCGTCACGCAACGAGAACGCCCTCACGCGATGATGCATGAGGGCGTTCTCGTTTGCATATGGCTTGTTCCCAGGCGGATTGACCGCTCAGGAACGCGGCGGTGCCGCTATTGCGAATCGTCTGTGCCTTCGCGCACGGCGCGGACCGCCTTGGCGTTGGCGGTGACCTGTTTCTGCACGGCGTCCTGCACCTTTTCGAAGGCGCGGACCTCGATCTGGCGGACGCGTTCGCGCGAGATGTTGAATTCGCCGGACAGCGATTCCAGCGTTTCCGGGTCTTCGGACAGGCGACGGGCCACGAAGATGCGCTTTTCGCGGTCGTTCAACACATCCATTGCGGAAGACAGCATGTCGCGGCGGTTTTCGAGCTCGTCCTGGTTGACGAGCATCTCTTCCTGGCTGTCATGCTCGTCGACGAGCCAGTCCTGCCACTGCCCGGATTCGCCTTCCGTTGCGCGGATCGGCGCGTTCAGTGAGGCATCGCCGGAAAGCCTCCGGTTCATCGAAATCACTTCTTCCTCGCTGACATTCAGCTTGGTCGCGATTTCGGTGACCTGTTCGGGTTTCAGGTCGCCATCCTCGATCGCCTGGATCTTGCCCTTGAGGCGGCGCAGATTGAAGAACAGCCGCTTCTGGTTGGCGGTGGTGCCCATTTTGACGAGCGACCACGAGCGCAGGATATATTCCTGGATCGAGGCCTTGATCCACCACATCGCATAGGTCGCCAGACGGAAACCCCGTTCGGGATCGAATTTCTTGACGGCCTGCATCAGGCCGACATTGCCTTCGGACACGACTTCGCCGATCGGAAGCCCGTAACCGCGATAGCCCATCGCGATCTTGGCGACAAGACGCAGATGGCTGGTGACGAGCTGATGGGCCGCGTTGCGGTCGTCATGCTCCTGATACCGCTTGGCGAGCATGTATTCCTGCTGCGGCTCGAGCATGGGGAATTTGCGGATTTCTTCGAGATAACGGTTGAGACCGTTTTCTCCGGCACGGATGCTGGGAAGCGTATTGGCCATGCTTTCACCCCCTTGGTGTTGCAATCCTCATCAGGTCAACGGCGACTACCGGGACAAAGCCCGCAATCCGACCATCGATTTTCTGGAGGGAAAACCCGATTTAAGTATGGCAGGCAAGGCTTTCAAGGGAATGAGGCCAAAAACTTTCCATTGACTGGAATGTTGTTGAGCGTGACCGAGCTCAGCCCTCGAAGGCTTCGCAAAGCGCGACCATATCGGCGGGCAGGGGCGCTTCGAAACGCATCTCCTCGCCGGTCGTCGGGTGCTCGATTACAAGCAGGGCCGCATGGAGCGCCTGACGGGGGAAGCCGCGCACCAGCGAGGCGGCGGGCTCCTCCAGCAAATTGACCTTGGTCTTGAAGCCCCCGCCATACATGTTGTCGCCGATCAGCGGGTGGCCGATATGGGCCATGTGGACGCGGATCTGGTGGGTCCGGCCCGTCTCCAGCCGGCATTCCACGAGGCTTGCCAGCGCGCTGCCATCCGGCTTTTCGCCGAAGCGGCGTTCGACCGTGTAGTGGGTGATGGCGAAATCGGCATCGGCGCTGTCGGCCCGTTTAACGGCGCGGCGAATGCGGTCCGGCGCGCGCCCGAGCGGTGCGTCGATCGTGCCGTGCAGCATTTTCGGCCGGCCCCAGATCAGCGCCTTGTAGGCGCGCTGCAGCGGCCCGGTGCGGCCGTGATCGGCGAATTGCGCGGCGAGCGACTGGTGGGCGGCGTCGTTCTTGGCCACCACCATCACGCCGGTCGTATCCTTGTCGAGGCGGTGGACAATGCCGGGGCGCTTTACCCCGCCAATGCCCGAAAGCGTGTCGCCGCAATGGAAGATCAGCGCATTGACCAGCGTTCCCGTCCAATTGCCCGCGCCCGGATGCACCACAAGGCCCGCCTGCTTGTTGATGACGATGATGTCGTCGTCCTCATGCAGGATCTCGAGCGGGATATCCTCGCCTTCGGGTTCGGCATCCTCCGCCTCGGGCATGATCAGGCTGATCGCCTCGCCCGGCTTCACCTTGCGGCTCGGCTCGGTCACCGGCTTGCCGTCGATCGATACCGCGCCGGTATTGATCAGCGACTTGACGCGGGTGCGCGACACGCCGTCGCCCATCGCGCGCGCAATGAAAGCGTCCAGACGCTCTTTCGTGCCCTCGGGGACGAGAAAGTCTTTTCTATCGGCCTGGGTTTGTTTAAACGGGTCGTCTGTCATCTGAACTTTGCAAGTGCGGTTCGCGCTTGTTAAGCGAAACCGGCCCCCGGAGCAATGGACAATGTCGCAACACCGCATTGAAGACGAAGAAGAGGAAAAGCCGCTCGACCCCGCAGTCGAGCTGGTTCGGCGGCGGATGCTGCGCCTGCAGGTCGTTTCCGCGCTGATCATGATTGTCTCCCTGATGGCGGTGTTCGGCGCGATCCTCTACAAGGTGATGAGCCGTTCGGATGAGACGCCGGTCGCCGAGCGGGGCGGCGCGATCGTGCCTGCGGATGCGCCAAGGGCGCTGACGGCCACCCTGCCGCGCGGCTTCGAGATTGCCGATATCAGCTATGGCGACGGTCAGGCGCTGATCTACGGCACCAAGGAAAACGGCGAGCAGACGCTCTATCTCTTCGATATCAATACCGGCCGCATGGCCGCCGATGTCGAAATCCGCTTCGACTGATATGGCCGCACCGGCAATCGCGATCACCGATCCCGACGATCCGCGGGTCGCGCCATTCCGCGCGATCCGGGAAAAGGATCTGGTCGGGCGGCAGGGCCTGTTCATCGCCGAGGGCACGGTGGTGCTCAGGGTGCTGGCCGAGGCGGATGCCGCACTGTTCGAGGCCGACCGCATCCTCGTGCTGGAAAACCGTCTGGCGGGCATCGCGGGCGTGCTGGAGGCATATCCGCCCAGCGTGCCAGTCTTCACCTGCAACGCCGCGGTGATGAACGCGATTGCCGGGTTCGACATGCATCGCGGGGTTCTGGCGCTGGGGCGTATCGCCAGCCGGCCAACGGCGGAGGAACTGGTCGCGACGCTGCCTGACGACGCGCTGGTGGTCGTCTGCATCGGTCTCTCCAATCATGACAATGCCGGCGCGATTTTCCGCAACGCGACCGCGCTCGGCGCCGATGCGGTGCTGCTTGATGAAACCTGTTGCGATCCGCTTTACCGCAAGGCGCTGCGCGTTTCGGTGGGCTCCGTGCTGAAGATGCCGTGGATCCGAAACGGCAAGGGACCGGCGATCCTGTCCGCGCTGGCGCGGGCCGGCTTCGACGTCGTCGCGCTCTCGCCCGCTGGCGGTGAGGCCCTGCAACATCTTTCGCCGGGACGACGCGTCGCGCTCGTGCTGGGAACGGAAGGCGAAGGACTGCCGGCCGAGATCATGAAGGCCTTCCGCACCGTGCGGATCCCGCAGGCCCCCGGGCTCGACAGCCTCAATGTCGGCAATGCGGCGGCGGTCGCGCTCTATCAGCTTGCGCTTGCCAAGGGGCGGATCGGATAAATGCGCCCTTTTACTTGTTGTCGGCAAGCAGGGCGCGGGCGCGCTCGGCAAGGCTGATCCGGTGGGCGCTGCGGGCCTGATCGCGCGAAAGCGCGGCTTCCAGCGCATCGCGCGCGCCCTCATTGCCCTCATGGTAGCGGTAGGCGATCATCATCGCGGCCAACTCGGCAAGAGCCGCGCGCAGGGCCTCGTCCTCGCGATCCGAGCCGGCGGCTTCGTCCACCTGGCTGCAGATCGCGGCATAGCGCGCTTCGATGTCGGCTTTGAGGTCGCCCAATCTAGCGCTCCGCTCAGAAGGGGTTCCAGGTCGGCCGCTCGGTCAGCTTCAGATAGCCGACATTGACGCCGAGACGCGCGCCGATGCCGGAGCGCACCGGAACCAGAATGATATTGCGGTATTTGTAGACCTGCATCGAGAAGCCGGCGACGATATAGGCCGAGCCCGAAACACCGCCATAGCGATGGTAGAGTTCGGGCACCGAAGGCAGGTTGTAGACCAGCATCATCACCCGGGAGCCGTCGCCGCCATAATCGATGCCGAGCGAGGGGCCTTGCCAGAACACCTTGTGGGAGCCGACATTCTTGGTGTTGAGGGTGCCTTCGCCATAGGTCAGGCCGGCGATGAAGGCGCCGGAGCCTTCCGCGCCGAGAATATAGCCGTTGGGCAGGCCGTATTTGGAAAACGCGTTCTGCAGGGTCTGGGCAAGGCCAGAACTTGCCTCGCCGAAGAAATTGTTGCCGGCGTCGACAATCTCATCGGGCGAGAATGTACCGGATTGCTGCGCTTGCTGCTGGGTCTGCTGTTGCGCGCCGGCCGGCACGATGGCGAAAGCCACCATCCAGAGGGCGAAGACAAATGCCTTGATGAACCTTACGGCGTTTCTGGCAAACATGGCGGTTCCATTCCTGTTGCTTTTTGGTCTGGTCCGCAAGCGCCGCCGGTTTGGTTGGCGGCAATCCGGCGGACGGCGGACTTTTGCCGGACATTGTGGGCCATACCCCTTAACAATGGATTTACCAAATGGGAGGATTTTGCCGGAAGCCGATTATCGCTTGCCATGGCGCGGCGATACCAGCAAAAGACAGGGGCGGCCGCTGGCCGCCTGATCCGAAGGATGGTGGACGCGATGAAGAACCCGAACCTGACCCTGAGCGGCGCAGATCTTGCGGCCCTGCTTGCAAGCCGCATCTGCCACGATGTCGTCAATCCGATCGGGGCCGCCGGAAACGGGCTGGAATTGCTGGACGAGGGCGGCATGGACGAGGACGCGCTGCAGCTTATCCGCCAGAGCACGCTTTCGGCCACCATCCACCTGAAATTCGCCCGCATCGCCTTCGGCGCTTCCGGCACGCTGGACACGCCGCTTGATACCGGCGAGGCGGAGACGGCGGCGCGCGACCTGGTCGGGCTTGGCAAACGGGTGACGCTCAACTGGAACGGCCCGCGCATCAACGCGCCGAAAAACCGGGTCAAGCTGCTTTTGAACCTGTTCCTTGTTGCCCTCACCACGATCCCGCGCGGCGGCACCATCGATGTCGGTCTTGATGCCGCGGGCGACATCTTCGCCTTCATCATCCGCACCCGCGGCAACTACGTTCAGATGCCGGCCGATTTCGCCCGCATCTATGGCGGGGTCATGGACGACCCGATCACCTCGCATAACGTTCAGCCCTATTACACCGCGCTGCTGGCGGAGGAGTCCGGCATGGCCATCGAGTTCGTGGTCAATGAGGGCGAGGTCGTGTTCGAGGCCAAGCCCGCGACCTGAGCGCCGACGCCCGCTTTCTTTTGCGGTGCAGCAGACGCTATCCCATTTTTGCCAAGCTTTGCGGATAATATTCCGGCATTGAATCGCTCGCAGCACGTCTTACGGGAAACAATTTCCCGCCCGAGCCGTTTCTGCGAAGCCTGAACTTGCAATTTTCCCGTCAGTTTCTGAGGGAGAGCCCAGCCGTGAGATATCCGCAATTTCGCCCGGCCCTGCCGGCGGTCTTGAGCGTATTTGTGCCCAAACCCGACCGGTCCCCGGTCGCCATCCCGTCGTCGAACGAACCGATTGTTCGCAGTTGCACAAGGCGTAATGCCCGCACCGACGGCATGCCCTCCGGCCTCCAGCCGCATGATGCCGACCGTGTCTGATCGAAACGTGCGAAACAGAGGCGCCGCCAGGCTGGGCATGGGCGCGCTTGCGGGCGTCGGGCTCGCGCTTGCCGGCTGCGCCTCCCAGCAGCTGCAGCAGACCACCCAGCAGATCGACCTGATGGAGCAGGAACTCGGCGCGCAGCCGCCCGAGCCTCCGGCCGATGGAACGGTACTGGGCCCCACTGAGCTTCTGGCGAGCGCGGAAGGCGGCGGCAAGGATTTCATGCGCGCCCGCATCAGCCGCGCGCGGGCGATGCTCGAGCTCGACAAGGTCAAATCCGCGCGCTTGCCGCGCATCAGCGCCGAGGCGCGCCAGATCGCGACCTATACCGGCGATGATCTTGGCGATGTCACAGGAACCTCGAATATCGTGCTCGGCGTCAACTGGGACATCTCGAAGGCACTGCTCCGCCTCGATCAGCCCTCGGTCGATGTCGCAGGCCGGCTGATCCCGGTGCAATACCAGATCGCCCAGCGCACCGCGACGTCCAACCTGCTCAACACCTACAATGAATATACGACCCTCGATTTCAGGCATAAAAACGCCGTGTTGAAGGAAAAGGGGCTTGCCTGCCGGGCCGGCGATGTCGAGGCGGAGGTCGAAAACGAAGAGGCCACGCAACGAGAGTTGAAGGCGCTCAAGGCGCAGGTCGCCGCCGCCCGCCACGAAGCCGACGCCGTGTCGCGATTGCTTAACTCGAAACGCGACGAATTGCTGGGCCTGGCAGGCCTTGCCGAGGGCGGCTATCGCGTGGCGCCGGAGCGTTCCGTGCTGTCCTCGCTTTCCGGCTTCGAGGCCGTGAAGCTCAACGATGCCGAGGCCTGTTTCGCAAGCTCCGGCAAGAAGCGCCTGGAGGATCTGCTCGTCGAAGCCTCGGCCGCGCAGCTCGATCTCGCCCGGCAGTCGCGTTTCACCAAGCTGAAAACCTCGATCCCCAGTTTCATGACCCAGACCGGCGGCCTGAACCTCCAGTTCCTGGTGTCCTATGTCCTGCCGCTGATCGATGAAGGCGATGCGCTGCGCATGACGCAGAATGCCCGGCTAACGCTCATGGAGACGATCCTGAGCGCGCGCGACAACCGCCGCGACTTCATGAACGACTTCAACGCCCTGAAACTCGGCATCGCCGCCGCCGAAAGCGACCTCGCCGCGGCAAACGCTTCGCTGGTGCGCGCGGAAAACCAGTTGCAGAATGCCGATGAAGCGGCCCGGTGCGGAGAAACTGTCGATGTCGAGAAGGCGAAAACCGCCGTCGCGGCCGCGAAATTCAAGATCGACATGCTTAAGAGCCGCCTATTGCTGCTCTGCGCCCCGCTGGGCGAGAAGACAACAGATGAGACGGGCGCGGCACAGCTTGCCGGGATGCGAAGCGGGAAATGAGATTCTGCGGGCCTGCTCTGCCCGAACGGATGGCTGGGGAGCCCACCCAAACGAAAAGCGGCGCCGGGGCGCCGCGCTTTCTTAGAGCCTTGTGAACCGCATCAGGCGCGCTTCATTTCCTGCTGGTCCTGCTCGCGCAGCACATAGCCGCGACCCCAGACCGTTTCGATGAAATTGGTGCCGCCGGCCGCGTTGGCGAGCTTCTTCCTGAGCTTGCAGATGAAGACGTCGATGATCTTCAGTTCCGGCTCGTCCATGCCGCCATAGAGATGGTTGAGGAACATTTCCTTGGTGAGCGTCGTGCCCTTGCGCAGCGAGAGCAGCTCGAGCATCTGATATTCCTTGCCGGTCAGATGAACGCGCTGGCCGCCGACTTCGACGGTCTTGGCGTCGACATTGACGGCGAGATCGCCGGTCGAGATGATCGACTGCGCATGGCCCTTGGAGCGGCGCACGATGGCGTGGATGCGGGCGACCAACTCTTCCTTGTGGAAGGGCTTCGTCAGGTAGTCGTCGGCGCCGGAGCCGAAGCCGCGCACCTTGTCGTCCGTGCCGGACATGCCCGAGAGAATGAGGATTGGCGTTGCGATCTTCGAAACCCGAAGCGCCTTGAGCACTTCATAACCGGACATATCCGGCAGGTTGAGATCGAGAAGGATGATGTCGTAATCGTAGATCTTGCCGAGGTCGACGCCTTCCTCGCCCAGATCCGTGGTGTACACGTTGAAGTTTTCGCTCTTCAGCATCAGCTCGATGCTTTGTGCTGTGGCGCCGTCGTCTTCGATTAAAAGAACCCGCATGTCTTTCCCCTTGAACCGCCGCTGTGAAAGGTCTGTTGTCGCCCCCGACGCGATACGGACTCAGTGATGACCTGATTTGGAAGCTGCCATCTAATGGTTAACAAATTCTGATTCTTTTTGGCAAGACAGCCAGAAGATATTAATGAACATTAGAATGGCATTGATTTCATTGAATTTTTTTCATCTCAAAAGCCGATAAAAAAGATTAACCAAAACTGCTAAGTGACTCATCTGACTCGCTAGTTTTTGTTTGAATCCGCGATCGCGGTTTACCGACCCTTAAGCCCTGACGGCTATGATCGGACATGACTGTAAACGAAAGGTTACCGCGATTTCGATTTCGTTAATCATTTTTGGCGCGAATCAGAAACCGAGGGGGGACCGATCCGCTATGCGTTCGTCAGCCGGGGAGTTTTGCGTATGAAGGCACGAAACAGTCTGTTGCGTCTGAAGGCGTTTCAGGTGAAGGAAAAGAAGCGGCAGTTGCAGCAGTTGCAACTCATGATGGATGAGTTCGCCCGCATGTCCAGCGAACTGATGCAACAGATCGCCGCCGAGGAAAAGAAATCCGGGATCACCGACCCCGGTCATTTTGCATATTCGACATTCGCCAAATCGGCGCGCCAGCGGGCCGAAAATCTGGCTGTCTCGGTTGCCGATTTGCGCGAGCAGCGCGACAAGGCCGAGGCCGAACTGGCGGAGATGGAACTGGACTATGAGCGCGCCGCAGCCCTTGAGGAGCGCGACGCAGCCGGCCGCAAGCGCGCCTGACGGCTGCGCCAAGGGGAAGTGCTAAAACCAAAGGCCGCATCGCGATGATGCGGCCTTTGGTCTTTGGGGGGGCAAGGACGGGCGTGATTGATATCGTGGCGTTTCGGAAGGTTTGCGCTTGAAATCGCGAGGAACCGAAAAGCGGGGCGCTACCGTCGTCTTCTTTGGAGAATCAGCTTAGCGAAAGACCGATCTCCGCTCTTTCGATCGAGGCTTGGGCTATTTCGGAAAAAGCCGGCATTGATGCGGCGGCGCTCTGCCCTGCCGCGTCAAAATGCCTGCGTGATGAGACGGGCCGCAACGAAACATGTGGGTCGTTCGGTGTCAGCCTGGAGCCGCCAGACGGCGCGATGTCGCGCCGGTCAGTTGCGGTATTGCTGGATCCGCGTGGTGCGCAGGCCCGCAAGGCCGTGATCGTCGATCGAGGCCTGCCAGGAGAGGAATTCCTCCACCGTCAGGCAGTATCGCTCGCACGCCTCTTCCAGGCTCAGCAGGCCGCCGCGCACGGCCGCCACGACTTCCGCCTTGCGCCGGATCACCCAGCGCCGCGTATTGGAAGGGGGCAGGTCGGCAACGGTCAGCGGACTGCCGTCGGGACCTATGACATATTTTGCGCGAACGCGGGCTAGCTCGGTCATCGTACTCTCTACAAAACTCACAACCTACGCTCACAACCTAGCGCCACACTTTTAAAATTTGCCTAAGGCAAGTGTAACGCTCTGGTAACCAGCTTTTCCGGCTTCCATGCGTGCGATGTTGGAAAGGAGAATTTGCAAGGACGAGGGTGCGCGGATGCACCTATCGCGAGAGGCGGTGACGATATCCGGACGGAGCCAGGGCCGATAACGGACGACGAGCCAGACCAGCCGCCAGCCGGCGCGCTGATGTCGAAAATGGCGCGACAAAGCGGCTTTTCAACAGCCGAAAAGACCCGCGTCGGAGTTTTTAAGCTATTGATTTTCTTGGGAAAACTGGAGCGGGCGAAGGGATTCGAACCCTCGACCCCAACCTTGGCAAGGTTGTGCTCTACCCCTGAGCTACACCCGCTCATAAAACCCGGCCGGGGGTAGGTCTGAGGCCGGATATGTCGTCTCGCCGACGACGAAGGCGTATATGGCCCAAGCGGATTTCAAATGCAACAGAGAAATTACGGGAATGGCGCATTTTTTTGGATGAAGCGGAAAGGTTCTGTTTTTCAGTATTTTAGCTGAATTGCGGCGTGCCTGCCGTCATTGGCGGCGAGCTGTGGCCCGAATTGCGCCCGGCCGCGGCGGCGAAGCGGGCGGGCATGCCGGACTGCCTGACCCGCAGCCATTGCCGAGTCAACCGGCGCGACAGAGTTGCATTGGCCGGCGATTGGTGTTGAAACAGGCGTCAATTCGAAACCGGAACGGCCCTGATGACCAAGACCTCCGACGACGTGTTCGCCTTTCTCGACGAACTCGGCATCTCCTATCAGAATCACGAGCATCGGCCGGTGTTCACCGTGGCCGAAGGCGATGATCTGCGCGAGAAGATCCCCGGCGGCCACACCAAGAACCTTTTCGTGAAGGACAAGAAAAGCCGCTATTTCCTGCTGACGGTGGAGGAATATGCTACCGTAGATCTGAAGACGGTGCACACGCTGATCGGGGCGTCGGGGCGGGTCTCTTTCGGCAAGCCGGAGGCCTTGATGGATTATCTCGGCGTCGAGCCCGGCTCGGTGACGGCGCTGGGCGCCATCAATGACGATGAAGGCCAGGTCACTTTCATCCTCGATGAAAGCCTTATGGAAAACGAGATCATCAACTGCCACCCCTTGCGCAACACCGCCACGACCTCGATCGGGCGCGATGATCTGTTAAGCTTCATCAGGGCCACCGGGCATGAGCCGGTTGTCTTGAAAGTGACGGCGTGACACACGATCTTAAATCCAACAGAGACGGGGCCTATAGGCCATACGGAGAGAGTGATGAGCGGATTTGACAACCCCTATGGCGGTTCCTTCGGCGGCCAGATGAATGTTTCGGCCGATGGCGCCGTTAACGGTGCCACGCCGCCCGGCGGGCTGATCAAGGATACGACTACCGCCGAATTCGGCAAGGACGTTATCGAGGAATCGAAAGCCCAGCCGGTGCTCGTGGATTTCTGGGCGCCCTGGTGCGGCCCGTGCAAGCAGCTTGGACCTGTGCTGGAAAAGGCGGTGAACGCCGCCGGCGGCAAGGTGAAGCTGGTGAAGATGAATATCGACGAGCATCCGTCGATTGCCGGTCAGCTCGGCATCCAGTCGATCCCCGCCGTCATCGCCTTTTCCGCCGGCCAGCCGGTGGATGGCTTCATGGGCGCGGTGCCTGAAAGCCAGGTCAACGAGTTCATCGCCAAGCTTTCCCAGAACAGCCCGTCGGAAAAGGACCGCAAGGCCGAGATTGCCGAGGCGCTGGACCAGGCCGAACAGATGCTCGCCGACGGAAAGCTGCAGGAGGCCGGCCAGCTTTTCGCCGCCGTGATGCAGGCCGATCCGGAAAACCCCAAGGCGCTTGCCGGCATCGGGCGCTGCATGGTGGCCGCCGGCCAGCTCGACCGCGCCCGCCAGGTGCTGGAGCAGGTGCCGGAGGAACTGCGCGAGGATGACGCCATCAAGGCGCTCGCCACCAAGATCGAGCAGATCGAGGAGGCGCGCAAATTCGGCGATCCGGCAGCCCTTGAACATGCCCTTGCCCAGAACCCGGACGATCATGAAGCGCGCATGAAGCTCGCCAAGGTGCTGAATGCCGAGGGCAAGCGCGAGGAGGCTGCCGAACAGCTTCTGATCATCATGCGCCGGGACCGCGAATTTGACGATGACGGCGCGCGCCGGCAGCTGATTTCGTTTTTCGAGGCCTGGGGGCCGAAGGATCCGGCGACGATCGCCGCGCGCCGCAGGCTTTCGACCATTCTTTTCTCGTAAGGGACCAGACCGCCATGCAGGTTGGCAATGCCCGTTATCTGACCGCGAAGGATCTGCCGGAGAGCGCTCCGGTGTTTCCGCTGACGGGTGGGCTTTTGCTGCCGCACGGGCAATTGCCGCTCAATATTTTTGAGCCGCGCTACCTCGCCATGGTCGATCATGCGATCGCGGGCAATAGGCTGATCGTGATGGCCCAGCCCGCCCGCCACGACGAGACGCTTTCGGTCACCGACGATACGCCGGTTTCCAACATCGGATGTCTCGGCCGGATCACCTCGTTTGCCGAGACTGGCGACGGGCGCTACCTGGTGGCGCTCGCCGGCATCTGCCGGGTGCGGCTGATCGACGAGGTGAAGACGACGCACCCGTTCCGCAGCTTCTCCATTGCGCCGTTCCTCGGTGATCTCAAGACCGAGGGTCAGGATGAAGGCGTGGACCGGGCGGGTCTTATCCGGGCTTTTCGTGCCTATCTCGATTCCGAAGGGCTTGATACCGAGTGGGATCACATCGAGCAGGCCAGCAATCTCACCCTCGTCAATTCGCTGTCGATGATGGCGCCCTTCGGCCCGGCGGAAAAACAGGCCTTGCTGGAAGCGCCCGATCTCAGGGCGCGGGCGGCGCTGTTCATCGCGATCATTGAGTTCGCGCTTGCCGGCGATCCCGGCGACCGGCTGCAATAGGGACGGACGATGATTGCCAGGGAAGCCGGGATCGATCCCAGAATGCTCGAACTTCTGGTCTGCCCGCTGACCAAGGGCCGGCTTTCCTATGATGACGAGCGCCAGGAGCTTGTTTCGCAGAAGGCGAAGCTCGCCTATCCCATCCGCGATGGCGTGCCGATCATGCTGGCCTCCGAGGCCCGTCCGCTTGAGGATTGACGCCGGCTTTTTGTCCGCACTTGCTGGCGGCAAATCACTGTTCTAGTCTCCGCTTTATTAGCTGAATTTGCACGGTAAACCGGAAATGGTTTCATTCCGTAAAGGTTTGCGGATTAGAGCCCTTCAGGCTTAAATGGAATTCGTTCTGTTTGCCCAAACCGGTCATTCCACGCGAAGAAGCCCGCGCGTCATAGCCATAGCTATGGCGAAGGGCTTCGACAAAGTGGATGGCCGGTTTCGGCAAACCCGAAGGGCGGCATGAATTTGCGCCATTACCGGCGGTCTTCGGCTTGGACATAGCGACGGCTATGCCCTGCGCCAAAGCCCTTGGTCCTGGCGCAAATTCCTTGCCGCAGAACGCTTCCATTTAAGCCTGAAGGGCTCTAACGTGCATCAAAGACGCGGGCCGGCGCAGGCCTTGCGCGGGAACAGACAAGGAGCATGGCCGGGGTCCCGGACGATGCTTCGGAAGCATCGGGTTGCCCCCGTGGCGCGGCCGGGCGGGCGGTTCAGGACGGAGAACGGATGTCGCGTGTCATCATGCAATCGCCTGCCGGAGACGAATTTTATCCGGTCCGGGTGGAGCGAGCCTATTTCAAGCGCGGCGATGCCATCGTGGAGGGCGATCCGCTCTATGATCTGGCGACCGCCAATGGGCGGCAGTTGCGTATTCGCGCAACCCATGGCGGCCGCGCGGTTTCGCCGCCCTTCGAGGCCGGCGATTTCCTGAACGCGCCCGAAAGCCTTCTCGAGATCGAAACCGGCCTGCATCAGCGCGCGCGACCAGACCCGCAGCCGGTCAAGGCGCCCGCGGTCCCTGCGTGGGATGATGATGTCGACGATGAGGTGTGGGATGCCTCGGCAGCGCCTCAAAGGCCGAAGCGGGATCCGCGCAAGGTTCTGCTGTGGCTCAGCGGTGGCGTCATCGCCGTTCTGCTTGTCTGCGTGGCGGGCTGGTTCACGCTGTCCTATATGCCGCTTGCCACAGACAGCGCGGAGACCGGCGGCTATTACGGCGCGCGCGTCGGCCTTGAGCCGCTTGGCGGCAAGCGCCGGCTTTTCGTATCCGATGAACAGCAGGAAAGGTTCGAGCTATGGCTCGGTTCTTGACGTCGCTTCTCCTGGGATGGCTCGCGCTGTCTCTGTCGGCCGCTGTGGGCGCTGACGGCAACAGGCTGGTAGAGGCGCGGGGGCAGGCCTATAGCGCCAGCTTCACCCCGCCCGGTTTGCCGGCGGACGAGGCGTCATCAAGCGCGCTTCTGTGGGATGCCGACCTGCAGATGGCGCTGGAGGATGACGCGCCGGTGCTGACCGCGGGCTTTCGCTATGAAATCGAAGACTGGCGCTATCTGCTGCCGACATTCGGGCCGGGTGATGTGCAGGTCTGGTCGCCATCAGGTGAGGCCGGGGCGCGATTGCCCGAGGAGGCGCCGCGCATCCGGCCTTCGGATGTCGAGATGATGTTCCGGTTTTATGCGCCCGCGCAGAACTCCTATGTCGGCCTATCGCAGAAGATCGCGAGCCCCGGCGTGCCCGGCGAATGGGTCGAGAGCGCGCCGTCGCGGCCCGGCTGGGACCGGACTTTCATCTGGCTGAGCGGCATCAACAAGGATGCGTGGCTGTCGCCGGAAACGGCGCGCTCGGTCTGGGACGGCGAGCTTCGCCCCGAAGGGGTGGAGATCGTGCAAGCGGCATGGGCGGCGGACGAGCTGACGGCGTTTCTTGCGGAAAACAACATGCGCAACCGCGCCGTGGCCGCCGCAGAAGCCGTCAATCGGCTGCTTGACGGGGTCAAGCGCAGTTTCGGCTATGAGGTGGCGGCAATGCGCGAGGACCCGCAACGCTATCTGGAACCGGCCTTTCGTCGCGGCGTGCCGATCGCGCTTCTGCGCAAGCTCGAGCGGCTGCAAAACCTGCCGAACGGACTGAAGTACGGCGATGCCGCCGCCTATGAACAGGCCCGCCGGGAGGCCGGTGCGATCATGGCCGCCATGGAAAGGGCAACCGATGCGGGAGAGAGGCGGGGTGCAGAGCCGGGCGGAAACGGACAGCCGACCGGGGAGGGCGCCGATGAGTAGGCGGACATTGCGGCAACGCGGATTTCTGGTCCTGAACGCGCTTCTGGCAGCCTGTCTCCTTTCGTCTGCAGCCGCCGCCGCCACTCATGTCGAAGCGGTGGATGGCAGCGAGGGGCGGGACCGCAGCCTGGCGGCCATCGTCAGCGGTATAGATCAGGTGGTCTGTTCGGGCACGGTCATTGGTCCGCGCCATGTTCTGACGGCGGCGGCCTGTGTGATCGATCCCGAAACCGGCGCGCCGTTCGAGAACCGCCAGATCATGCCGCAGCTCGATCTTGATGACGGGTATATTCCCGCCGGGCGGCGCTTCGTTCAGCGCGTCTATCTGCCGTCCGCCGATGCGCCCTTCGGTCCGGGCGCTTCACTGAACGACCAGCTTGCCATCGTCGAAGTGAGGGAGGCGGACGGGCAGCCGGCCCTTTCCGAGGTCACCACTGAGGCGGGCTTTCACTATGGCCATGCCGGCAATGATGAGGGGCTGGGCGTGCAGTTTTATGACGCCGCGACCGGCGGCCAGATGACGAGCGCCGGCTGCGCGGCGCTTGCCATCAGGGCCGGCGACCTCATGCCGCTCTCCTGCGCCTTGCCGGACGGGGCTCAAGGCGCGGCCATCCGTTCAGCCTCGGGCATTGTCGGGGTCTATCTCGGCCCCGGGCGCGGCCGCTATATCGGCAAGGCGGAGCAGGAGGGGATCGGCCGGATCATGACGGGGCTTCAACCCGGCCAGTTTCGGGCGGCGGAGGCCGGCTACGCGCCGTTCATCTCGTTCGTGCTGGCGAATGGCTGCGATCAGCCGGTCAGCTATATCGCCCGGTATCGCCCGATCGCGGCCGGCAAGGACCAGCCATTCTCCACGGTTTCCGGAGAGATTGACGGGGGGCGAAGCGCGATCCTGCCGCTCAAAACCGAAAACGGCGTGATCTATCTGCGCGGAACGGCCGATGGCGGCAGGCTGGTCTGGGGCGGTGATCACCGGTTTGGCGGAGAAGGGTATTTCAAGGTGGCGATCGCCGCCTGGGGCGACCATTTCCACACGCTGAGCTGCGGCGAATAGGCGCCTTAGGCGTCGGGTTTGTCTTTGCTCGTGAAATAGTGCCGATCGGGCGAGAAGAAAAAGACATAGGCCATGTAGGCCGCGGCCGCGCCGAACGGGATCGCCCAGAAGGGCGAGCCGATGAACAGCTCGGCCACAGCCCAGCCGGCGGAGAGCGCCACGGCCAGGATGCGCACCCAGAGCGGTTTCAGCGAAGGGTGTTTGAGATCGAAACTCTTGCGCCAGTCCATACCCGCCATGATCGCCTTTCTCCTGCGGATGCCTTCCCCGCACAAGGGGGCACCGCTTTGTTTGTCTGTCTCGCGCATGTCGCGGCGATTTCACCCCGCTACATGCGGGTCCACAATGGATAGCCCTGATTGCGGCACGCATTCAAGCCGTTCGCCGAAATCAGGTCAGAACCGCGATCACCTCGGTGGCGCCATATCCCAGATTGTAGGTCGCAGCTCCGGTGAAGGAAAGCTGCGCATCGTCGCCGGCCGCAAAATAGGCAATGGCGGTGGTTGAGAGCGTGACTTCGTCTCCCCCCGTCGCGCCGCCGCGCACGATCACCACGTTTTCCGAGCCGTTCTTTTGCAGAGTGACCGTAAACGGGCCGCTCGCGGTTGCCGAGATGTTGAGGCTAACGCCGTAAAAGCCGCTGACCGGGAAGGCCAGCGTTTCGCCGCCGCCGGCAACCGCCGTGCCGAGAGAGAACCCGCCCTCGCCGGTGTAAAGCGTATCGAAGCCGAGCGCGGTTGGCGTGTCGATCAGCGTGGCGCCGGAGGCAAGCGCGGCACGCGCGAGCGGGCGTTCCGGCGTGACGACCGCGCCGGAGGGGGAAACGCGCAGGGCCTCGAACCAGCTTGCGCCGTCCGGGCTGACCTTGATGGCAAAGCCATCGGTGCCGGCGAGACCCATTTCGGCGCGGCCGGACCAGCCGGTCTGGAACAGCAGCGAGGCGGTATCGCCGGGCGTTGCCTTGTTGATCTTGAGCTGGTGGCCGGCGCCGGCATTGTTCAGCAGCGTTGCCGGAGAGGAGACAGAAAGGCGGTTGGTGGCATCCGCTGCGGCATTGATGCCGACCGTCGCGAAAGTCGCTTCATCCGGAACCGGCGGCGTGGCCCAGTCCGCGCCGTCGAAGACGCGCCATGTGGCATCAATGTCGAACCAGGCGGTCCAGCCGGCGGCGGGTGCGACGAACTGCCAGAGACCATCTTGATAGATCGCGATCTCCCCGGCATGGCCGGAGAACAGGCCGGTCGGGCTTTCGCCGACCAGATGGCAGTCGCCGTCCTCGGGCGTTTCCGGCGGCGCGTCGTCTTCGCCCGCCAGCGCGAGATGAACGACCGCGTCGAGACGCTGCAGCGCCTCGTTATGGGTAACGTGTTTTTGCGCCTGGGCGGGCAGGATAAAGGGAAGGCCCAGCTTCGATGTTGCGTCCGACATGAAAATCTCCTTCGCGGGCTGCGTTGCCACAAGCCTAGTCCCGTGCGGGAGGCCGGGGAAAATGGTTGGCGCAGAGGCGGGGTAGGGAGAATGCTTCTTGAGCCGGGAGCCGGGAGCCGGGAGCCGGGAGCCGAAAGGTAGCGTTTCGGTCTCGTCGCGCCACGAGCGATGCCGCTGCGGCCGCCGCCGGGCGGTGGCGTATCAGGCCGCCGCGCCGGTCCGCTCCGCCGTTGCGACTCGATAGGCGATGGCCTCGCCGATATGCATGCGGCCAACCTGGGCCTTGCCGTCGAGGTCGGCGATCGTGCGGGCGACCTTGAGGACGCGGTGATAGCCGCGGGCGGAAAACCGCATTTTCTCGGCCGCCTCGCGCAACAGCGCAAGCCCCGCGGCATCGGGTTCCGCGAGTTTCTCGATCAGGTTTGCCGCGCAGCGGGCGTTGACCGTGACCGCCTTCTCATCGAGCCTGGCAAAGCGTTCGCGCTGGGCATTGCGGGCGCGTTCCACCCTGCGCGCCACCGCGCTGCTGGCTTCGCCGGTCGATTTTGCACCGATCAGGTCGATCGCGCTGACGGCGGGCACATCGATGCGGATATCGATCCGGTCCATCAGCGGGCCGGAAATGCGGGCCTGATAATCGGCGGCGCAGCGCGGGCCGCGCGCGCAGGAATGGCCGGGCTCGCCCGCCATGCCGCAGCGGCAGGGGTTCATCGCGGCGACGAGCTGGAAGGCGGCGGGGTAGGAGACGCGGTGGTTGGCGCGGGCGATCACGCATTCGCCGGTCTCGAGCGGCTGGCGCAGCGCATCAAGCACCTGTGGTGTGAATTCCGGGAATTCGTCGAGGAACAGAACACCGTGATGGGCAAGCGAGGCTTCGCCCGGTCGCGCCTTGATGCCGCCGCCCACCAGCGAGGCCATGCTGGCCGAGTGATGCGGCGCGCGGAAGGGCCGGCGGTCCGACAAGCGGCCGCCGGCAAGCTTGCCCGCGATCGAGTGGACCATCGACATGTCGAGCAGTTCCTGCGGCAGAAGCGGCGGCAGGATGGAGGGAAGGCGCGCGGCAAGCATGGATTTCCCCGCTCCCGGAGGGCCGACCATCAGCAGGTTGTGCCCGCCGGCGGCCGCCACTTCGAGCGCGCGCTTGGCGCTTTCCTGTCCCTTGATATCCGCAAGGTCCGGCAGATCATGCGGCGCCGCGCGCACGGCTGGGTGCGGGCGGGATAGCACCTGCGTGCCCTTGAAATGATTGGCGATGCCGATCAGGCTCTTGGGCGCGAGAATGTCGATATCAGCACTGGCCCAGGCGGCTTCCGGGCCGCAATCGGCCGGGCAGATCAGGCCCTTGTCGAGCGCGTTGGCGGCGATGGCGGCCGGCAGTGCGCCGGCAACCGCCGCGATCGTGCCGTCAAGATTCAGTTCGCCGATCACCATGTAGCCGGAGAGCCCATCGGCTGGCACCGCCCCGAGCGCCGCCATCAGCCCGAGCGCGATCGCAAGGTCGAAATGCGAGCCCTCTTTCGGCAGGTCGGCCGGCGCGAGGTTGACCGTCACCCGCTTCGGCGGAAGTGCCAAGCCCGTGGCATGCAGCGCGGCCTGCACCCGTTCCCGGCTTTCCGCCACCGCCTTGTCCGGCAGGCCGACGATCTGCATGCCGATTTTGCCGGGCGCGACCATGACCTGTACATCGACCGGAACGCCCTCGATCCCCTGAAACGCAACCGTGTGAACGCGTGAAACCATGGCCATCCCGCCCGCTTTCCTGTGTCTTCAGGTTGCAAGGATTCCATAACTCGCCCTTACATTCAAGAACAAAAAGAGAACTTTTATTTCTCCTTCGTGTTCAACGGGATAGACAGATCGCCAGCGCCGCAGTAAACCTCGGGTCGAAAGCAGAGAGGGTGCCATGGGACTGACGACCGAAGAGCGGATATTGATCGAGCAGCACGTGACCAACAGCGCCAAATCGCCGGCGGCTGCCTATCTGCTGTGGTTTTTCCTGGGCTGGGCCGGCATCCACCGGTTTTATCTCGGCCGCATGGGGTCGGGCCTTGCCATGCTTCTGCTCAACGTCATCGGCGGCCTGACCGTCGTCTTCATCGTCGGCTTTTTTCTGCTTGGCATCTGGGCGCTATGGTGGATCGTCGATCTGTTCCTGATCTCGGGCATGATCGACGCCCAGAAGAACGAAATCCGCGCCCGCCTCACGCAGGAAGCGCTGGTCGCGCAGCGCTCATAGGCGCTTCTTCTCGATCGCATCCCACATCAGGCTGGCGATATCCGCGCCGCCGAATTTCTTGACCTCGCGGATGCCGGTGGGGGAGGTGACGTTGATTTCGGTCATATAGTCGCCGATCACGTCGATGCCGACCAGAATGAACCCGCGTTCCCTGAGTGCAGGGCCGATGCGGGCGCAGATTTCCTTCTCGCGTTCGGTCAACCCCGCCGCCTCGGCGCGGCCGCCGACATGCATGTTGGA
Source organism: Martelella sp. FLE1502 (assembly GCF_053484255.1). Taxonomy (NCBI): domain Bacteria; kingdom Pseudomonadati; phylum Pseudomonadota; class Alphaproteobacteria; order Hyphomicrobiales; family Aurantimonadaceae; genus Martelella; species Martelella sp. FLE1502. Next base: position 256,650 of record NZ_JBAKFQ010000003.1, read on the forward strand.
GCGGCTGTCGGTTTCGGCCGGCACGCGGTTGATCGCCCCGGCGAATTCGCCATCGACGAGGATGATGCGCTTGTCGCCCTTGCGCACGGCCGGCAGATAGGCCTGGGCGATATAGGGTTCGCGGAACATCTGCGCGAACATTTCCAGCAGCGAGGTGAAATTGCGGTCGTCGCGGGTGGAATGGAACACGCCCGCGCCGCCATTGCCGTAAAGCGGCTTCAGGATGATGTCGCCCATTTCCTCGCGGAAGCGCTTGATTTCGTTTTCGTCCTTTGTGATCAGCGTCGGTGGCATCAGGTCGGCGAACTCGGTGACGAAGATCTTCTCCGGCGAATTGCGCACCCAGGCCGGATCATTGACCACCAGCGTCTTCGGATGGATGCGCTCCAGCAGGTGCGTGGAGGTGATATAGGCCATATCGAATGGCGGGTCCTGCCTGAGCAGCACCACATCCATGGTCGAGAGGTCGATCCGCTCCGCGGCACCCAGCGTGTAGTGATCGCCTTCCTTGTCGCGCAGCGTCATCGGCTCGACGGTCGCAAACACCTTGCCGTCGCGCAGGCTGAGGCGATCGGGCGTATAGTGGAACAGATTGTAGCCCCGGTTCTGTGCCTCGAGGCTCATGGCAAAGGTCGAATCGCCGCCGATCTTGACGGTGGAGATATGGTCCATCTGGACGGCGACGTTCTTGATTGCGGCCATGAAATGCGTGTCCCGGTTGGTTTGCGGCGACACGATATTTAGTCATCGCGCCGCCCCTTGGCAATCGCGGGCGTCGCTCAGGCGTGCGAAAGCCGTTTCCCGGTGGCGTGGTCGTAGAAATGCAGCTTTTCCGGCAGCACCGCGAAGGTGAGTTCGTCGGCAAGCGGTATTTCGGGGGAGAGGGCGGCCGTCAGCCGCTCGCCGCCGGTCAGGCAATGGGCAAGCCGTGTCGCGCCGAGTTCCTCGACATAGTCAAGCCGCGCCTTCAGTCCTGCGCCGGTGGTCGGCTGCAGGTCCTCCGGGCGGATGCCGACTGTAACCGGGCCATCGGCGGGCGGCGCGCTTGAAAATTGCATGCTGTTGTCGCCAATCGTGAGCTGGCCTTGCGTCAGCTTTCCCTCGACAAGGTTCATCGCCGGCGAGCCGATGAAATTGGCGACGAAGGTGGAGGCCGGCTTGTGGTAGACGTCGAGCGGCGTGCCGATCTGCTCGATCCTGCCGCCGTTCAGCACCACCAGCCGGTCGGCGAGCGTCATCGCCTCAAGCTGGTCGTGGGTCACGTAGATCGAGGTGGTGCCGAGCCGTTTCTGCAAATGCTTGATCTCGCCGCGCATCGAGACGCGCAGCTTGGCGTCGAGGTTCGACAGCGGCTCGTCAAAGAGGAAGGCGGCGGGCTTGCGCACGATCGCCCGGCCCATGGCCACGCGCTGGCGCTGGCCGCCGGAAAGCGCACGCGGCTTGCGTTCCAGATAGGGCTCAAGCTCCAGCATGCGCGCGGCCTCGGCAACCCGCTCGGCGATCTCGGCCTTGGGCGTGCCGCGGTTCTTCAGGCCGTAGGCGAGGTTGTTGTAGACCGTCATATGCGGATAGAGCGCGTAGTTCTGGAACACCATGGCGATATCGCGCTCGGCCGGGTCCATGTTGTTGACCACCTTGCCGGCGATCTTCACCTCACCCTCGGTGATGGTCTCGAGCCCCGCCACCATGCGCAGAAGCGTGGACTTGCCGCAGCCGGAGGGGCCGACCAGCACGATGAACTCGCCATCGGCAATCGCGATGTCGACGCTGTCGACCGCGCGCTGATCGCCGGAATAGATCTTGGAAACCTTCGAGATTTCGATTGCGGACATCGTTCTTGTTCCTATTTGTCGCTTTCGGTCAGGCCCTTGATGAACCAGCTCTGGAAAATCACCACCATCAGCACGGGCGGCAGCATGGCGAGCACGGCAAGGGCGAAGGCCTGATTGTATTCGGGGATCTGGGAGCCGACCCAGACGAGCAGGATCTGCTTGATGCCGCGCACCAGCGTGTAGAAGCTCTCGTCATTGGTCATGATCATCGGCCACAGATACTGGTTCCAGCCATAGACGAACATGATGATGAAGATCGCGGCGATCATCGTTTTCGACAGCGGCACCAGAATATCGATGAAGAACTTGAAAGGCCCGGCGCCGTCAATGCGGGCGGCCTCCAGCAGTTCGTCGGGCACCGACTTGAAGAACTGGCGGAAGAAGAACGTGCCGGTGGCCGATGCCAGAAGCGGCACGATCAGCCCGGTATAGGTGTTGATCAGCCCGAGCTTGGTCATCACGTCGTAGGAGGGCAGGATGCGCACTTCCAGCGGCAGAAGCAGCGTGGTGAAGATCATCCAGAAGAACAGCGTCGAAAACCGCGAACGGAAATAGACCAGCCCATAGGCGGCCAGCATCGACAGCACGATCTTGCCGACGGCGAAGCCGACGCCGAGAATGAAGGAATTCATCACCATGCGCGCACCGGTTACCTCGCCGGTGAAGCCGCCCTTGCGGGTGAGCAACTCCTCGTAGGTCGCGACGAAGTCGCCGCCCCAGCTCACCTGCAGGCCGTTGATATGGACATCGACCGCCGTGTGGGTGGAAGTCATGAACGCCACGAAGACCGGGCCGATCATGATGAACACGCCGATGAGCAGGATGATGTGATCGATCAGTTTTGTTCTGTGCATGGCGCTTTCCTCAATTGTAGTGGACGCGCCGCTCGATGAAGCGGAACTGGAAGAAGGTGAGCGCGAGCACGATGATCATCAGGATTACCGATTGCGCGGCCGAGCCGCCGATGTCATTGCCGCGGAACCCGTCCATATAGACCTTGTAGACCAGCGTGATCGGGTTGTTGGCGGCCTTGTCCTTCACGATCACGTCGATGATGCCGAACGTGTCGAACAGCGAATAGGTCATGTTGATGATCAGCAGGAAGAACGCCGTCGGGGCCAGAAGCGGCAGCGTCACGGTCCAGAACCGGCCGAGGCGCGAGCGATTGTCGATCGCCGCCGCCTCGCGCACGGAGACCGGGATCGATTGCAGCCCGGACAGGAAGAAGATGAAATTGTAGGGGATCTGCTTCCACACCGCGACGGTGATCATCGCAAAGGCGGTGTCGAAATAATTGATCCCGACCTTCATGTCCCAGCCAAGCCAGGACGCCATTTTGACGAACGGGCCGATATGCTGGTCGAAGAACATCATGCCGAGCAGGCCCGCGACCGGCGGTGCGATTGCGTAGACCGAGATCAGCAGCGTCTTGTAGCTGCTCGACCCGCGGATTACGTCATCGGCCTTGGAGGCGAGCAGCAGCCCGAGGGTGAGCGACAGGAAGGTGACGATAATGGTGAAGATCACCGTGAACTGGGCGACCTGCAGATAGTAGGAGGATGTCAACGCATCGACGTAATTGTCGAAGCCGACGAAGGTCTCGCCGAAGCCGAACGGGTCCTCCAGAAAGAAGGACGAGCGGATCGCCTGTGCCGATGGCCAGTAGAAGAAGATCACGATGATCGCCATCTGCGGCAGCACGAAGAGATACGGCAGCAGGGACGAATTGAACTGGACGCGCTTCATTTTCTGTTTCCTGTTGCGGTCGGGGCTGCGGCACACCTCCCCACCGGCGTCATCCTCGGGCTTGTCCCGAGGATCTAAGCACGCAACCCCGCGACAGGCGTGTGCGGGGTGAGCATGGCGCGCGAGGCAACGCTTTCCAACTCGCTAACTCCGCTCGCGACGGAGGTGGTTAGATGCTCGGGACAGGCCCGAGCATGACGAGTTGATAGACTGTCGCTCGTGTGAAGCCTTGAAGTCTGGCGCAGGTTCATGCGCGAAAATCGCGGGCTTCGTGCGGCTGCCCTTGCAAGCTTTCCGGATGCGCCAAAATCCGGGGGTGTTGACCCCCGGATCGGCAATTCTCGAACGCAGTGCCTTAGTTGCCGGCGGTCTTGGCGAAGCGGGCGAGGAGGGCGTTGCCTTCCTGCTCGATCGTCGCCATCGCGTCCTGAACCGAGGTCTCGCCCGCGAAGATCTTGTTGTATTCGCGTTCCATTACTTCGCGGATCTGCGGGTAGAAGCCCATGCGGTAACCCTTGGACCATTCGCCGCCCGGCAGCGAAAGCTGCTGGATGCCGACTTCGGCAACCGGCTGCTCTTCATACCAGCCATCTTCCTTGGCCAGTTCGTAGGCCGCGGTGGTGACCGGAACGTAGCCGGTGGATTTGTGATAGAAGTACTGGATTTCCGGCGAGGTCAGGAACTGGAAGAAGTCGGCCGTGCACTTGTTCTCGTCGTCGGACTTGCCGGAAAGCGCGAAGAGCGCCGCGCCGCCGATGAAGGAGTTGGTACCGGCACCGTCGATTTCGTCCCAATAGGGCAGGAAGGTCGCGGAGAAGGGCATCTGGGCCGTGCTCTGCAGGCCGCCGAACGAACCGGAAGAACCGATCCACAGCGCAACCTTGTTTTCCTCGAAAGGCTTCTGGTTATCGGACCAGCCGGCGCCGTAATAGCCGAAATAGCCGTTGTCGTACCAGTCCTTGAGCTTCTCATACATCATGACGTGCTCGGGCGTGTTGACGAGAATCTCGGTGCCTTCGACGCTGTCATAGCCGTTGTTGTTGGTCGCGAACTGGAGATTGTTGCGCGAGAAGAAGTTCTCGGTCATTTCCCAGGTGAGCTGCGACTGGACCAGCGGAACGTAACCGGCGTCCTTCAGGGCAGGCGCGATCTGCTCGAACTCTTCCCAGGTCTTCGGCGGCTCGACGCCGGCCTTTTCGAAGGCCTCGGTGTTGATGTACATGATCGGCGCCGACGAGTTGAACGGCATGCCGACGAACTTGCCTTCGCTGTCGGCGTAGAAGTAACGCACGCCCTCGATGAAGTCTTCGCGGTTGAAGGTGTAGCCGGCGTCGTTGATCAGGTCTTCGGCCGGAACGGCAGCGCCCTTGGCGTTGATGATGGTAGCGGCGCCCGCGTCGAACACCTGGAGAATGTTCGGCTGCTCGCCCGAACGGAAGGCGGCGATGCCGGCGGCGAGCGCTTCTTCATAAGTGCCCTTGGAAACCGGCGTCAGCGTGCAGGCGTCCTGCGAGGCGTTGAACTTCTCGGCGATCTGGTTGATGACTTCCTGGTTCTTGCCGCCCATGCCGTGCCACCAGGTGATGTCGGTGGCGGCGAAAGCGGTCGACGTGGAAAGGCCGGCGGCGAGCGCGGCCAGAACGAATTTCTTCATGGTCAAAGTCCCCGGTTCTGAAAATCATCGACTGCGATGATTACCGGGGAGGTAGCCTTGCTGCATGACGGGCAGACGACGGTTTTGTTGCAGAATTGTAAAAGCGCAAGCCTGGAGGTCAGAACGCGTCGGGAAAATGGCGCGGAAGGCGGAACGGCAGGCAGGCGACGATGTCGTAGCGCTGGGAGAGGCGGTGAAAATCGGGCTGGCGCGAAAGCCAGACATCCGAGGCCGCGCGGATGCGGCGCATGGCCGACGGCGTCACGGCGTCGATCGCGACCTGCGTTTCCCGGCGCGCCTTGACCTCGACGAAGATGGCGAGATTGCCCTTGCGGGCGATGATATCGATCTCGCCGGCATGGGTCTTGTAGCGGGTGGCGACGACGCGATAGCCCTTGAGGCGCAGAAAGAGCACGGCCAGCCATTCGGCGCGATGTCCGCGGCGTTCAGCCTTGCGGCGGGCCTTTGGCGCGTCAGCCATCCTTTAACGCCAGAAGCTGCTGATAGAGGTCCTTGCGGGGCAGGCCGGTCTCCTTCGCCGCCTGGGCCGCGGCCTTCGCCGCCGGCATTTCGGCCGCGAGCTTTCTCAGGAGCGCGGTCACATCGCCTGCATCCGGGGCGGGCTCCGCAAGTGGCGGGCCGATCAGCAGCACGATTTCGCCCTTGACCGTCTCGTCACGATATAGGTCAGCCAGTTCGGCAAGCGTGCCGCGGCGGAAGGTTTCGTGGGTCTTGGTCAGTTCACGGCAGACGGCGGCCGTTCGGTCGCCGCCGAGCACATCGGCAGCGGCCTCCAGCGTGGCGGCGATGCGATGCGGGGATTCGAAGAAGGCGAGGGTTGCCGGCACCTCCGCCAGTTCCGCCAGCCGGTCGCGCCGCCCCTTGTCCTTGGCTGGCAGGAAGCCGGCGAACAGAAAGGCATCGCTCGGCAGGCCGGCGCCGACGAGGGCCGCGAGCGGCGCGGACGCGCCGGGAATCGGCACGACATTGATATCGGCGGCAATCGCCTGCTGCGCCAGCCTGTAGCCGGGATCGGAGACCAGCGGCGTGCCGGCGTCGGAGACCAGCGCCACCGTCTTGCCTTCGGAAAGCGCCTCCATCAGCTTCTCACCCGCCTTTTCGGCATTGTGCTCGTGATAGGCATAGGGGCGTTTGCGGATCGCGAAACGATCGAGCAGCTTGCGGGTCACGCGGGTGTCCTCGCAGGCGAGAATATCGCAGCCGGCAATTGTCTCGAGCGCGCGGATGGTGATGTCGCCGAGATTGCCGATCGGCGTCGCCACCAGGTAAAGGCCCGGCGAAAGCGGCCGCGCCTCTATCGGATGGCCCGCGATTTCAAACCGATTGCTGTTGTCTTCCATCACCATTGTCCCGGTATTTTCATTGTCCGTTTGACCACGGCGTGGGAGCGCTCGCAAGGGGCGCGGGGGCGCAGCCTGTGATCATTGGGGAAGGAAGGAGCGAGGGCCCTTGCAATCGGGCTGGATTTGCTGTCATTTTGTCACCCCGCCTGCGGCGCATGCCCGTCGCCGTCCGCGCAATGTAAGAGTGAAAGCGAAAGTCATGCGTATCACGCTTGAGAGATCAAACCTGCTGAAGTCCCTGAACCATGTCCATCGCGTGGTCGAGCGGCGCAACACCATTCCGATTCTCTCCAATGTGCTGTTGAAGGCCGAAGGGAACGATCTCGAGATGAAGGCGACCGACCTCGATCTCGAAATCACCGAGAAGACGGCGTCGATGGTCGAGCAGGCGGGCGCGACCACGGTGCCGGCGCATCTGCTTTATGAAATCGTACGCAAGCTTGCCGATGGCGCGGAAGTGTCGCTGGCGACCGCCACCGACGGCCAGACCATTTCGGTTGCCTCGGGCAAATCCAAGTTCTCGCTGCAGTGCCTGCCGCAGGAAGACTTTCCCGATCTGACCGCAGGTTCCTTCAGCCACGCCTTCAAGCTGAAGGCGAGCGATCTGAAGATGCTGATCGACCGCACCCAGTTCGCGATTTCCACCGAGGAAACCCGTTATTACCTGAACGGCATCTATTTCCACGCCATGGCCGAGGGCAAGGCGTTGAAGTTGCGCGCGGTTGCCACCGATGGCCACCGCCTGGCGCGCGCCGAAATCGATGCGCCGTCCGGCTGCGAGAACATGCCGGGCGTCATCATTCCGCGCAAGACGGTCGGGGAGCTGCAGAAGCTGCTCGATGATCCGGAGATCGTCGTCGCCGTCGAGGTGTCGGACGCCAAGATCCGCTTCACCATCGGCTCGGTGGTGATCACCTCCAAGCTTATCGACGGCACCTTCCCGGATTACCAGCGCGTCATTCCCGCCAATAATGACCGCGAGATGCGGATCGATTGCGCCGATTTCACCAAGGCCGTCGATCGCGTGTCCACGGTCTCGTCGGAGCGCGGCCGCGCTGTCAAGCTGTCGCTTGCCGAAGGCCAGCTCACGCTCACCGTCAACAACCCCGATTCGGGCAGCGCCACGGACGAGCTTGCCGTCGGCTATGACAGCGAGCCGATGGATATCGGCTTCAACGCCAAATATCTGCTCGATATCACCGGCCAGCTCACCGGCGACGAGGCGATCTTCCTGTTCGCCGATGCCGGCTCGCCGACGCTGGTGCGTGACACCGACAGCGAAAACGCGCTCTATGTGCTGATGCCGATGCGGGTGTAACGGGGGCTCGGGTCCAGTAACGGGGCTTTTTCGCTTTTCGCGCGGGCGTTTTTATGCGAACTGCAACGCGGTGAAACGAGATGAAGGAGCCGATGACATGTCTGCACGCGACCGCCTGATTGTGGGTCTGGACGTTCCGACCGTGGCCGAAGCGGAAGCCATGGTCGAAACCCTCGGCGATACCGTTTCCTTCTACAAGATCGGCTATCAGCTCGTCTTCGCCGGCGGGCTTTCTCTTGCCCGCGAACTGGCGGAAGATGGCAAGCAGGTCTTCCTCGACATGAAGCTGCTCGATATCGACAACACGGTCGCCAAGGGCGTCGAAAACATCGCCAAGATGGGCGTGACCATGCTGACGCTGCATGCCTATCCGAAGGCGATGCGCGCGGCGGTCGCCGCGGCAACCGGCTCGCCGCTCTGCCTGCTCGGCGTCAGCGTGCTGACCTCGATGGATGATGCCGACCTGATCGAAGCCGGTTACGACGCAACCGCCGCTGAACTCGTGGAAAAGCGCGCCCGTCAGGCGGCCGAGGCCGGCATGGGCGGGGTCGTGTGTTCGGCGGCCGAGGCGCGGGTCGTGCGCGGGCTGATTGGCGCCGACATGGCGGTGGTGACGCCGGGCATTCGTCCGGCCGGCTCCGTCGCCGACGACCAGAAGCGGGTGATGACGCCGCGCGACGCCATTGCCGCCGGCGCCAGCCACCTCGTGGTCGGTCGTCCGATCGTCAAGGCCGACGACCCGAAAGCCGCCGCCCGGCGGATTGTCGATGACATCGAGGCGGAGATGCTTGGGGCCGTGAACGGCTGAGACGCCCGCGCGCCGCGTCCTGTGTCGCCGCTGCCACGCCGGTCCGCCGAGGCTGTGCGATATTAACCGCCGCGACCTCTTGTCCCTTCACCTTCGCGATGGATTGGGCTAAGGGGGAGCTATCATCCAAACGAGAGGCTTGTCATGACGCTATCGAACATTCCCCCGCTGGTTACGGTCTTCGGCGGTTCCGGTTTTGTCGGTCGCTATGTCGTTAGGGCTCTGGCCAAACGGGGATATCGCATCCGCGTCGCCGTTCGCCGTCCGGATCTCGCTCTGTTTCTGCAGCCGCTCGGCAATGTCGGTCAGATCACCTTCATGCAGGCCAATCTGCGTTATGAGGAATCGGTGCGCCGCGCCATCCACGGCGCCGACCATGTCGTCAATTGCGTCGGCATTCTGTTTGAAAGCGGCAAGAACGGCTTCGATGCGGTGCAGACCGAAGGCGCGCGGCTGGTGGCCGAAGTCACCCAGTCCGAAGGCGCAAAGCTCACCCATGTCTCGGCCATCGGGGCCGATGCCGACAGCCCGTCGCACTACGCCCGCTCCAAGGGCGTGGCCGAAGCCTCGATCCGGGAGATCTGTCCCGACGCCGTGATCGTGCGGCCCTCGATCATCTTCGGGCCGGAGGACGATTTCTTCAACAAGTTCGGCAAGATGTCGCTGCTCTCGCCGTTCCTGCCGCTGATCGGCGGCGGCGAGACCAAGTTCCAGCCGGTCTATGTCGGCGACGTCGCCGAGGTGATCGCGCGTTCCGTCGAAGGCAAGCTCGAGGGCGGCAAGGTCTACGAACTCGGCGGTCGCGACGTGCTGACTTTCCGCGAATGTCTCGAACTGCTGCTCTCGGTGACCGGCCGCAAGCGCGCGCTCCTCTCCATGCCGTTCGGCCTCGCCTCGCTGTTCGGCGGCATTGCCAGCCTCATTCCGTTCATCGCGCCGCCGTTGACCTCCGACCAGGTCAAGCTGTTGAAAACGGACAATGTTGTCTCCGAAGAAGCGCGGTCAGAGGGGCGTACGCTTGATGGCCTCGGCATCCGTCCGGCACAGCTTGAGGTAGTGTTGCGCACTTACCTCGTTCAGTACCGACAGCACGGCCAGTTCGGAAAAACCGCTTGACGGAATAAGGGGGCGGGTGCATATCCTGCCCACAATTTCGCAAAAATTTTGCCACATTCTGGAACCTGTCACAGTAGTTGCGCCTTTACTGTTTATTGGAAAGTCATCGCTAAGATGATCAAGCGGGTTCGTATCAAAAGGGTTTCTGGAACGATGGGTAAGTCTATCGCTGTTTTGTTCGCAGGCGCAGCATTGATGATCATGGCGGCCTCTCTGGCCGCTCCCGGCAGCATTGCTGCGGGCAAGCCCGGGTGTGCGCCCGCTTATGGGGTCGACCCCTGCGCGCTCGCCGCCGTCAACTGATTCCATTCGTTGAGCAATTTCCGTTCGGCCCGGCTCAAGCTTTCGTGAGGGCCTTGGTGACGGGCTGACGCTAATTTAATCTTGACAATCAGCCTCGCCTTTTGCAAAACAGCTCTCATCAGAGACTTATGTCAATGGTGGAAGCATGCTGGTTTGCAGTTGCAATTTCATTACCCAAAAGGAAATTGAACAGACCATCGTCGAATTGCTCGACGAGGACTGTTGGCAGCTTATTGTTCCCGCCAAGGTTTATCACCGCATGGCCAAGCGTGGCCGCTGCTGTGGTTGCTTCCCGAATGTCGCCGATATCATTGTTCGCACGACCGAGGCCTATCATAAAAATAGTGACTCGACCGAAGCTGAGATATGTGATTTTTTGAGCCGCCTCAAAGAGTTCCACCAAAAGAACAGGAGAGCGGACATTGAAAGGCGACAAAAAGGTTATCGAACGGCTGAACGAAGCTCTGTTTCTTGAGCTCGGCGCCGTCAATCAGTACTGGCTGCATTACCGTCTTACCAAGGACTGGGGTCTGACGAAGCTCGCCGAGAAAGAGCGGGCCGAATCGATCGAGGAAATGCATCACGCCGACAAGCTGATCGACCGCATCATTTTCCTCGAAGGCCATCCCAACCTTCAGACCGTGGCTCCGCTGCGCATCGGCCAGACCGTCAAGGAAGTGCTTGAATCCGATCTGGCCGGCGAATACGAAGCGCGCAATTCCTACAAGGAATCCCGTGACATCTGTCACGAGGCTGGCGATTACGTCAGCATGAAGCTCTTCGAAGAGCTGATGATCGACGAGGAAGGCCATATCGACTTTCTCGAAACCCAGCTCGAACTGCTGGATTCGATCGGCGAGCAGAAATATGCTCAGCTCAACGCCGCATCAAGCGAAAGTGCCGAATAACCGCTCCCTGGCATTTTCGTTGGTTTTTGAAGGCCCGGATTTTCCGGGCCTTTTTTTGTTGTTCAGACGCTCCAGAGCGCACCTCGGCCGGGCGGAGCATTCGTCTGCCGCGCCAGATGCCGGAACTCGTCGACGACCCTTTCATACACCGCGCGCTTGAAGGTGACGATCAGCCCGGGAAGGGTTTCGATATCGGCCCATTGCCAGGCGTCGAATTCGCGCTCGTGGCCGTCCGGCGGCGGATCGATCGCGATTTCGCTGTCGTCGCCGAGGAAGCGGAAGGCGAACCATTTCTGGGTCTGGCCGCGAAACCTGCCGCGCAGGCCGATACCGATCAGGTGGTCGGGCAGGTCGTAATTGATCCAGCCGGGGGTTTCGCCGATCAGTTCCACCGATCTTATCCCGGTTTCCTCGTAAAGCTCGCGGGTGGCGGCCTCGAGCGGCGTTTCGCCGGGATCGATGCCGCCTTGCGGCATCTGCCACAGCTGCGGCGAGCCGTCGGATTCCGAATTGTTTTCAGAAAGCCTTCGTCCCAGCCAGATCTTGCCTTCAGGGTTCAGGATCATCACGCCGACATTCGGTCTGTAGGGCAGTTCATGGGCTTTGCGCATGGTGAGCTCTCGATGCAGTTTTCGCTGGCGTATGCGTAAAGCAATTGGCGGCAAAGGTGAAACTCTTGCTGTTGCTTGATACCGGAATTGGTCCCACCTGTTGCTTGCCCGAAGCGCCAAAGCCTGCCATGGGTGGCTTGAGCATCCAACAGGGGGATAATCAGGATGATGGCTTTACCGTTTTTCATCGGCGCTGCGGCGCTTTACCTCGCCGCGCGCGACAGGCAGGGCGCGGCCGTCGCCGTGACCATTCTCGGCGTGGTCACTGTGCTGGTGCTGTACCGGTTCCATGCTACCGATACCCTTGATATCGGGCTGTGAGGAACGACATGAGCGAACGTCTTGCCTATCTCCTGAATACGCTGGCGCTCTTTGCGATCGCGGCCGTTCTGCTGTTTGCCTTCTACGCCCAGTTCGCTGAAGGGGAGCTTCCCTGCCCGCTATGCCTGCTGCAGCGGGCGGGCTTCGTGCTGGTCGGCGTCGGCCTGGCGCTGAACGTGATCCTCGGCGTCAAGCCGCGCCATTACGGGCTGATGATCCTCGGCGCGGTCGCGGGCGCTGTGGCGGCGCTCAGGCAGGTGGCGCTGCATGTGGTGCCGGGCACCGGCGCTTACGGCGATCCCTTCCTCGGAATGCATTTCTACACCTGGGCGTTCGTGCTGTTTTCGGTGGTCGTGCTCGGCTCGGGCGTGATGCTGCTTCTTGGCGGGTTCGCAACGGCGCCGCGGCGCAAGCTCTCCGGGCTTGGCCTCGCGGCAGTGGTGTTCTTCGCCGCGATGACGCTTGGCAACGGCGTCTCGACGCTGGCCGAATGCGGGCTCGGGCTCTGCCCGGACAATCCGACGAGCTACGAGGCGCTGGATTCGCTACTCGGGCGGTGAGGGTTTCGGGCGACCGCGGCACCGCTCTCGTACCAGCCCTTGCTGCGATTGACGATGTAAACCACCGACAGCATCACCGGCACCTCGATCAGCACGCCGACGACGGTGGCGAGCGCCGCTCCGGACTGAAACCCGAACAGGCTGATGGCGGCGGCGACGGCGAGTTCGAAGAAGTTCGACGCCCCGATCAGCGCCGAGGGTCCGGCGACGCAATGCTGCTCGCCCGCCGCTCGGTTGAGCAGATAGGCAAGGCCGGAATTGAAATAGACCTGGATCAGGATCGGCACGGCCAGCAGCGCGATGATCATCGGCTGGGCGATGATTTGTTCGCCCTGAAAGCCGAACAGCAGCACCAGAGTGGCCAGCAGCGCGACCAGCGAGGCCGGCTGTAGGCGCGCAAGAAGAGAATCCAGACGCGCCGTGGAACCGCCCGCCAGCAGCGAGCGGCGGATAAGCTGCGAAATGATCACCGGGATCACGATGTAGAGCGCGACCGACAGCACCAGCGTGTCCCACGGAACGGTAATCGCCGACAGGCCGAGGAGCAGCGCCACGATCGGCGCGAAGGCGACGATCATGATCGCGTCGTTGAGGGCGACCTGCGACAGCGTGAAATGCGGCTCGCCCCTCGTCAGGTTCGACCAGACGAACACCATGGCGGTGCAGGGCGCGGCCGCGAGAATGATCAGCCCGGCGATATAGGAGTCGATCTGGTCGGCGGGCAGATAGGGCCGGAACAGCCAGCCGATGAACAGCCAGCCGAGCAGTGCCATGGAGAACGGCTTCACCGCCCAGTTGACGAACAGCGTGACGGAGATGCCGCGCCAGTGGCGGCCGACTTGCGCCAGCGCGGCGAAATCGATCCGCAGCAGCATCGGTATGATCATCAGCCAGATCAGCACGGCGACGGGAAGGTTGACCCGCGCGATCTCGATGGCAGCAACGGCATGGAACGCCGCCGGGAAGAAATGGCCAAGCGCAACGCCCGCCACGATGCACAGAGCCACCCAGACGGTCAGGTAGCGTTCAAAGGTGGACATGTCAGATGGCCTTCGTGCTTTTTGCGGTTGCGCCGTCCATGGCGCCGATCTGCTTCATATGCGTGTCGATCCCGTGGGAATCGATGGTTTCCCGGGCCAGATCGAGGAAGGCCATGATCCGGCTTTTCAGGAATGTCGCGGTCTGGGCGAAGGCGCGCAGCTTCTGTTCTTCCGTGCCGGAAACGCCTGCCGGGTCTTCCACGCCCCAATGGGCGCGCCTGCCGCTGCCACGCATGATCGGGCAGCTCTCGCCGGCGGCGTTGTCGCAGACGGTGATGATGAAGTCGATCTCGGGGGCATCGGGGCCGGAAAATTCGTCCCAGCTTTTGGAGCGGAAGCCTTCCGTAGGGTAGCCCATGGTCTCAAGCGTCTTCAGGGCCAGCGGGTGAACCGCGCCCTTCGGCCGGCTGCCGGCGGAAAAGGCATGGAATCGACCGGCGCCTTCCGTGTTCAGGATCGCCTCCGCCATGATGGAACGGGCGGAATTTCCGGTGCAGAGAAACAGAACATTAATGGTTCGGTCGGTCATTGCGGGTGTCCTCGTGGGTGTGTTCGGCATTGGCGCAACACGGCTGAAGCCCTTCGATCAGCGGCGCGCAGAGATCCGCATTGCCGCCGCAGCAATCCTGCAGGAGATAGAGCATGACGGCGCGGAAGCCTTCCAGATCGGCCCGGTAGATGATCGAGCGCCCTTGCCGTTCGTTGCCGATGATGCCCGCGCGCGCCAGCGTCGAAAGATGCGCAGACATCGTATTCTGCGGAACGTCGAGCCTGCGGGCGAGTTCGCCGGCAGCAATGCCATCCGGTTCGCTTTCCACAAGCAGCCGGAAGGTCTGAAGCCGTGTCGGCTGCGCCAGTGCGGCCAGTGCCGCGATCGTCTGATTCTCATCCATATATCCAGAATAATGGATATATTATCTTTGTCAAGCGCCGACCTTGGCCTCCGCGATCGGGAAAGGTATGACGGGCCGGAAGTTTGCGGAGTGAGCGACATGACCAAGTGCCTGATGCTGGATGTCGACGGCGTCATCATCAGCGGTCCGGACGGCCAGTCCTGGGCCCGCGATATAAAGCGTGATCTCGGCATCGATCCGGACATGCTCGAAACCCATTTCTTCATTCCGCACTGGCCGGAAATCGTTGCTGGCAAAAAGGCGCTGCGCGACGTGCTGGAGGAATGCCTGCCGGTGCTGGCATCGCCGGTTACGCCGGACGATTTCATGGCCTACTGGTTCGAGCGCGATTCGGCGATCGACCACGATGTGCTTGCGGCCTGCGACCGGCTGCGCGCGCGGGGAACCCGAATCTTTCTCGCCACCAATCAGGAGCATCTGCGCGCCGAATACCTGATGGCGCAGCTCAAGCTTTCCGATTGCGTCGACGGGATCGTCTATTCGGCGGCGGTGGGTGTGAAGAAGCCGGCCCCGGCGTTTTTCGAAGCCGCAGAGGCGAAGAGCGGCTTTGCTAGGGCGGATCATATTCTGGTGGACGACCAGCTCAAGAATGTCGAGGCGGCAAGGGCATTCGGCTGGAGCGGGTTCCAGTGGACAGGCGGTGAAGACCTGGTTCAACTGGTGGAGTCCGCCGACCGGCAAAACAGGTAGGGACGCAGCGGCGAGGCCGGTTACAGGCTCGTCCGCGCCCGGAGCGCCGCAACCAGCGTGCCTTCATCGAGGTAGTCGAGTTCGCCGCCAACCGGCACCCCATGGGCAAGCCGGGTGACCTTGATGTCGAGGCCTTCGAGCTGATCGGTGATGTAGTGGGCGGTCGCCTGACCTTCGACGGTGGCGTTGACGGCGATGATCAGTTCGCGCAACTCGCCGGCCTTCACCCTATCGACAAGGGCGGCGATGGTGAGGTCGTCCGGCCCGATGCCATCGAGTGGCGACAGCGTGCCGCCGAGCACGTGATAGGCGGCGTTGAGGGCTGCCGCCCGCTCCAGCGCCCATAGGTCGCCGACATCCTCCACGACGATGACGAGGCCCTGATCGCGGGTCGGATCGGTGCAGATCGTGCAGGGATCGGCGGTGTCGACATTGCCGCAGGTGGAGCAGATCTTCACCTTGTCATAGGCATCCTGCATCGCGCCCGAAAGCGGCCCCATCAACTGGTCGCGCTTCTTGATAAGATGCAGCGCCGCCCGCCTTGCCGACCGCGGCCCCAGCCCCGGCACCTTCGCCAGAAGCTGGATCAGTTTTTCGATTTCGGGACCGGTGACTCGTTTTGCCATGGCTCTCCCTAGAGTAGGAGATCAAAAATTGAAAGATCGAAGTTACTCTTTCCGGAGGGCAGGAGCTGTCCGACGAGAACATGGTGCGACAGTTGTATGCTATAGTTGCCCTGATCGAACTTTGGCAGCTATGTCGGCTTTTACGTCTCTCCAGACCAAGAAAAGTTCGGGCGCACCGGCAAGAAGCCGTTGTTTGAGATAGGGTTTGTTCCAGTAAAGGTTGTGTGAAAAGGCCAATACTAGCAACTTAGTGTGCAAGAAACTTATCGGCCCAGGAGCCGACAACACGATTAACAGGATGCTGGCTGACTGGAAGGATGGCGCCTGGGAATCAGCACCGATAACATTCCAGTGCTCAAGCGACGGCAACACAAGGATATAAGCCACAATGCAGCCTTGAAGTGCGCAAGCAATCAGGCATATACGCCTCGTTATAAATCCGCGTTTCAGCGCATCTGACGTGCGCCGAAAAAGCTCTCTGCCGGGCCAAAGCTCAAATTCATCCATAAATTCAAGCTAGCCGGTATCGTCGGCATCGTCCAGTAATATGGCTCTCGTTTCAGTTGTAACTTGCAAGAGCCTCACCGCGTCGCGATCGCCACGGCTGCGCCGCCGATCATGCCGGCGCTGAGGCGGTTGGCGATCTTCATGGCGCGAGGGCTTTTCAGAAGCAGGCGGGCTCTGGCGGCCAGGAACACCCATGAGAGATCGACGACGGCGAGCACCATCAGCAGGGTGACGGTGAGTTCCAGCCAGCCGACGAGGGTGACGCTGGCAAGATCGAGGATCGTCGGCAGCAGCGCCACATAGAACATCATGATCTTCGGATTGCCGATGGTGACGCTCAATCCGGTGAGGAACATCTTCCAGCCCGAGGTCGCCGCCGGCAGGTCCTCGCTGTCCGTTTCCGTTCTGGCAAACCACACCTTCCAGGCGAGCCAGAGAAGATAGGCGACGCCCGCCCATTTGATCGCGACGAACACGCCGTGGAAAGCGGTGGCGACGGCCACCAGCCCGAAGACTGTCAGCGCGAGCCACAATGCTTCGCCGAACCACATGCCCGCCAGAAACGGCAAGACATCGCGATGCCCGCGCGACAAAACGCGGGCGACAAGCGCTGCCACGCTCGGCCCCGGAGAGCCGGCGGCGACGAACAGCGTGATGGCGAACAGGGCGAGCGCGCCGAGCGTCATAGGCCGGTCCTCAGAACGGCAGCTTCATGCCGGGTGGGATCGGCAGGCCGGCGGTCAGTTCCTTGGTCATTTCCTCCGCCTTCTCGCTGGCGCGGTCCTTGGCGTCGCGGTGAGCGGCGACGATCAGGTCTTCAAGCATCTCGGCCTCGTCGCCGGCAAGCAGGCTCGGATCGATCTTGATCGACAGCATGTCGCCCTTGCCGGTCATCTCGATCGTCACCATGCCGCCGCCGGAAACGCCTTCCACCCGGGCGGCCGCGATCTCTTCCTGCAACTGCTCCATCTTGGCCTGCATTTCCTTGACCTTGCCCATCATGCCCATCAGATCGCGCATGTCATCTCCTTGAATGTTGTTTCTATTCGTCGATATCGTCTTCCGGCAGCACGTCGCCGTCTTCGTTCATGGCGGCGTCGGGCGCGTCGCTCTCGGTCGTGTCGGCCGCTTCCGTTTCGGCGCGCACCCGCACGTCGCGAATTTCAGCGCCGGGGAAGAATTTCAGGATCGCGGCGATCTCAGGGTCCTCGCGGGCATCGCGGAAGCGCTGCTCGCGCTCGGCCTCCTCGACCTCCAGCAGCGTCGGCGCGCCGGCCTCCTTGCTGAGGCTGACGAACCAGCTCTCGCCGGTCCATTCGCGAAGCTTCGCGCCGAGATCGTTGAGGAACGTGGCCGACGTGCCGGGCAGAAGGTTGACCTCCAGCCGGCCGGGCTCAAGCCGCACCAGCCGCACGAAATTGCGGATTTCCGAGCGCATCTTGATCGCGCGGTTCTTCGAGCAGAGATCGGTGATGTCCTGCAGCGATTTGATCGCCGAGGTCTTCTGCGGTTCCGGCGCTGGCTCCGGCTCGGGTTCCACGGTCTCCGGCTGCGGCGCGATCTCCGGCTGGCGGGCCTCGGCGCTTTGCGGATGCAGCATGGTGACGGTGGCCGATTGCCGGGGCGCTTCGCCGGTCTGGCGGGCGGAAACGGCGTTCGTGCTGCCGGAGCCGCCAGCCTGGGGGCGACCGGCCGGCGGTGCGGATGCTGGGGCAGGGCCATCGGCAGCGCCACCTTCCTCCAGCGCCAGCAGCCTGCGCGCGGCATCTTCCGGCGAGGGCAGGCTTGCGGCGTGGGCAAGGCGGATCAGCACCATTTCGGCCGCGCCCAGCGGGCGGGCGGCGTTTTCGGTCTCGGGAATGCCCTTCAGCAGCATCTGCCAGATGCGCGACAGCGCGGAGACCGCAACCTTTTCGGCAAAGGCTGTGCCCTGGCTGCGTTCGATCTCGCTCAGCGAAACGTCTTCAGCGCCCTCCGGCACATATTTCAGCCGCGTCACAAGATGGGTGAAATCCGCCAGATCATTGAGCACGACCACCGGATTGGCCCCGGCCACATACTGCGACTGGAATTCGGCAAGGGCGGCGGCGACATCGCCGGTGACGATGTGTCCGAACAGATCGACGATCCGGGCGCGGTCGGCCAGGCCCAGCATGGCGCGCACGGCGGACGCTTCGACATGGCCGCTGCCATGCGAGATCGCCTGATCGAGCAGCGACAGCCCGTCGCGGGCCGAGCCTTCTGCGGCGCGGGCAATCATCTGCACCGCCTCGTCCTCGATCTCGACGCCTTCCTTGGCGGCGATCGTGGAAAACAGCCGCACCAGATCGGCGGCCGGGATCCGGCGCAGGTCAAAGCGCTGGCAGCGCGACAGCACCGTGATCGGAACCTTGCGGATTTCGGTGGTGGCGAAGATGAATTTCACATGCTCGGGCGGCTCTTCCAGCGTCTTCAGCAGGCCGTTGAAGGCCTGGTTGGAGAGCATGTGAACCTCGTCGATGATATAGACCTTATAGCGCGCGGTCGAAGGCCGGTAGCGCACCTGGTCGATGATCTCGCGGATATCGTCGATGCCGGTATGGGAGGCGGCGTCCATCTCGATCACGTCGACATGGCGGCCTTCCATGATCGCCTGGCAGTGCTCGCCGATCTCCTTCAGGTCGATGGTTGGCTTGTCGACGGTGTCGGTCTTGTAATTGAGGCCACGGGCGAGGATCCGGGCGGTGGTGGTCTTGCCGACCCCGCGCACCCCGGTCAGCATATAGGCCTGCGCGATCCGGCCGGTCTCGAAGGCGTTGGTCAGCGTGCGCACCATCGCCTCCTGACCCACCATCAGGTCGGAGAAGTCCTTGGGGCGGTATTTGCGCGCCAGAACGCGGTATCCGGCGTCTTTTTCGCGCTGCTGTTCGTTCTCGGCCATTGCCACCTTTCCTGTCCGGTTTGCGACCGGGTTTTCAACAATAGCCCATGCCGTGCGGCTCTGTCACAGAGTGCGGCTCAGTCTGGCAGAGCTTTCGGCGAAATGCACAGAATTTCTGAAGCCGATGTCAGGTCGCGGGCGCGGCGCAGACATCGACCCATTGGGCGCCGGTGATTTCGGCAAGCCTGTCTGGCGCAATCCGGATCGCGGCATTGCGCGCGCCTGCCGCCGGCACCACCTCGTCGAACGCCTTCAGGCTCTCGTCGCAGTAAACCCGGATCGGGCTTGCAAGGCCGAAGGGGCAGACGCCGCCGACCGGATGGCCGGTAATCGTCTCGACGTCTTCGAGCGGCAGCATTTTCACCTTGCCGCCAAAGGTCGCCTTGGCCTTCTTGTTGTCGATCCGCGCATCGCCGCGCGCGACCAGCAGAAACACGTCATCCTTCACGCTGAAGGACAGCGTCTTGGCAATCTGGGCGGGGGCGACGTTGTGGGCGTTTGCTGCCTCTTCGACCGTGGCGCTGGAGGCTTCGGTCTCGATGATGTCGATGTCGGGGGCTGCCGTGTCGAGATGGGCGCGCACGCTTTCGAGGCTCATGGCGTCTCCGGAACGATCCGTCGATAGGGTGGGAGGCCGGCACGATGACCCGTACACAACTCGTTGGGGCTGCTTCCTTCCGGACCTGACCCGGTTGGCGAGTGGCACGTCCACCACCAGCCTCCCGCCCGGACATATCGTCAATTCCGCCTGTGAATGCAAGCTTGGCGGCGAAAAAATCTGGCTGGGCAGATGCCGGATGCCGCCGGGCGGAGGATTCCCATTTGCCGTCGCCTTGCCATTTGATAGAAATGGAAGAAGTAATAGCGAAGGAACGACATGCAGGAATTTCAGATCGATCCGCGTCTTGAGCGCGACAGCATGGCGATCGCCGATCTGGGGCTTTGCCAGTTGCGGCTGATGCGCGACGCGCGCTGGCCCTGGCTGCTGGCGGTGCCGCAGCGCGCGGGGGCAGAGGAAATGTTCGATCTGGCGCCGCTCGACCAGACCATGCTGACCTTCGAGGTCAACGAGGCCGCCAAGGCGCTGAAAACCGTCACCGGCGCGACCAAGATCAATATCGCGGCGATCGGCAACATGGTGCGCCAGCTCCATGTCCATGTCGTCGCCCGGTTCGAGGGCGATGCCAACTGGCCGGGCCCGATCTGGGGCTATGGCACGCCGGAGCCGCGCTCCGAAGAGGACTGCGCGGCCCTGGCGCGCAAGATTGCAGAGGCAATGGCATGACATCACTGTTCTTCAAGGCCGGCCCGCACGAGGACCCGAGCGCGCTGACCGCCTTTGCCGGCTGCAAGATCATCCGCGACAGCGAGCACCGCGACGAGGAAACGCTGGAAAAGGCCGCCGCCGAACCCAATGCCCGCTTCTTCGGCTTTGCCGGCGGCAAGGGGATCGTCAAGCATGAACGTCAGGTGCTCGATCCCTATTTCGCCCGCTACGAGCTGGCAGAGTATTCTCCCGATCCCGAAAGCGCGATCCTGCTCGGCCGCGAGCCTTCCGGCGCACCGCTGATCTCGATCAGGCTCGGCCTCGATCCCGAAGCCCTGCCCGGTCATCTGAAGGCGCTCACCACACGGGCCGCCTACAGCGAAAGCATGCTCGACCGGGCCACGCTGGGCGCCTTCGCGCTCGCCGTCAGCCTCAACGCCTGGATCGACAATCATGCCTTTTGCGGTCGCTGCGGTTCGCCGTCGAAGTCGGCCGCCGGCGGCTTCCGCCGCGAATGCACGGCCTGCGGCAACATGATGTTCCCGCGCACCGATCCGGTGGTGATCATGCTGATCGTGGATGAGGCGGGCGATCGGGTTCTGCTCGGCCGCAGCCCGCATTTTCCCGCCGGCCGCTACTCCTGCCTCGCCGGCTTTCTGGAGCCTGGCGAAACCATCGAGGATGCGGTGCGGCGCGAGACGCTGGAGGAATCCGGCATCCGCGTCGGCGCGGTGCGCTATCACGCCTCGCAGCCCTGGCCGATGCCGCATTCGCTGATGCTCGGCTGCTATGGCAAGGCCGAAAGCTTCGATATCACGCCCGATGACGCCGAGCTTGAGGATTGTCGCTGGTTTTCGCGCGACGAGCTTGCCGCAATCGTTGACGGTACCCATCCCGATGGCATCAATGCGCCGCCGGAAGGCGCGATCGCCTATCGGCTGGTGCGCGATTTCCTCGACTGGAAATAGCGGTGGCCGGTTCGCGTTCGGAGCGGCTGCTGGCATTGCTGCAGGTTCTGCGCGGTCATCGCTATCCGGTTTCAGGCGGGCGTCTTGCCGGTGAACTCGGCATCAGCCTTCGAACGCTCTATCGCGATATCGCGAGCCTCAGGGCGCAGGGCGCTGCGATCGAGGGCGAGGCCGGTGTCGGCTATGTGCTGCGTCCGGGTTTCCTGTTGCCGCCGATGATGTTCTCGCAGGAGGAGATCGAGGCGCTGGTGCTCGGCAGCCGCTGGGTGGCGCGATCGACCGATGCCAAGCTTTCCGCCGCCGCGGAGGCGGCGCTAGCCAAGATCGCGGCCGTGCTGCCGCCCGATCTTTCCGACGCGGTGGATGAAACGGCGCTGATCATCGGCCCGCGCGCGATCGCAGAGGAGAAGGCCGATATCGCGGCGCTTCGAAGCGCGATCCGCCGCGAAAGGAAACTCGACATCGGCTACAGCGACGAGGCCGGCGCGGTCACCCGAAGGATCATCTGGCCGTTCGGCCTCGCCTATTTCGAGCGGGTGCGCGTCGTCGTTGGCTGGTGCGAGCTCAGGCAGGATTTCCGCCATTTCCGCACCGACCGGATCGCAAGCCTCACGGAGACCGGCGAACGCTATCCGAAGCGCCGCGCCGTGCTGCTCGCCGACTGGCGGCGGCAGATGAACTATCTCTGACGACTGCTGACGGAAGCTGTCACCGGCACGCCTTAAGGATCTCCTCGGTTTTGCAAACGAAGGAGAGACCCAATGACCGCACTGCCTCTCAACCTTGTCGTTCTCTATGTCGAAGACCCGAAGGCGAGCGCTCAGTTCTACGCCGATTTTCTCGGATTGACGCCGATGGCGCTTTCCGACGGCTTTTCATCGCTGACCACCGATACCGGGCTGACGCTTGGCCTGTGGCGCAAGGCGACGGCGCATCCGCCGGCGGAAGGCGGACCCGGCTCGGCCGAAATCGGCATCATGGCGGCCGGCGAGGGCGGCGTCGAAGCGCTCTACAGCCGCGTCAAGCAGGATGGCATGACGATCCTCCAGCCGCTGGTCACGGCGGCTTTCGGCCCGACCTTCGTGATCGCCGATCCAGACGGCCACCGCATCCGCGTTTGCCAGCCGGACGATTGAGGCCGAGACCCCGGGCGGCGAACCGCCCGGGGTTGTGCAATTACGCCATGTCGTCCAGCGACTGCAGGTGGCGGCGCATCGGGTGGCCTTCATAGACGCCGAGGATGCGCACCTTCTCGGTGAAGAATTCGAGTTCCTCCAGTGCCCGCGCCACCGCCGGGTCATCGGGATGCCCCTCGATATCGGCATAGAACTGGGTGGCGATGAACTTGCCGCCGATCTGGTAGCTTTCCAGCTTGGTCATGTTGATGCCGTTGGTGGCGAAGCCGCCAAGCGCCTTGTAGAGTGCTGCCGGAATATTGCGGACATTGAAGATGAAGGTGGTCACGATGGTGCGGTCTTCGCCGCCCGGCTCCGCCCGCTTCGCCTTGTCGGAAAGGATCACGAATCGCGTGATGTTGCTTTCGCTGTCCTCGACGTTCTCGGCGAGGATATCGAGACCGTAGAGCGAGGCGGCAAGGCGGGGGGCGAGCGCCGCCATGGTGCGGTCGCCCTTTTCCTGAACCAGCATGGCGGCGCCGGCGGTATCGCCGGCGATCACGGCGTTCCACTTGTTGCGGCGGATGATCTTGCGGCATTGGCCGAGTGCGTGGATGTGGCTGTGCACGGTCTTGATGTCGTCAAGCTTCACGCCCGGCAGCGCCATCAGCTGGAAGCGGATCGGCATGAAATATTCGCCGATGATCGACAGGTGCGAATCGGGAAGCTGGTAATGGATATCGGCGACGCGGCCGGCGAGCGTGTTCTCGATCGGGATCATCGCCAGATCGGCATCGCCGTTTTCCACCGCCAGAAACGCATCCTCGAAGGTCTTGCAGGGCAGCGGCTCCATGTCCGGATACATGTCGCGGCATGCCATGTCGGAATTGGCGCCGTATTCGCCCTGGAACGAGATGCGGTTGGTTTTCATGATCATGAGGTGACACCTTCCAGAATGCGGCGCGCCTTTGCGAGGTCTTCGGCGGTATCGACGCCGAGCGGCACGGTCTTGACGATCTCGGCATCGATGCGCATGCCGGCTTCAAGGGCGCGCAGCTGCTCGAGCTTCTCGCGCCCTTCGAGCGGAGAGACGGGCAGCGCGACGAAGCGTTCGAGAGCGGCGCGCCGATAGGTATAAAGTCCTATGTGGTGGTAGAGAGGCCCTTCGCCCCAGGGGGCGGTCGCGCGGGTGAAGTAAAGCGCGCGCAGCCTTGTCGGCCCGACCGGCGAGCCAACGAGCTTCACCACTTGTGAGGCGGTCTTTTCCGCCTCGTCGGTGATCTCGACGGTCAGCGTCGCGATATCGACGGCGGGATCGGAAAGCGGGGCCAGCGACGCCTGGATCAGCGCCGGATCAAGGGTCGGCAGGTCGCCCTGGACATTGACGACCAGCTGGGCGCGGCCGTCGGGATCGACCTTGCCGAGCGCCTCGTGGATACGGTCGGAGCCGGACTGGTGCTCCATGCCGGTCATCACCGCCTCGAAGCCTGCGGTCTCGACCGCCTTCAACACGGCTTCGTCATCAACGGCCACGACGACGCGGCCCATGCCTGATTCGCGCGCGCGCTCGGCGACATGGACGATCATCGGCCGGCCGGCGATATCGGCCAGCGGCTTGCCGGAAAGGCGGCTGGAGGCCATCCGGGCGGGAATAAGAATGATCGTTTCATCGGATTTGTCGATCGCCACTTGCAAGCTCTCCGTTAATTTGCCACTGACAGTCTGACGGGCCGGTGTGCATGCCGATGCGGCGTTGCATCGCGGCATCAAAAGACATAGGTTCTGCAAGAATGCAAGGTGTCCGGTAGAGAGGCTGGACGGAAGGGGAGCGGCAACGCAATGAAATTCAATCTCAATATGGTCCTCGCGGCCCTGTTGGGGACGGTCTTCGTCCTGATGACGGTTTCTTTCATCTCTGAAGCGATCTTCGACCCGCACCATCCCGAAAAGGAAGGTTTCGTGATCGAGGTTGCCGAGAGCCCGGGCGGCGGGGCTCCGGCCGTCGAGGAAGAAACGCCGATCGCCGTTCTGCTCGCCGATGCCAATGCCGAAGCCGGCGAGCGCGTTTTCAAGCGCTGTCAGGCCTGTCACACCGACACCGAAGGCGGGCCCAACAAGGTTGGCCCGAACCTTTGGGACGTCGTTGACCGCCCGATCGCCAGCCATGAGGGTTTCTCCTATTCCGCCGCCATGCAGGACTTTTCCGAGGGTGGCAGCAAACACTGGACCTATGAGAACCTGAACGAATTCATTAAGGCCCCGAAGAAGGATGTTCCGGGCACGGCCATGGGCTTTGCCGGCCTTTCCTCCGACAAGGACCGTGCAGACCTGATCGCCTATCTCAGCACGATGTCGAACGATCCGGTGCCGTTCCCCGAGCCGCCGGCCGAAGACGACGCTGCTGCGGCCGAAGATGGCGCGGCGACCGATGACGGTGCCGCAACCGGCGACGGATCAGCCGACGTGACCGAAGGCAACGAAGCGCCGCCGTCACAGGGTCACGAACCGGCCCCTGCGGCAACGGACGAGGCGGCGGGCGATGCCGATGCAGGCCCTGCCAATCCGCAGACCGAGACGGCCGAGCCCACCGACACCCCCGAGGCCACCCCGCCCGGCGCGGCTGAAGTCGAGCAGTCTCAGTAGAGAATAAACGAAACGGGGCTTCGGGCCCCGTTTTCAGTTTGGGGACAAACCTATCCTAATTCACCGGCGTCATCCTCGGGCTTGTCCCGAGGATCTAATCACGGTTCCGCACGAGCGGAGCTAGCGTTCCCCGAAGGGTTTTGTTTCAATGAATTTCTCCCCGATACGCTGATCGTTTTGATGCGTGCTTAGATGCTCGGGACAGGCCCGAGCATAACGGAGGAGAGGTGGGGCGCTTTGTCATCAGCCTGTCGAGCTTTGTCCCGCTTTCATCAAGGCAAATCAATACCCCAGCAGCAGCACCCAGAGGCTGACGGTCACCACGCCGAGGAGCGTGGTCAGCGTTATCGTGGAGGCTGCGATGTTGCGGCCGGCGCCGAACTGGTCGGCAAGCAGGAAGGCATTGACGCCGGCCGGGCAGGATGCGCCCAGCACCAGTCCCGCCATGATCGGCTGCGGCAGGCCGGCAGCGTGTGACAGGGCGAAAACGAGAGCCGGAAGCAGGGCGAGCTTGATGACGGTGATCGCGGAGAAAAGACCGGCATTGCCCGCCACCTTGTATTGCGCCAGCGTCATGCCGATCGAGACCAGGGCCACGGGCGCGGCGATGCCGGCGAGCATCGAGATGACGGTGGCAAGCGGTCCCGCCGGTTGCAGACCGCTGAGGTTCATTACCGCGCCGATGATGAGCCCGATCACCAGGGGGTTGGTCGCGAGGTTGTAGCCGACCGTGGCGGCGAGGCGGGCCGGGTCGCTGGTCGCGCCGCCCTCGCGGGCCTTGGCGCGTTCGGCCAGCACCGTGGCGGTCACCATCAGCACCGGCATGTGGATTGCCAGAACGATCGACAGCGCCACCAGCGCGGTTTCGCCCGCCACATGGCTGACAAGCGGGATGCCGAGCAGCGCCAGATTGGAAAACGTGCCCGACAGCCCGATGATCACGGCCGACACGCGGTCCCGGTCGAAGACGAAACGCGACACCATGGCGGCCGCGATCCAGGCGATCGCCACGCTGGCGAAATAAACGCCCCAGATCCGCAAGGGATCGGCGCCGGTGAAATCGGCGTTGGCGATCGTGCGCATCAGCAGCACCGGCAGGCCGATCCGGTAGACGAAGCCCGAAAGAACGCCGGCGCTTGCGGCAGGCAGATAGCGGACTTTGACGGCGACCCACCCGATCAGGATCAGGGCGAAGATCGGGATGACGCTGTTGAATATTTCTTGCATGGCGGGCTTTCAGGCGGGCGGCGCGGCTTGTGCCGCGTTTTCCGAAACTGTTCCCCGCCGCGACCGGTGTCAAGGCCGCCGGCCCGCCGGACGGCCCTCATTCGTTCCCGCGCGTCAGCTTTTGAGAGCCGCTGCCGGCGACTGGCGATAGGCAATCAGCGCGGGCAGCGCGGCAAGCACGGCCGCGACTGCCACCAGCACGGCGGCTGAACCGAGATCGGCACGCGTGAATTCGACCGGAAGCGATACGCCGCGCTCGGCCGTGATCGATCGCGCGATCGCGAGCGCCGCCGCAAGCCCGGCCGCGTAGCCAAGCGCGATGCCGAGTGCCACCAGCAGGAACAGCTCGCTCCAGACGATCGTGAACACCGCGCCGCGCGGCGCGCCGAAAGCGCGCAACGCCCCGATCTCGCGCCGGCGCTGGGACACATGAATGACGGTGACCAGCATCAGCGCCGCGGCCACCAGCACCTGCGCGCCCGCGGCGATCGCCGTCAGCACCTGTTTGGCGTCGCCGAGCGTGGCGTAGAGCTTCGTCAGCACCTCGGCCGGGAAGACGGCAAGCGTGTGGTCGCTCCGGTAGTCCTGCCGCAGCTTATAGGCGTCGGCGATCGATTTTGGCTTCACCAGGATCGCCGGCAGCCCGGGCGTTTCGCCTTCATGCCAGTGCTCGTCAACAGGTGCGGCGGGGTCGATATGATGATGGTCCTCGTCGTGCTCGTCTTCGTCATGATCATCATGGGCGGCATGTTCGTCATGGTCCGCTTCCGCGTGTTCAGCTTCATGGTCATGATCGTGAGCATCCGCTTCATACTCGTGTTCCTCTGCCTCATGCGCTTCCATGCCGTGGATTTTCCAGACGGCCTCGATCGGCACGAAGATGGCGCGGTCCCAGGGCGTGCCGGTCGGCTCGGCCCTGCCGGTAACGGTATAGGCGAGTTCGTCATGGGTGTGGCCGCCGGTCTCGACCGTGCCGTGCAGCGGTTTGACTGTGTCGCCGATCGAGAGGTCGACCGCCGAGCCGATCACCGCTTCGCCCATATGGGCGAAATTGAGGCCCTCGGAAAAGCCGGGCGTCGTGTTTTCGATCAACTCCGAAGTGGTGCCCACGATCGGGTAGCCGGCATAGCTGTCGCCAAAGCCGATCGGGGCGGCCCAGGCCACGCGCGGGTCCGCCTGAAGGTTCGGAAGAATGTCGCCGTCCATTAGCGGCAAGTCGGCGGCCTGCAGGAAGACCGAGGAGAGCACGAGCTGGGTTTCGCTGCCGGGCGCGCCGATGACCAGATCGAATTTCTCCGAGGCCCGGGCGCTGCCAAGCCTCAACGCCCGCTCTTCCAGCGTCACGGCGACGCCGAGCGCGGTCGCCAGCATGATCAGGATGACGATGACGATGGAGCCGGCCCAGAGACGTTTGAGGTCTGCGAGGATGAAACGGAACATGGGGTCAGCCTCTCTTATCGTCGCTGGCGATGATGCCGGCAAGCAACGATATCTCGCGCGTCAGCGGCGCGATCAGCCGCTGGTCGTGGGAAACGACGATCACCGTGGCGCCCTCGGCAAGTTCCAGCAGCAGGCTCCCGACAGTCTCGCCAGATGCGGCGTCGAGGCTTGCCGTCGGCTCGTCGGCGACGATGATGCCGGGCTCGCGCAACAGCGCGCGGGCGACGGCCACGCGCTGCATTTCGCCGCGCGACATGGTGCCGGTCTTCTGGTCGTGACGCGAAAGCCCGACGCGGTCGAGCAGGTCGTGCGCGCGTTTTATGCGCTCCGTGCCGGCGGCGCGGGCAAGCCTGGCCGGCAGCAGCACGTTGTCGAGTGCGGAAAGCGCGGGGAACAGATGGAAATCCTGCATGATCAGGCCGATATTCTCGCCGCGAAACCGGTCCCGCCGGCTTTCGGAAAGCGCCGAAAGCTCGGTCTCGCCCCAGCGCGCGCTGCCATGGGTGAGGCGCTCAAGCCCGGTGATGATGTTGACGAGCGTGCTTTTGCCGGAACCCGAAGGGCCGGTGATTGCGACCCGTTCGCCGGCGGCGATCTCAAGCTTAGGGATCGTCAGCACCGGACTGTCTAGGCCCGGAAAGGTGACGGCGATATCGTTGAGCGAGAGAGGCAGCATCGGGACTGACCTTTCGGATATGTCGTTTCAGACCTTGCTGTAGCGCGCGCCACGCAGGCGCAGCTGGCTGACGAAGCCGGTCTCGGGGTCCACCCAGGAGCCGCTTTCGAGCGTGCCGGTTACCTCGATCATCTGGTTCGGTTGGGTGAATGTCTGCTTGCGGTCGAGATAGACGACCATGATATTGTCCGGCCAGTCGGCATCCGAGGAGCAGAACGGGCAGAGCGCCATCGGGATTTCCGAGAGCACGAAGAATTTTGCCTCCGCCTTCAGCGGCGGGGCCATGAAGCCGCGGATCGAGACCTTCTCTCCGGTCAGGTCCTTCACCTTGTCGGAAAACTTCAGACCGAGCGGGCTGAAGGAGCCGTATAGCTCGTCAAAGGACAATTCACCGGCGGCGAAGGCGGGGCGAATGGCAAGGCCGAGGCCGAGCGTGCCGAAGGCGGCGAGCAGGCTGCGGCGGGAAAGGGACATCGCGGTCATCGGATCAGATCTCCTGGCGGGAGAGGACCGGGCGAAAACCGCCCGGTCCCGTTTCGAACGTGATGCTTACTGCTTCTGGCTGGTGCCGAGAGCGAAGGTGTCGGCCAGTACGCCGTAGACGTCGGACTGTTCCATATAGCCCTTGAAGCCGTCGGCGCCGGGGCCGGAGGCCTGCAGCACGACGTCATCGACAGCGTGTACGCCGGTCGAGGCGTCATAGGGCAGGTTGCCGATGCGCAGAACGGCGCCGGGAACATCCTTATAGGCTTCGTTGGCGACGTAGCGGCCGTTCTCGTCCTTCACGGCCGGCTCGAACGGACCATCCATCTTCGGGCGGAAGGTCTCGTAATAGTCGGGGAAGTTGTTGGCGAACATGGCGAGGCGACGCGAAACGTCGATCTTGTCCGGATAGCCGTCGCCGTTTTCGTCCGTATAGTTCGGGAAGCCGGCGTCGTCATAGGTCATGACCTTGTTGCGCATCTCGTCGGCTTCGACCTCGTCGTCGATCGTGCCGATGACCGAGAAGCCGTGGGTGTGGTCGCCGGTGACGACGATCAGCGTATCCGGATTGGACTTCATCCATTCCATGGCGGCGCCGATGGCCTGATCGTATTCGATCATGTCGATGGCGGCGCGGTCCCAGTCGAGCGGATGCGACATCTTGTCGACATTGGCGGCCTCGACCATCAGGAAGAAGCCTTCAGGGTTCTGCGAAAGCTGTTCGATCGCCGCTGTCGTCATGTCCACGAGGCCCGGCTGGTTCGGGAATTTGTCGACGCTGCCCATCTTCAGGGAGTCACGATCAATCGTGGAGTCCATGTTGCCGGTATGGAACAGGCCGAGCAGCTTGCCGTCCTCCGGCTTTTCGGCAGACGCCAGTTCGTCGGCGGAGGTGACGACGGTGTAGCCGGCATCTTCGAACATGGCGATGTAGTCCTTGTCGTCCTTGCGCTTGGAGCCGGCGACATCGGACTTCAGGAAGTAGGCGGAACCGCCGCCGAGGATGACCTCCGGCTTGACGTCGTAGAACATGCCGACGATCTCGGCCTTGTCGCCGCGAAGACGGGTATGGGCGACGACGGCGGCAGGCGTGGCGTCTTCGATTTCAGCGGTGGAGACAACGCCGATCGACTTGCCGGTCTGGCGGCGCAGCGCCTCTGCAATGGTTTCGACCTTGGGGTCGTCCAGGCTGTCCGGCGTGCGGTCGGCATAGACGCCGAGCGCGTTCACGCGGGTCTTGTGGCCGGTCATGTAGGCCGACATGGTGTTGGCCGAATCGGTCGCGATCGAATGGGTCGAGGAGGTGCCGATCGTGGCCATGTTGTCGAGGTCATCCATGTTCAGGCGGCCGTTCGCCTTGCCCTCGGTCATGCCCTTGGACATGATGCGGGCAGCCGTGCGGTGACCCATGGACATGCCATCGGCGACGAAGAAGATGATGTTCTTGGCCTTCGGCGTTTCCGGCGTGTCGTAAACGGTCCAGGTGACGTCCTTTTCCTCGTCGCCGGCTTTGACGGCAACGGTGTAGTCGCCGGCATCGGCGATCGCGAGATCGCGCAGGATCAGGGCCGAGCCGAGGCTTTCGTCGTTCTTGCCCTTTTCGTCGGCGACGAATTCGGCTTCCTGGCCGAAGACCTCGGCATAGGGCTTGCCGTTGACGGTGACGTCGATATCGCCGGCGTCATAGACGGCGTCCAGCTCGACCTTGAAGTCGAAGGGCGAGGACGCCAGCACGGTGGCGCGGTCGAGCGGATAGATGGTTGCGGCATTGGCGGCACCTGCAAGGCAGGTGGCGGCGGCGAGAAGTGCGAGACGGGCGCGCATGGGAACCTCTTTGAAAGAGCGTCGGGAAGGGTGATACCAAGGACCAACGATTAGGACCCATATGATGCGCGCTGGAATGGCCATCCGAGTAGGAAAATACCACAGAGCGATGCTCGAGCATCGCGCGAGGATCTTGACGCCCTCGGTGGTCATTCCAGCCGCACCCTTTCAGGGCCGGGCGCTTTTGAAAGCCTGCGTCGTTGAAAATCCTCGCGGTAGCTATGGCTACGACTGCGGCTTTCGCCTAGCCGGCTTTCAAAATCGCTCCGGTCATATGGGTTCTAATCGTTGATCCTTGGTATTAGTGCGCTTCCGCGATAGTCCCGTCGGATAACAATCCGATGACGTTTTTGCTGCGGTTTGATGAACCTCAGTTGCGGCTTCGCCGTCCGCGCGGTTTCAGATAGCGCTTGCGCCGGCGCTTCTTGAGCGAGAAGTGCAGAACGCGGGTGATGTACCAGAACAGCGCAAGCGAAATCACGCCGGCGGCGAGAAAGCCGGTGGCATTGCCCATGACATGGGCGACGGCGATGATGTTGCGCGAGAACGTGAAGCCGAGCAGGTTATAGGTCGACACCCAGACGGTCTGGCCGCAGATGGCCGCGACCGTGAAGGCGCGCCAGCGCATGCCGGCAGCGCCCGCCACCGGGTTGATATAGGGGCTGATCTGGGCCAGCAGCCAGCGCGTGAAGAAGATGGCGAAAACGCCGCGCCGCTCCAGATAGTCCTGGGCGCGGTCCACCAGACGCTGGCGTTTGGGCCCGCGCGATGCGAACCGCGCCACATATTTCGCGCCTCCCTTGCGCCCCACCCAGTAGCCGATCTGGTCGGAGGTCGATGCGGCCGCGAGGCAGGCGGCGATGGCCGGCAACATCGGCAGATCGCCGGAGGCCGCCAGCGATCCGCCAAACAGCATGATCACGGCGGCGGGCATCGGTATGCCGAGGCAGGCCAGAAACACGATGAGCGCCATGACCGGAATGCCGTAGACCGGAACCAGCGCCAGAAACTGTTCATTCATCGTCGCCGGCCTGTTCGTGCTCGTCGAGCGCTTCGGCGATCTGGTCTTCAAGTTCCTCCAGCGTCTCGCCCCGCTCCCGCGTGATCCGCCAGAGCGGCAGGCGGCGGCTGTGTTCCGGATCGAGGCCGAGCGCCTCGGCGAGGTCGTGCACGGGGATATCGTTGACCATCGCCACATGGCCGAGCGTCATCCAGCTCTTCAGCTCCAGCTCGCGGGGGCTGTGCCAGTAATAGACCGCCAGCACGGTCTTGAGCGCCAAGGCCAGCGTCAGAAGCAGGGCCCCGATGAAGGCGATGGAAAGCGCGCGGTGGCGCTGCCACAATGCGCGGACGGGTTTCAGCAGCGTCATGGGCCGTCCTTTCCTGTTACGCTGAAGGAAGCGGAGTGTCTCCGCCGGGCTTGCCTCATGCGATAGCCGCTTGGCCGGCGTTGCACAACACCTCTGCGCGTCCGGCAACACGCCAGGTTCTCGGCGGCCGCCGCGTTTTTGGGTATCGTCGCGCGGACCAATCCGCTATGAACCCGGTTCATGACGAAAAGACAGGCGATGGAGATGCGCGAAATGATCCGCGTGCACAAACAGGATATTCCGGCAGAACAGGCGGCGCGTTATACTGGCGCGATCGCGATCGACAGCGAGACGTTGGGGCTTATTCCGCGTCGCGACCGGCTCTGCGTGGTGCAGATTTCGCCGGGCGATGGCAGTGCCGACCTTATCCAGATCGCGCCGGGGCAGACGGAGGCGCCGAATCTTGTCGCCATGCTCGCCGATCCCGAGCGCCAGAAGATCTTCCATTTCGGCCGTTTCGATATCGCCGTGCTCTATCACACTTTCGGCGTGACCACCGCCAATGTGTTCTGCACCAAGATCGCCTCGCGCCTGACCCGGACCTATACCGACCGGCACGGGCTCAAGGACAATCTCAGGGAAATGCTCGACATCGACGTTTCCAAGGCCCAGCAATCCTCCGACTGGGCGGCCGAGGAACTGACCGAGGCGCAGCTGCAATACGCCGCCTCCGACGTTCTCTACCTCCACCGCCTGCGCGACAAGCTGATGGAACGGCTGATCCGCGACGGCCGCATGGAGCTTGCCAGCGCCTGCTTCGAATTCCTGCCCACACGGGCGAAGCTCGATCTTCTGGGCTGGGAAGAAACCGACATTTTCGCCCATAGCTGAGCGCCTCCGTCAGTCAACGCGGGCCGCGTTCATTCGAACGTTGCGACGGGCTTCTCCTCCTCTCGGCGTCATCCTCGGGCTTGACCCGAGGATCTATCCACGTCGGTCGCGAGCGGCGCTGGCGTTTTGGCAGGCGATCGCGCCACGAAAAGTGGCAGCCGTGACGCCAGTCGCATTGAGAGGTGCTTAGATCCTCGGCACAGGGCCGAGGATGACGCCGGAGAGGGGTGGAGAGGGTTACAGAAAGATGAGATTCTGGCGGCTTTTACCCCCTGTTGCATATCTGCAACGAATTTGTTTCGCGGCCTCTTTAAACCGCTGAAATCCGCTCCCATATCTGCCTCAGGCGGCAGCGAATGCCGCTGTCATCGGCTCGCCTCAAATGAGGGGGTTGACCTGAATCATCGCTCTGTCGCTTCACAAAGGGCAGGGTGAGGAATGGAGGCACGAAACATGAATCTCGATAAATATTCCGAACGGGTCCGCGGCTTTCTGCAGTCCGCGCAGACCTACGCGCTGGGCGAGGGCCATCAGCAGTTCGACGCCGCGCACATCCTGAAGGTGCTGCTCGACGACGAGGAAGGCATGGCCGCGTCGCTGATCGCGCGCGCCGGAGGCGACGCCGCCAAGGCGCGTCTTGCCAATGACGCAGCGCTTGCGAAAATCCCGAAGGTTTCCGGCGGCAACGGGCAGATTTACCTGGCCCAGCCGCTCGCCAAGGTGTTCACCACCGCCGAAGAGGCCGCCAAGAAGGCGGGCGACAGTTTCGTCACAGTCGAACGCCTGTTGCTCGCGCTTGCGATCGAAAAGAGCGCCTCGACGGCGAAGACGCTGGCCGATGCCGGCGTAACGCCGAACGGCCTGAACGAGGCCATCAACGAAATCCGCAAGGGCCGCACCGCCGACAGCGCCAGCGCCGAACAGGCCTATGACGCGCTGAAGAAATATGCCCGCGACCTGACGCAGGACGCCCGCGAGGGCAAGCTCGACCCCGTGATCGGCCGCGACGATGAAATCCGCCGCACGATCCAGGTCCTGTCGCGCCGCACCAAGAACAATCCGGTGCTGATCGGCGAGCCCGGCGTGGGCAAGACCGCGATCACCGAGGGCCTTGCGCTTAGAATCGTCAATGGCGACGTGCCGGAAAGCCTCAAGGACAAGAAGCTGATGGCGCTCGACATGGGGGCGTTGATTGCGGGTGCCAAATATCGCGGCGAGTTCGAGGAGCGGCTGAAGGCTGTGCTGAACGAAGTGCAGGCGGAGGCCGGCCAGATCATCCTGTTCATCGACGAGATGCACACGCTGGTCGGCGCCGGCAAGGCCGATGGCGCGATGGATGCGTCGAACCTCTTGAAGCCGGCGCTTGCGCGCGGCGAGCTGCACTGCGTCGGCGCGACCACGCTCGATGAATACCGCAAGCATGTCGAAAAGGACGCGGCGCTTGCCCGACGGTTCCAGCCGGTCATGGTTGCCGAGCCGACGGTCGAGGACACGGTGTCGATCCTGCGCGGGCTGAAGGAAAAATACGAGCAGCACCATCAGGTGCGCATCGCCGACAGCGCGCTTGTTGCCGCCGCCACGCTTTCCAACCGCTACATCACCGACCGGTTCCTGCCGGACAAGGCGATCGACCTGATGGACGAGGCGGCCAGCCGCGTGCGCATGCAGGTGGACAGCAAGCCGGAAGAGCTCGACGAACTCGATCGCCGCATCATGCAGCTCAAGATCGAGCGGGAAGCGCTGAAGAAGGAAACCGACACGGCGTCGAAGGACCGGCTGGCGCGGCTTGAATCCGAACTGGCCTCGCTGGAGGAAGAAGCCGATGCGCTGACGGCGCGCTGGCAGTCGGAGAAGAACAAGCTCAACAAGGCTGCCGATCTCAAGAAACAGCTTGAGACGGCGCGCAACGAGCTTGCGATCGCCCAGCGCGGCGGCGAGTACCAGAAGGCGGGCGAGCTTGCCTATGGCACGATCCCGAAGCTGGAAAAGGAACTGGCCGAGGCGGAGTCGGAAGACAACACCGTCACGGATTCGATCCTGCAGGAGGTCGTGACCCCGGACAATATCGCCCAGGTGGTCTCCCGCTGGACCGGTATCCCGGTCGACAAGATGCTGGAAGGTGAACGCGACAAGCTGTTGCGTATGGAAGACGAACTGGCGAAATGGGTCGTCGGCCAGGGCGAGGCGGTGCAAGCCGTGTCGCGCTCCGTCCGCCGTGCCCGTGCCGGGTTGCAGGATCCGAACCGGCCGATCGGCTCGTTCATCTTCCTCGGCCCCACCGGCGTCGGCAAGACCGAGCTGACCAAGTCGCTCGCCCGGTTCCTGTTCGACGACGAGACGGCGATGGTCCGCATGGATATGTCGGAATTCATGGAGAAGCACTCCGTGGCCCGGCTGATCGGGGCGCCTCCCGGCTATGTCGGCTACGACGAAGGCGGCGTTCTGACCGAAGCCGTGCGGCGCAGGCCGTATCAGGTGGTCCTGTTCGACGAGATCGAAAAGGCCCATCCGGACGTCTTCAACGTTCTGCTGCAGGTGCTCGATGACGGGCGGCTGACCGACGGCCAGGGCCGCACGGTCGACTTCCGCAACACGATCATCATCATGACCTCGAACCTCGGGGCAGAGTTCCTGACGCAGCTCGGCGACAATGAGGACAGCGAGGCCGCGCGCGAGCAGGTGATGGCGGTGGTCCGGGCGTCGTTCCGGCCGGAATTCCTGAACCGGGTCGACGATATCATCCTGTTCCACCGGCTGCGCCGGGACGATATGGGCCAGATCGTCGATATCCAGCTCGGTCGCTTGGAAAAGCTGCTGTCGGATCGCAAGATCGTGCTCGATCTCACCCCGGAAGCCCGCAACTGGTTGGCCGACAAGGGTTACGATCCGGCCTATGGCGCGCGTCCGCTGAAGCGGGTGATCCAGACGGCGGTGCAGGATCCGCTGGCCGAGAAGCTCTTGGGCGGCGAACTCTCCGACGGCACCCATGTGCGCGTCGACGCCGGCTCCGACCGGCTGGTGTTCACCACCGGCCGCAAGCTGGAAGACGCGGCGTGACCGCGCGCTCCTAAAATGCAAGGGCTCGCCTGACGGCGGGCCCAATCTTTCTACAGAGTCGCCTTCCTATCCTGCGTCATCCTCGGGCTTGATGTAAAGCCCGGAGACATCCCTTACAGGTGTTCGGAGAGATGCCTGACAGTTATTCGTCTTTGTTGAGGTCGATTAGGGCGACCTGGTTTGCTGCGAAGAACACGCCATGTTGGCCGTCGATTTCGAGGGGTCTGATGGCAAGCGTTTCCCCTTGGAAGGCCTTCGGCACACGCCATGCCTTGCCGTTGAATGCGACATAGGCCTTTGTGCTGCTGACACGCCTGACGATCTCGCCTGGATCATAGACGGGCTCTGGAAGAGTGGCGGGAAAGCTGCGGGGCGACGGGCTGTAGCGGCTTGCGGGCACGGCCATTGCGATGCCCTGATGCGGCCGATGATGGTTATAGAGTTCCCGCCAGCGATCAAACGCCCTTTGCGCCTGCCTGAAGTCCGACAACGGTTGAAAGG